>CAWIUZ010000104.1:0-5248 GCA_963838915.1 uncultured Acidobacteriota bacterium
CTAGTGTCCACGGGGCGGTCGTTCTCCGCTAGGCACTAAGCACTAAGCACCAGGCACTGCAGTTTCTCGGCTCGGAGTTATCCAGGGCACCACCGCGAGCGGATGATCCAGGCGAACACCCTGGCGGACGCCCGAGAAAGGTGTCAGGTGCCAGGCTTCAGGTGCCAGGGCACCCGCGACGCGCTCGTGGGGATGCCGCCGACGGGGCCCCGACCCCTGAAACCTGACACCCGACACCTTGGTTACATTTTGTAAGTAAATGGCATCACCAGCACGCGGATCACGTCGCCGGGGTTGACGGCGGCGTCGATGGCGATGCCGACCACGTTGATGTACGTGCCGACAGCTTCGCTGACTGCTTTCACCTGGCCTTGCACGTTGGCGATGTTCACATTAGCGCCGCGCGAAATCGCTCCGGACGCCACCACCCGCGAGATCCCGAAGATGCGGGTGCGGATGTTGCGCCCCAGTCCGCTCGTGGGAACGGAATTGGTGGGCCAGGCGGCGCCGCTGGTAAGCGTGTACAGGCCGCCGGAATAGTCGGCCATGGCGTCCGGCAAAATGGATTCCTGCGCCACGCCCAGGAACGGCGCGTTGGCCCCGCTCGGCACGTTGCACCCGTCGGCAGATACCGTGGAATCCGCTGCCAGGCAGGTGAACTTGCCGATTTGGATGTTGTAATTCAAATGGTAGCTTTGGTCGATCGCAGTGATGTCACTCATTCGTTTTTCCTCCGTAGCGCCGACCTTTAGGCCGGCATCCTGATTGTTGCTGACCCTTCGCTCCGCTCAGGGCAGGCTCTGAAGGTCAGCGCTACATGTTCGGCTCTGGTGGTCGGGAGATCGGCAGTTGATAGCAGAGAGCTGGCTGCCCGATCTCCCGATTGGCAGTTAGGGCGTCGGCACCGGGGCCGACGTGGTTCCGGTGGGGTTCACCACCGGCCTACCGGTTGCCATGTTGGAGAGCACGGCGCTGATGGCAGCGGTCACGGACTGGGTGATTTTGGCCAAGTCGTCATCGCTGATCACGGTGCTGGTGGCCTGCTCCTGCCACTGGTCGGCTGCGGCCAGTTCAGCGTGGCGAAGACCCTGTTGTGCAACAGCATGAGCTACCCCGACCGCGTTGAGCAGCGCGATATTAGCGGCGTTTTGCGCGTCGGTCAGAATCTTGGTCTGCGACGCCAAGGCCGTGTCAAACATCAACTTCACGTTCGCCGGCCAAGCCCCTCCGAGGCACGTCTCGGGCGGCGAATACGGTGTATTTACGGTTCCATCGGACATGATTTTTTCTCCTTCTCCTCCCTGTACCGTCTGGTACAGGGCTCCGTCCCGGACCGGATGGTCCGGGGCTCCGCGCGCAAGAGGCGCGGATCCCTGATTTGATCGGTTGATCGGGTGATCGGGAGATCGGGTGAACGGCCGAAAATCGAAATTCGAAACTCGAAATTCGCCGATGCAGACTTCCGATTTTCGGGTTTCGAATTTCGAGTTTCGGGCTTGGCGTTCACCCGATCACCCGATCTCCCGATCACCCGATCCGGTTATTCTTCTTCTTCTGCCGCTGCTTCGACAGCGGTTACAATCTCTTCCGAGTACAGCCGCCAGAGTTCCGGGTTGCGCTTGGTCACATCAGAGAGCGCCGCGCTGAGCGAGCACTTATTTTCTTTGGCGTAGGCGTTCACTTCTGCCATCAGGGCCTGTTGCGCGGTGGGCTGTTCGCCGCCGCCCGCGTGGCCATGACTGCGGAGGTCAACCACCGGGCGCGCGTGCTCGACCAGCGCGCTAAAGACCGCCGCATCGGAGAGCGCCAGCTTCAGCGCCTGAGCGCGGTTTTTGGGCAGCACCTTACCCGCTCTCACGGCCGCGTCCACCCTGCGTTCGGCTTCTTGAGCTCGCAGTATGGCGGAGAAACTAACCCGCCCCGCGTCCGCCAGCTTGCCGGCCTCGAGCAGGTTGATCCGGCCGTCGTGAATGCTTTCGGAGAGGACGGCGAATTGATCCATCGGGGCTTCGATCCCGCGCTTCACCAGGGCGGCGATATCCACCATCGACAACCCTGGCAGCCCGACGTCAGACGCGAAAACCTCCGCCAGTTTCTTGGCATCTTCGCCATCGCCGTGTTTGGTTTCCCAACCTTCGGCGCCGTCCGCAACGCCGATCAATTCCTCACCGTCGAAGACTCCAATCTTGCCTTTCAGTTCCGGCTCGAGGCCGTGCTTTTCGATGTGTTCGTCGGTGAGGCACTTCAATTTCAGAGTTTTTGCCATTTCCTTCTCCTTTTCTAACGGTGACGAGTGACGAGTGACGAGTGAGGAGCTTGTCGTTCCCGGCTTCTGACTTCTAGCTCCCGGCTCCCGCACTTCTGTTCTCCCGATCATCCCATCACCCGATTTTCCGAATCCTGAATCCTGAGTCCTGAATCCCGGATCCTGGTTGACGGGCGCGGGAAGGTGGAGTTGGCCCAGACTCACGAATGTCCTCGTACCGTCCACCTCACACAAGTGAATCTCGGGCATCTCTTCCAAGAAAGGCTTATTCACCAGGGCCACACTAGTGAGAACAGTTCCAGCGACTTTCCCCGTCACCTTGTCCTTTGCGCCCCAACGGATGGCCGGGGAAATGTAGCGATACTCCTTCGCAGCGATAAGCTGCCGCGCCCTGTCCGTGGGCTCGTACCAGCCCCACAGGATATGGCGGATCTGGTGATCGGGTGATCGGGTGATCGGGTGAGCAATCGGGCGATCCGGTGATCCGCTGATCGCGCGACCACCCGAATTGCTCAAGCGGGCTGATTGTTGTTCACCCGATCTCCCGATCTTCCGATCTCCCGATCCATTGAATTTCTCCGGATCATCCAATTTCACGATTCTGCCGGCCGACAATACCGGCCCGCCGGTTCCAAAAGGCACTTCCGAGGCGTGCTCGTAATCGACGTTGATTTCCCGCGTCGGCTTGTTGCGAAAGTTCTCCCGGATTTCCTTTAGATCGTCGACTCCAATCGAGAATTCCTTTTCCGCGCCTTTCCATTGGCCAGTCACGGCAATTGGAATCCGAATCAGGCCCGCGCCCGGCGGCTCAGAAAGCATCACCACGAATCGCGGTCCATCGGGATTGACGGCGGTCGAATGACGATGGTCGATTGCAGATGGATGAGTGCCGGTTGCAGCGTGTGGGTAGTCCGTCGTCGATCGTTGATTGCCGATTGCCGATTGACGAGGGTCGATTGCTGTTCTGGAATCTTGAATCCGGATTCTGGAATTCTCGCCATCTGCCCATCTGCCCATCTGCCCATCTGCCAATCTCACCATCTCCCCCTCTGCCCCCTGCGCGTTCGGTTCGTCCATCCCCTCGGCCCTGTAGAGCGCCTTGAGTTTCTTGACCGCCGCGATCTTTCCCGGCCCTTCGTACCTGATTCCGCGATATCCGCCGTGCAACACGGCCCAGTCGACGCTCATAAGGTCGTGGTTGAGCGGTCCGTCCGGGGTATCCCGCACCGGCATATGGCCTCTGCCGTCTGCATCAACGATCAAGTACTGCTTCAAGGTGGCACGTTCTGCCATGGTCCATCTCCATTTGCGATTGCCGATCGCAGCCGAATCGCAAATCACAGTTCTCAAACCTCGAATCCCAAATTTCAAATCTCAATCTCAATGCCAATCTCAACTCTCAAATCGCAACTCTCAAATCGCAGATCTCAAATTTCAGATCCTTGCTACCTGTAAATCACGTTAATACTCACGGGTGCGGCCGTTCCGTAACTCGAGCAGGAGAACGTAAACTCCGTCACTAGTCCAAACCCCAGCGCCGCCGTCGAGCTTGCAGTCGAAGAGGTCACGGAGTTTGTCCCGAGTTGCTCAATGAGGGTCCAGGCGTTGACGGTACCTGTGGTTGCCGTCACCGTTACCGGAGACCCCAGCGAAAGGAAGTTCACGCCGTCGTAGCTGGTCTTGGCTTGCACCGCGCAACTCGTGTATGTGCCGCTCACCGTGCCAAAGGTCCAAAGAACTTGGGCCTCGTGAGCACTCGTAGTAGGAGTGGCGCTGGTGGTTGCCACGGCGCTCGTTATCGTAATCCCTGGCGTATCCGTCACTACACCCACCGGACGCGGCTGTACGTTCGCCGCCGGCGCCGCCTTCACCAAATACGCAGCCGGCAGTACGCAGTAGGCAGCCAGCAGCAAAATCAGCGTCGCCATGAGCGGCAGCGCGACACTCGACCGCTGCCAAAAGCTGAAACCTGAATCCTGAATCCTGTTGTTCATTTCACCAATCTCCTTCGATCGCGAATCACCAATCACCAATCACCTACCCGGATCTCGTCCCCTTACTCCACCACCCGCAGCGTCACGTGTTCCTGGTGCTTCTCCCCGATCGACGAAACGACTTGAACGGAGATCAGGTGTGTCTCGCCAACTACGCCTCCCGTCACTTGGAACTTCACCGCGTTGCCGGAAGCAGAAATCGATGGCGCGGGTGCGGCGGCGATGACCTCGGCCGTCGAATTCGCCTGAGCCAGATTACTGATGGCCGTTACCGCAGTGATGGTGGTAACGGTGTTCCCTGTTCCGAGGTGCGAGCCGAAGTCGAGCGAAACCGCGAATTGTTCATACGGAGACTTATAGATCGTCATGTTAAGTATCCGAAAAACGAGAGTCGAAATTCGAAACTCGCCGGGCTGGCGCTGAGCGTAGCTCTGCGGCGCAGCGTTCTAATCCGTGTCAATCACCGAGCTTCGCTCCCGGCCAGCCGGGTTCTCCGGCTGAATGGGCGCATCGCTCTCGACCGTTTCGTGAATGCGCTCCTGCACCGGCGCGTAGCGGGTGCGCGGCGTCTTCGACTTCAGCGGCAGGCCGCACTTTTTGCGAATCCAGTTCTCCGTGTCGTTGTCCGGCTGCAGCAGGTCCACGTCGAATCTCCCCACGTCCTTCGCCACTTCGAGCAGTTCGAGCGGATTAACCACCAGGATGTTCGAGGTGACCAGGCGAGGGTAGGGAAGCCGCTGGCCCGGCTGCGGCGTATAGTTGTAGTTCACCAGGCGCCGGATGGTGGTGTTGGAGATGGTCTCGTCGATCTTGTGCGAAATCGCCTCGAGCGAGAGATAGAAGAAGTCGCGCATTGACCCGCCCAGGGGCGAGGGAGGGAGGGAGGGAGGGAGGGAGGGAGAGGAGAGGAGAGGAGAGGAGAGGAGAGGAGAGGAGAGGAGAGGAGAGGAGAGGATTAGCCAGTAGTTTTTGTTTGTTTGTTTGTTAC
>CAWIUZ010000105.1:0-7394 GCA_963838915.1 uncultured Acidobacteriota bacterium
GGCACTAGGCACTAGCCACTAGCCACTTGGAGGATAACCAATGCCCAGTCTCAACCAGATTCACGTTGACGAGGCGCTAACCCAGATCAGCATCGCCTATCGCAACCAGGCTTTTGTTGCGGAGGAAGTGCTGCCAGTCGTGCCCGTCCTGAAGAAGAATGACGTGTTCTTCAAGTTTTCCAAGCAGCACTTTCGCGCGTATAAGGATGCTTACGCGGCCGGCCAGCGGGCGCAGCAGATCGAAGTCGATCTGGACGCGCGGGGATTCTACATGGCCGATGGACACGCCCTCGAGGACTCCATCACCGACGACGAGCGCGAACAGGCGGACCCGAGCGCACAGATCGAAATCGAAAAGACCGAGAAGCTCACCAACATCATCGCGCTCAACGAAGAAATCAATCTCTTCAACAACATCCTAACGCCCACCAACATAACCCAGAACCTCACCCTCTCCGGAACTTCGAAGTGGTCGGATTACGTCAATTCAGACCCGGTCAGCGTCGTTCTGGCGGCGCGCCGCACAGTGCAGCAGCAGATCGGAGATTTCCCCAACTATCTCTTGCTCGCCCAGTCGGTGGTCGATACGCTCGCCAATCATCCCCGCATTCTGGATCGCGTGAAGTATACCGCCAACGGTGCCAGAAACCAGCTCGACGAGCAGGATCTGGCGCGGGTCTTCAAAGTCGACAAAGTGCTTGTCTCAGCCGCAATCTACCAGACCTCGAATGAAGGCGAAGCGGACAACTTGGGCTACCTTATGGCCAATAATGCCCTGCTGTTTTACCGCCCGCCCCGGCCCGGCCTTCGTGTGCCCAGCCTGGGCTACACCTTCTTCTGGGCGAAGCGCAGCGGAGTTCTGAGATGGCGCGAAGCTTCGCTGGAATCGGATTTCCTGCGTGTTAAGAAGTACTACGCGCAACAGCTCGTGGCGTCCGCGGCGGCGTACATGTGGCTGAACTGCGTTTAGAGCGGCCCAGTAGCCAGGGTTAGCGCAGACTGCCGGTTTTGCAGTCCGCGGCTTGTCC
Organism: uncultured Acidobacteriota bacterium; assembly: GCA_963838915.1. Classification (GTDB taxonomy): domain Bacteria; phylum Acidobacteriota; class Terriglobia; order UBA7540; family UBA7540; genus CAVROP01. Next base: position 1,029 of record CAWIUZ010000105.1, read on the forward strand.
CAAACCCTTCGAAAATCCGCGGACCGCAAAACCGGCGGTCCGCGCTACCAGAGGAAACATGAAAATCGAAATTCTGAATCCCATCGAGCACGATGGCAAGCGGTTTGAACGCGGTGTAGTGGAGTTGGACGAAGAGCTGGCGAAGATCTTCGTGAAATTCAAATATGCGGCTCGGGAGGCGATCAGTGCAGTGGAGGCACCCGCACCGGTAGCCGGCGCTAAAGGGCTTCCACCAACTCCCACGACCGCGCCGGGCAAAACGAAGTAGCAGGCAGTCAGGCAATCCGAACGTAGGGGCCGTCAGGGTATCCCCTACACAAGTTCAAAGACCCGCGGAGATCCCAAACGGAGTTCCGCGCTACCGGAGGTTCTATGGCAGTCAGCGTTTCACTGACAGAGCAGTTCGTCGAAGAAAGTTTGGCCGGTCCCTTCGTTAAGAACGCCAAGCTCACCGTGACCGGACTTACGGCCGGCGCAAACAACAGCGTGCCCCACGGCCTGAACGATGGCAAAGGGAACGCCGTCACGCCACTCACCGTCTCGATCGAGCCGAGCTCGAACAACAATTTTTACGAGTATCAGGCTGCCGACAGCACCAACATTTATGTTGGCGCCGGATCGGGGACGGGAACGTCGTGCAACATCTATGTCGAGTACTGATGGGCAGATAGGCAGGTGGGCAGGTCGGCCGGTCGCAGCCTAGCGACCTGCCTACCTCACCATCTGCCGATCTGCCGGAGGTTTCATGAGCTACTGCACCGTTGATGACGTTTGTACAGCGTTTCCACGTTTCGTGCGGAATGCTGCCAATTCGATTCAGGACACCCAGATCCAGGACTGGATCGACGACCGCAAGGCGCGCATCCGCTCCGCGCTTTACGCGAGGGGCATCGATCCCGACGCGATGGCGCTGACGACCGACCAGGCGAACTTCCTTCGGGCGCTTAATCGCGACGGGGCCATTGCGGACGTCGCCGACGCGCTGCAAGGAAATGTCTCGCTGCAAGCGGGCGAAGAGTCTGAGGCCACTCAGCGGCGGAAGTCGTACGAACTGCAAATTGCTGAGATCAAGCAAGGTCTCTACGACAAGTTCTTTAGCCAGCTTGCCAGGACGGTCGAGATCGAGCCCACCCTGGGCGGTACGGCGGGCGGCGAGACAGACCGCTCCACCGCCCCGGAACGCGGTGAGAATAAATCCTTCAGCAAGGATCAGGTGTTTTGAGAATCGGGAGATCAGATGGTCGGGAGATCGGGTGAATTATTTGTGATTTGTGATTTCTGATTTGTGATTGGGCGTTTCAATTACCAATCACCGATCGCCAATCACAAACTGTTCGCACGATCACCCGATCTCCCGATCGCCCGATTAAAGAATAAGAGCTGAAATGTGGACGCCATATTACAACGCGGGCTTATCGAAGCAGGTGGTAAGGCAACTCCTGGCGGTGATCAATCGCGACATTCAGGCAGCACTGGATTTTGTCTCGGGCGTACCTGGGAGTTACGCGCCCTTCGCCGAGTACGATCTGGCGTTGCTCCCCGTGCAGCAGTTCCCAGCACTTTTGCTGACTCCCGATACGCTGGCCGTCGAAGAACAGGCAAACTTTACCCTGCACCAGACCATCGGGCTCACCTGCGTCGTTACGGTGGCGCATCAGGACCGCAATGTCTTGGCAGAACTAATCCAGGATTACGTGCGCGCCGTGCGTGCAGTTCTCGATTCGCTTTGGGAATTGACACCCGGCGATTTTCTACTCACCAGTCTTCCCTTGCCTTTTCCGCCTTTTCCGCAAGGCGCACTTTCGCCAGGATTGGCCAACGGAAAACTCACCAGGCTTTTTGCCGAGCGCCATACGTTCGAGGAAATTCGCCGCGCAGCCCAAAGCGGGTTTGTTATGGCAGCAACGATGTCGATCCTGGCGGAGATCGAGGAAAACTAGTGAATCGGATGAATTATTTGTGATTTGTGATTTCTGATTTGTGATTGGGCGTTTCAATCACCAATCACCAATCGCCGATCACAAAGTGTTCGCACGATCACCCGATCACCCGATTAAGGAGAGAACATGGCTCCAAGTTTATCGCCGACAGCAATTCATCAAGGCCCGGGCCGGTTGTGGCTGTACGTGCCTGAACCTGCCCACGGAAGCCGGATGGTTATCGGGGCGGACGGTTCGCCCACGCAGGCGACCGGGCTCGGGTCCTGGGCTGCAACGACTGCTTACTTGCTCAGCCAGATGATCAAAGACGCGAACAACAATACAGAACTTTGCCTGGCGGCGGGGACTTCCGGCTCCAGCGTGCCGTCCTGGCCCACCGCTCCCGGCCCGGCCCTCAGCGATGGAGGGGCTGCCTGGCTGTTTGTCGGGCCTTACGGCGCTTACTTTGCCGGGGCGACGGAGGGGGCGATCACTTCCACCATGACGCCCAAATATCAAGAGATTGCAGCCGACCAGGTGGCCTCGCCCGTCGATGTCGTGATGACCTCCGATGCCTACGAGATTGACGTGACCATCAAGCAGTCGAATCTGGCCAACTTGATCAGCTTCTTTCCTCCCGGCACCTTCTCGACGGGTACGGACGCCAACCAGCCTGCCGGTGCACAGGCGTACGAGCAGATCACTTTCGGAGGCATCATCCCGGTGCCCAAGCTTGGCGTCGCAGTAATCTCTCCGCGTCGAGACGTAACGGGCAAGTTCGTGGTCTCGCACCTTTACCAAGCTTACCAGGCAGAAGCGGTCAAGCTTCCCTTCGCGCGGGAAAGAAACTACCTTCGGAGTGAAGTTCAAGGGTATCGCGGATTCCAGCCGTCCGGCGGGGGACCAGGTGGGAATGGTGTGGAGACAGGTCTGACCGACGATCGGTCGATCAGATGAAGGGGTGATTGGGTGAACGATAGTCGACTTCGATTTTTCCCGTTGGGATTGGGACAGTCGATTGCTTCGCTCGCTCTCGCCCTGACACCGGCCAGCGGATCGGGAGGATGGAAACCATGAAGGTCCAAGTGGATGAGCTGAGTATTCTCGTTGGCCTCGACGGACCGGAGCAGGCGAAGCCCCCCGGGGCCGCCGTAGTGGAAGAACTCGTCATAGTGGCGACGGCGGAAGTTATCCTTCGGGCGCTTCAAGCCGAGTGTTGGGAGGATGAACTGAAGTTATATCGCCTGCTGAATTGACGGTTTGAACAGCGGGTGTCCTGAGTCAGAAGTTCGTTAAGAGAGTTTTTCTTATGTGCGAACGCTCTTTAGAGCCCCTTCAGGGGCGGCATAGAGTAGCCCGGGACGCAAGCCCTGGGTTAGACGCCCCTCACCCCGCCTTCGGCACCCCTCTCCCGCCGGGCGGGAGAGGGGACGGGGGAGAGGGTGGGCTTTCGCGACCCACGGCTTGCGCCATCGGCTAGAGTCTGCCGCCCGCTTCGCGGGCTGAATTCTTCAACGAACTTCTAACTCGGGGCACCAGAAATGACAAGAGTTTTTCCCGATCACTGGTTTCTCGATAGTAGGTTTCTATGACAACTGGAAACGGAATCGCAACGGCCGCTGACTTCCGCAACCTGGCCGAAGAGAGTGCCTTCGAAGAAGCAAGGCGCGTGGTATTGCCCATGAGTGGTTACGCAGTGATGCTTCGACGACCCACAAAGTTCTATTGGGCGCTGCGCCGCAGCGGGTGGCCTCCGGAGTTGCGCGAGAAGCTGGATCTGGTCGGCGTCGGTGTGCGGACGGACCTGACCGCCGAGGAAACACTTTTACTTGTTCACGAGGACCGGCAGATGCTCTGTGAGGCCTTCGTTGACCCGAAGCCCTCTCTCGAGCCAGGCGCCACGCAATTCGATCCCAACTGGCTTCCTGGAGAGGACGCCGAGTTTATTCTGAAGTACCTGCGAGGCCAGGTCCTGGCAAACGGCCAGGATCTGGAGTCCTTTCCTCGCGTCGAGTCGGGACTTATTGAGGGAAGCGGCTGCGATGGGACGGATGTACGGCAAAACACCGAGTGAGATGCTTTTCCGGGCCGTGGCGCATTGGAGAATTGACGAAGCCGCCACGCAGACGCTGGTATCCGCAGATGACGCGGATCGCGCAGATGAGAGAAAGGCAAAGAACATCTTTTGGTGAGGTTGTCAGTTGTCAGTCGTCAGCTTTCAGTAAGAACCGCTATCTGGGAACCGACGACCGGAACAGATCGATGGTCCTTGAAGCGACCCCTCACCCGTCCCGCTCCGGCTGATGAAAGCGCCGGCAGCAGGACACCCTCTCCCCAGGGAGAGGGATGAAATTCTAGGTTTTGAACTGAAGACTTATAACTGAGAACCGAGAACTGAAAATGGCCACTGACAAATCCAAAGGCAGGGGAAGCGCGCCGGGCACGAGGGGAACGCGGTCAAACTCGATGGCCGACCTGAATCGGGAGATCGTCGCGCCGCTTCAAGAGTTCGATAGTCTGGCCCGGCAGGTTTCCGAGGATATGACGAACCAACTGGCGCCGAGCATGCAGACTTGGGCGAGCGAAGCGACGCAGTCGATCAACGCAGCTCAAAGCGCCATGCAGAACTTTCAGATGGTAGCCAGCGGGGCATTCATGGCAACCGCCGATGCCATGACGGCTGCGGGGATCGCAGCGTCAGTCTACGGCGAAAACGTCGGCAAAGCGATGGAACAGGCCGCGAAGGCCGCCCTGGCCTCCGTTTCGGAGCAGGCGGGCGTCAACGCGCTTAATGCTTTGGCGCAGGGTCTTTGGTTTCTCGCACAATCAATCTTCTTCGGCGACCCCGACGCGGCGGCCGCCGCGGCCACAGATTTTGAAGCGGCGGCGGAGTGGGGCGCCATTGCCGGAGTGGCGGGCGCAGCGGCCGCGGCGATGCCTGGAGGCAAAAGCTCCAGCACCAACCGCGAGTCAGCCAGCCGCTCCAGTGGGGGCGGATACGGAAGCACTCCGCAAATGGGCACCTACGGTCTTGCCCCAGGCGCGGCTGGCGCGCTGAATCCCCCAAGCGGCAACCTGACTGTCATGGTAGTAGGGGATGCACAAGCCGGCCAATGGCTCGCCACCACGCTGAACACGGCTGTGCAGCGTGGCGTGCCGTTGAACGCCACAACGGTGCAGAAGTCACCGTATGCGGCAGGATAGACATCAGTTTTCAGTTGTCAGTTTTCAGTAAGAACTGACGACTGAACACTGAGGACTGAAAACTGAACATGAGCTACCCACAGATTATTTACGATCCGGGAACCGGCCCAGTGACGCTGGCGTTTCTGCATCCCCCACGTAAGGTACCGGCATACGATTACAGCGCGGTCCGGCACGATAACATTTCGACCGCCGGTGTGCGCGAGGCCGTGCTTGAACGGATTGACACCTTCCTCGAGTTGGAAATGGAGTGGGTAACCGTCGGCGCAGATGTGCAGGCTTGGAATCAGTTCATGCAATTTGCGCTCAGCGGCGGGCAGTTCGGCTACTATCCGGACGCCTCCCAGCCGGCATTTACCAACTACTGGCTCGAGGACACCAATTGGACGGCGGACTATAAAGCGCCGGGACAGTATTCTTTTAAGTTGAAGTTTAGGCAGGTGGTCACGTGAATCGGATGATCGGGAGATCCGGAGATCGGACGAACGCCAAACCCGAAATTCGAAAATCGAAAGTCGAAAATCGGAAATCCGTAACGGCGAATTTCGAGTTTCGAATTTCGAGTTTCGAATCTTCACCCGATCACTCGATCACCCGATCACCCGATCTTCGGACGAATTTATGATTCAAGGAAACCAAACTTGGATGCAAGCCTTGGCGCAAGCGCAGAAGCAGCCCTACTACTTAGTCGAGATTCCGGACTTCGCCATCGCCATCGCGAGCTTTTCGGTAACGGCTAACGTCGCGATAACCCTCAGCGGGTATGGTGTCACGCTATACGGCGTTGGCGGTTACGGAACGTAGAAAGGATTCAGGATTCGGGATTCAGGATTCAAACGGAGAACTCATTTGGTTCCTGCTGAATCCCGAATCCTGGATGCTAAATCCTGGATTTAGAAAATGGCAACGGTCTCACAATATTATCCAGGCGATCTTTACGGCGACGTTGCCCAGTCGCTCGCCTGGCTCTATGCGCAGCAGGAAAAGCTGGTTCAAGGTTGGGACGCGAACGCGCTGGAGACCGGCTTTCCAGTAACCGCCTGGCCGGGCGCCCCATGCGTCCCGACGACGCCGCCCTTTATCGAATGCGGCATTGTTTCGCAAAATGACCTAAGTCAGTTCGCGCAGACCGCTTGCGAAACCATTGTCATAATCCCGCCCACCATATTAATGCTGGGGATGGACGACCAGCTTGGTCCGGACGGTTGCCCTATTGACCTCTCGCCCATCCCACTTCCTTCAG
>CAWIUZ010000106.1:0-15031 GCA_963838915.1 uncultured Acidobacteriota bacterium
TTTCCTCCGGCCGGTACTCGAGGGCCACGGCATACTCCGTAGGATTGACGATCACCACGCTGGCGCGCGCCACATCCTTCAGCATGCGCCGTTTGCGCATTTGTCGTTGCAGGCGGCGAACCCGGGAGCGGATCAGTGGCTGGCCTTCGGTTTCTTTGGCTTCCTCGCGGATCTCCTGCCGGCTCATGCGCAGTTGCCGGTCAAAGTTCAATCGCTCGAGGAGGTAGTCGAACAGGAACCAGATCGCGAACACCAATCCGGCTTTCCAGGCCATTCCGAAGGCGAGCTCGAAAATCCAGCCCGAGGCGGCGCGCGGTGTCAAAAAACAAGAGCGCAAGATCTTTTCCCATTGAGCGGTAATCAGGGTGACACCGAGGTACACCAAATACGCGACGGGCAGCAGAGACTTCAGAAGGCCCCGCAGAGAGTTCAGCGAAAAAAGCTTGCCCAGGTTTGACGCCGGGTTCAGCTTCTCCGGTTTTGGTTCCAGCGCCGCGGGAGCAAGGACAAAACCGCCTTGCGCTGCGATTCCGCCGGCAGCGACCAGCCAACACATCAGCAGTGGTGGCGCGCCCCAACGAATGGCCAGCATGGCCGTGCGCTGCAGCAGTGTTAAATAGGCTCTCATGTCGTCCGAAGGCAAAAGCAAATTGTGAGCCAAAAAATCACGCCACTGGAGCTTCCAGACTTCGGCCTGCCCCCACACCAGAAACGTCACGGTGAGGAGCGCCAAGGCGGAAGGCAATTCGCGGCTACGTGCCACCTGGCCCTTCTCTCGGGCCTTCTCGCGTCGCCTCGGTGTCGCTTGTTCAGTTTTGCTTTCGTCTGCCACAGCAAAACGCTTTCATCGATCCAGGAAGTAAGTCGTGACTTGCGGCTGCCCTTGGGCAGCCTTGTGATGCCTCCGCATGCCTACCGCGCAAGCTGTAACAAATGCTCCGCCGTCTGGAGGGCGCGAACGAAATACCTGTCCATCAAAACCGGCCAATACCGGAGTGAACCCATGATCACCAGGAAACCCACCAGCGCCTTGACGGAGAGCCCAATGAACATGACTGGGAGTTGGGTTGAGGCCTTGCCGATCAGACCCAGAATGATGTCGGCGAGTATGGTAGCGCTGAGCGCCGGCGCGGCAATTTGTACCGCGATGACCAGCATGGCGCCCGCCGCGTGAATCAGTCCCTCAGTAGCGGCAGGGGTGGCGGTGGCCACGCCGGGAGGCAAATACTCGAAGCTCTTCGCCAAACCTCGCAACAGCCAGTGGTGCACCCCGAGTTCCAAAAACAGCAGCACGACGATGCTCTGGTGGAATACGGAAAGAACCGGCGTGTCCACCTGGGTCTGGGGGTCGATCACGTTCACCAGGGAGTAGCCCAGTTGGAATCCCAGGATCTGCCCGGCTAATTCTGCTCCCTCGACGACGAAAGTCAATGTCAGGCCGAGTAGCAGGCCGACAATAACCTCGCCGCCGACGACTTTGCACCAATTAAGATTGGCGAGATCGATCGAGCGCGGCGCATAGACAGGGTAGAGCAGCGCGGTCAGAGCCACCGTCAATCCCAATTTGACGCGTGCGGGGATGCTCAAGCTCCCGAAGAACGGGGCGAAAACCATTACCATGCCGACGCGCGCGCCGACAAACACCGCCTGAGCTATCACCTGTTCCAATCCTGTGCCCACTTCCTTGCCTTCCTCATCCCAAGAAACGCCGGAAATCAGTCAAGACTTCGAGTGTGAACTTCGTAACAACCCGCAGCGACCACGGGAGAAGCAGAAACGTGGCGAGTCCCACGGCGAACAACCTGGGGACAGTCGACAATGTCATGTCCTGGACGGAGGTCATGACCTGCAAAAGGCTGATAAGCAGCCCCACAACGGTCGCCACCACCAGGATTGGGGCACTCAATAGAAACGCTGTCTCCATGGTCTTGCGAGCGAGTTCAACTGCCATTTCTGGCGACATGGTTACCCCTTAGGAGAAACTCTTCATCAATGACCCCACGACCAGGTTCCAGCCGTCGACCATCACAAACAGCAGTATTTTGAGCGGCGTCGATATCATCACCGGCGGCAACTGCAGCATTCCGACTGAAGTGGTAACGGACGCCACAACCAGGTCGATGACCAGGAACGGCAGAAACAAAACCATTCCGATTTGAAACCCCGCCTTGAGTTCCGAAAGAATGTAAGCTGGAATAACCACGCGCATTGGGAGGTCTTCCGGTTGGCGCGGGCGAGGTATCTTGCCGACCTCAACAAACAACGCCAGGTCTTTCTCTCGCGCGTACTTGAGCATGAATTGCCGCACCGGATTGCTTGCGAGTTCAACGGCTTGGAGCGCATCCACTGTTCCCTTCTGGAGCGGAACGGCGGCGACTTTGTAAACATCCACGACCACAGGCTGGATAATGAAATACGTCAGGAAGAGGGAAAGGCCAATGAGCGTCTGGTTGGTGGGCGTGGTTTGAGTGCCCAGCGCCTGGCGGAGAAAGTGGAACACCACCAGCAGCCTCACAAAGGGCGTCATCGCCAGCAGTATGGCGGGCAGAATCGTAAGAAGCGTGAGCAGGATGAGTATCGTCCAGGGAGCGGAGTGTCCCACGCTTTCAAGACCGGGTATGCCCAATCCTTTGGTCTGTTGAGGAAGGGGAGCGCTCATCGCCTTAGCGCTCAACCCTCCCATCACCAGCACGGTTATCAAGACTTTCCTTAACATAGATGCGGCTGTCAACTCCCACCTGAGATCCAGAAATCTAAACACCCACTTGCTGTGCGTCGTCATGCTTGTCCGGTGCGTCTGGTCCGTTCAGTTTGGCCAGAAGAGCAATGGAGGTTCCGGTACCGCCAACCAAGAATTCCTGCTGCTGGAATTGCACGACTGCCAGGAATCTCTTTTCCCCCAGCGAGAGTGTTTCCGACAACCGCAGCCGGCGCACCGAACGGCGCCGATCAAGGCTCTTCCGGACGTGCGTCGCGAGAACGGTGAACATGCTGCCCGCGGCGGACCAAAAACTCTCATGACTAGCTCGACTCATGCTGCCCTCTTCTAATGCGAAGATCCCTGCACTCTGCGTCGAGGCGCGGCGGTCCCGGCGCTGTCACGATGGGATGGCGGTTCCGTACTCGCCAACCAAAGTTCAGTGGGGCCGAAGCGTCGGGATCCGCGCCCGGCATCGTGCAGGACGCTTTTGCAACTTCGACTTCAGGAAACAAGTTCCGTCAGCCGAATCGCCAAGGCCTCTTCCACTACGTCGAATTCTCCCCATGCGATCAGTTGTCCGTTCACAATTACCGGGACGTGGGATCCTTCCTCGTAGTGGGTATCCAGGATGGCGCCCGGCGCCAGGTCCAGGAGTTGCCTGACGTTAAAATGCTGGATCGGGATCTCAACGCTGAGCGTGCCCAGCAGTCCCTTGACATGGTTCCAGGCGGCCTCGGCGCCGGGCGACTGGTCGACAAGAGTTTCGGTCCGGCTGGGTTCCATAGTTTTACCGTTGCACCAGGAACTCGGTGAAGTAAATCTCACGCACGCCCAGTTCCGGTGCGCGCTCGCGAAGGGCGGTGGTCAACCGCTCCTTGAGGACTACCTTGCCGTTGGCAGAAACCAGGGCCTCGGCATTGCAGGTAGTCAAGATCGACAATATCGTGTCGCGGGTGCGAGCAAGCAGCATGGCTGCTTGCTCAGGGTGCCCGTGCTCCTCGGCCTCCCGGTCGAGTCCAAGGTCAATTCCGACGCGAAGGAAGCGGTCGCCTTCCGCGTCCGCCAGATTCACCACAAACGGGTCGAGGTGCATGACGGATTTAGCTTTGGGTTCCGTTTTGGGCTTCGGTTCCGTTTTGGAACCGGAGCGATGAAACCAGGAACACCCTACGCTGGCCGCGAGGGAAACAAGGAGTCCCGTCGCCACCACTACTGTGCGCCACTTCTTGCCGGGCACCTTGACTGCTTCTGCTTTCTGACTAGGCGTCTCATCCATAGCGATATACTCGGGAGCAAGTGGAGCACCAAAAACTCTCAGAGTGCGGAAGAAGACGGGCCACGAGCGGGCGGAGGCGGGAAGTGGTTGCCGATGCGGGAGTTTTCGGGAGGCGGGGGGACGAATTATTTCGCCACCCTTATGGATCTTGTGTGGTTCGCATTCTGTGATTAGAAGAATCTCATGGCATGATTCTTAGAACTAGGCTGGGGTCCGCTCTTGGCGGCCGCTCTCGAGAGTGCGGACCCCAGCGAAACAGGCTAAAAGCTCTTTCAGTTCACGTTCACGATCAGCCGCCGGCGCTTACTATGGCTGCATCGTGAGCACATAATTGAGCATCTGATCGGCGGTTGAGATGGCGCGGGCGTTGGACTGGTAATCCCGCTCCGCCACGATCAGCTCCGAAAGCTCTGTGGTCATGTCGACGTTTGAGGCCTCGAGCGATTGGCCGACGATCGTACCCCGACCTCCTGAACTGGGCGCACCGATGCTGGGAATACCTGCCGAGGGTGTGGCTAAAAGCATGTTGGACCCGTTAAGCTGCAAGCCTTGCACGTTTTGGAAGGTGGCCAGAGCAAGTTGCCCCAGCGTGAGTGTCTGGCCATTCGAGAAGACTCCTTGGATGGTTCCGTCGGCGTTGATGGTGAACGACTGGAGCGCCCCGCTCGTGTACCCGTCCTGCTCGACGTTCGAGACGTTGGATTGTCCGGCCACCTGCGTGATGTCGGCCACTCCCGTTGTCGGGTTCATGAGCTGCCAAGTAAGGCCCATGGGGCTCGCGCCGTCTGCCAGCTTGGTCACACTTATGCCGGCCACATTGGTAGTCGGTGAAAGTAGATTCCCATTGCCGTCAAACTGTAGCGTGCCGCTATTCAGGACGATGGGCGAGCCGGTGCTAGCTTCATCCGCAGGCGGAATTGTGATTTGGTAGGTCCAGCCATTATTGGTGCCACCTGTCAACGTGGTGGCGCCAAAGGTTGCGCCAAATGAGGAACCGTTGCCCAAGTTTACTGTGGTGGCGACGTTGTCGCCGGAGGGTCCTGAAGTCGTCGCGGTTAAGGACAGCGTGCCTGCGGTGCCATTGGACGTTGCCGTCACTTCACTATTGGCGACGGTTCCGGTGCTGCAGGTTGAGCCGGCGCCTTGGCCGTTGATCGCTGCGGCCAGGTTCGCCAGTGTCGCCGCCTCCGCTCCTGTCGCGGCGGAGCTGACAAGGACCTCATTAGGGGTTGAAGTAAGCGAGGTTACGAATGAGTATGTGGTGCCCCCGATGGTGATCGTGTCACCGGCGGTAGCATTTCCCGTTGCGGTGAGCGTAGCTGCGGCTGCCGCTGCGGCGGTAGTCTTAGTGAAATTAAAGGTGACGTTGTGGCTGGTACCTAACGAGTCGTAGACCACCACAGGCTCGCTGAAGCTGGAGCCATCGACACCACCCGTCAAGGTGGCGGCGCCAAAGGATGCGCCAAATGTGGAACTCGTGCCCAAGCTTGCTGTTGTGGCGATGTCGTCGCCAGCGCTCCCCTCACCCGTCGCGGTTAAGGACAGCGTGCCTGCGGTGCCATTGGACGTTGCCGTCACTTCACCATTCGCGACGGTTCCGGTGCTGCAGGTTGAACCGGCGCCTTGGCCGTTGATCGCTGCGGCCAGGTTGGCCAGTGTCGCCGCCTCCGCCCCTGTCGCGGCAGAGCTGATAAGGACCTCATTGGGAGTTGAAGTAAGCGAGGTTACGAATGTGTATGTGGTGCCCCCAATGGCAATCGTGTCACCGGCGGTAGCATTTCCCGTTGCGGTGAGCGTACCTGTGGCCGCCGCCGCCGCCGCGCCAGATGCATCGAGGTTCATGGTCAACTGAATATTGCTCGTAGCGTTCGGGGCGCTGATCTGGCCATTGGAGATTTGAAGGGGGGCGAGGGTTTGAGATGGACTAATAACCCCGTTGACGGCGGGATAGCCAAGCACGTACCCGCCGTCACTGGTTACCAGGAACCCCGGGTTATTCTGCGAAAAGTCGCCCGCGCGCGTATAGAGCGTCGATGCGCCTTCCTGCACGGCAAAGAAGCCATCCCCTTGAATGGCCATATCGGTTGGGACACCTGTGCTGCCAATCGTACCTTGTGTGAACGTTGAGTTCACTGATTCGATTACGCTGCCGGCGCCGATTTGAGTGGGATCGCCTGCGCCGTCCGTACCTAACATTTGATAAAAGAAGTCTTGAAAGTTTGCCTCTTGACCTTTGTAACCAGTGGTATCGAGGTTGGCGAGGTTATTGGAAATGACGGCCAAGTCCTGTGAAGCAGCCTCGACACCTGACAATGAAGTTGAAAAAGATCCCATGACGTTCCTCCTCAAGATTTAATTAGCCAAAAACTGGTTGGGCGACGCATCGCCGTGTTTCGTCCACGCGTTCCTATCTTTCCGGAACTGCTATTGGTCTGCTGTCCGGCCCGCTCGAGACAGCTTCCGCCGGCCCAACGTTAGCCTGACGTGCTGCCGCTGGCTGCCGAGGCTTGACTCGACATCAAACTGGCTATCTGGCTGACCGACTGCTGAATCTGGCTTACCGACTGAAGCTGGCTGAGCTGAGCGAGTTGGGAGACAAACGCCGTCGGGTCGAGGGGTTGAGTAGGGTCCTGGTTCTGAAGTTCTGCCGACAATAGTGTCATGAATGAGCTGGTGCTCAGACCGTTATTGGCTGAACTTGATGAGCTCGGAGAAGAACTTGTGGACCCCGACGGCGCAGTCGTCGAATCCATCGGTCTCAGTCCAAGAGTATTGATTACGTTCATATGTTCATCACTCCTTCGTTTCGTTAGGCGAGGGATACTCGCCACTCCTTCAAACGCGCAGATTGATTCGAGCCGTTGACGATCCGGGCACCCCATCGTCGTAAACCGGCAGAGTCTCGGGTAACGCCGGATACGTCTCGACCACGGAATGGCTTGCGGAGCCCGGCCGGGGTTGTGACGGATTTCCGTGGTAGTTGCCGGGCCCTGTTCCACCCGACTGGTTTCCAGACACGGAGCCCTGTAGAACGTCCAGGCGCTGTACGCGAAGACTTCGCTCGTTCAGAGCCTGCTCCAGATGGGAGATTTCGTTGGCCATCATCGCCTGAGTATCGCGAGCTTCGACGCGAATAGAGGCGCCAATATCACCGCCCTTGAGTACGGTATGAACATCAATCTGGCCAAGCGTTTCGGTGCGAAGCCTGACTTGCATTTCTGCACTACCGGCTTGCTGTGTGAGACGCGCGGAACTCACGGCCCCTTGGACCGTCGGCTGGTAGCCCGTGGTAAGACTCGTGCCAGCGGGTTCAGCGCGGCCCTGCGGCGCTCCCTCGCCCTGTAAAGCCGCGCGCCCTGTTTGAGTGGGCGCCTGGGAGCCGAACTGCGGCAAATTGGCTGAATAGGCGCTCGTCTTAGACAAGCCGAGGTTTGCGCCTGCTGCCTTCGTCAGGTCGGGAGTTGTCCCGGCATCGTTCTTATGACCGGAAGCTTCCGACTGCCGCTTGTCTGTGACGGAGGGCGCTGCTTGTGTGTCTTGGCTTTGGGCGGAAGCAGGCTCATGTCTGTCGGCCATTCGAATTGGCGAAGCACCGCTGCTTGGCCCCGGCGCCGCGTTACTCACATCCCGAGGGTTTTTGGTTCGACCCGGACTCGCAGGGTCGTCGCCGTCGAGGGGCGAAAGTGCCTTGGTCAATCCAGATGGCGGCGCGAACGAGTAGTCCGGCACGTCTAACAAAATCATGGGCTCGTCATCACTGGGGACCCCAGGGTTGTCCGCGCTCGGAGCGGGCCCACCGTTGCTGGCCACCTGTGGAGGCACGGTCGATTGCGGACTGCCGGAAGAACCTTGCGCCTCCGGTTGCGTAGCAGCCTGCCGGGTTGGCGGTTCTGCTCCAACGGTGCGTGGGCCATCGTCTGGGCTCGTGCCGCTCGAACGCGACGCTGTTAGTGTCGCCGACGGATCCCGAGAGAGGTTCAATCCCCCGGCAGAACCCGCCTCGGCTTGTTTCGACGTGAAGCTCCCGGTTGTTTTGAACGGGTCCGTCGCCGGATTTGCATCGATGGGTGCTCCCTGGTTGGTCGTGGATGCTATCGAGCCATTCTCCAAGGGTGCCGCAGAATTGGGATAGTCGAGGCTGGAGACATTCTGCAGTTCTGACTCGGTTGTTGGGCCACGCAGCGATGTTGCAGTCTTGCCCGCCAAATTAGCGGACGTATCGTTTGGGTGGCTGGAGCCTTTCGTGCCAAGCGGGTTCATTCCGCTTGCGAGAGCATGGGATTGTGATGGAGGTGTTACGCCGGGTGACGACGAGGCTGCTTCCGCCAACACGCTTCGCTGCCCATTACTCAAACGGCTCCCGCTTGGCGCGTCGAGAGTATCGCTCCAACCAGGGCTGATGTTATCTGGAGGAAATCCATTGGACCTTTTACTGGAGGCGCCCGCGGTTGTGCCGTAACTGGAAGGAGCTAGCGGCCCCAATCCCCTCACCGCATTCTGCGACGGCGTGAGTGTGGCTATTGTTGCTCCCTGTGTTCCTCCGCTTGACTGGCTCAGGTTCGCTCCGTGAGTGGGGTAAAACTGATCCGCAGCTGGTGCTGGAACACCTACGGGCGTGTGCTGTTTGAATGCACTGGTCGGCGTCAAGCCAGGTGGCTGTACGGGTGAGGCGATGACGGCCGGCGTCGCGGGGCTTATGGCGATCTCTTTCGAATTTTTGGATTGCGAGGCCAAAAATGTGCAAGTGGCGCCAACGAAGGATTGTGGCGGTCCAAACTGGGCGGTTACGCTGGGGCGCTGCGCAGGCTTTCCCAATTCAACCGGTTTTGTACTTCTACTCAGACGACTCGAATACGTCGAACTTGCACCACCGGGCGGTTCCGGATTTGTCTTTGTGACTACGGGTCGTTGTTGACTTACGGCGTAGTCCTGCGTGGGGCGAGATGGATGCACGGACGAACCGGAATCGGCGGGTACTTCATAGGTTGTCGAACCTGATTTTGGATTTGCGGCCGATTCGGGCTGTTCCTGTGGTGTTGCAGGTTTCTGGGCGGGGAGTGACGATGAGAAAATCGAACTGGTCTTTTCCGGCGCGACGCCCTTGGCTGAAGGGGCTTGTAGCCTCTGTTCAAGAGGAAGCGCAGGCAGCGTTACGGTGAGGTGAAACGCCGACGTTTGGTTGAGAGTAGCACTGGATCGGGCGTCGCCCTTTGGCGTGGTCGTTGCAGGGATGGAACCTGATGACAAAGTCACGTCCGGCGAAACCGTCGAGGGGACGGCAGCTTCGTGGCGCGGCTCCCCGTCCTTAAGCAGCTTCTCTGTCTCCGACGCACCTTCGGGTACGATGATCTGTCCCGGTTCAGGCGGGCCGGAATCGTTTGCAAGCCTGCCTTCAAGTTCAGTTGCAAAATCCGCGTTCGTTTGCGTTTTCGAGGCTGCTCGCGTGATGACGGTGATCCCAGCCTGACCTTCTGCATCAACCATATTGGCGGTGAGAACTCCCATTGTTTTTGCCCCTGCTGGGCACTTCTAATTGAGCATCCGCTGGTCCAAACCTGATTCGAACCGCAGAACCGCCCAAGGTGGCGGCGATCTTCCGTTTCCTCAACGGTTTTCGGGAGCAGGATGGGAGAAAGGTAGGGTGGTAGGAAGGTTCTGCGGGAACTCACCGGCGGAAAGTTTTGCCGAGTCTCCAGGCAACTACTGACCGTCATTCGGAGTTTGGAAACGAATGAGGAACATGTCGGTGGCTTGCTGATGTTCGCGGCGCGCCTGAGCGCGTCGATAGGCGGCAAGCTGTCGTTCGTAGAGGCGCGAAATGACCTCCAGGTTTTGTCGCGCTTGCCGGTATTCAGCCAGTTGCCCTTCGCGTTGCCGGCTCAAGCTCTCGACCATTTGGGCTACCAGCTTGATTCGCCTGAGGCGTGCGGCCGAACGGATAACCTGAAATTGAACTTCGGCTCCCGTCATTCCTAGCTGTAAGCTCTTGGAAAGCGATCCGGCCTCGTCGATTTGTCCCTGACGCAGAGCGGCGAGCTGTTTTTGAGCGTTGAATAGTTGGAGTGTGAGGGCCGCGAGACGCTGCCCCTCGCGCCGTTCATAGATGGCGCGCAGACGTTGAAGAGCTTTCAGAGGAAAACGAAATGCCATAATGTAACCTGCTATGCTGGAATGGCTTGCAAGGCCGCCACGGTCTGGTCGAACGGAGCTTTCTCGTCAGGGCGCTGCTGAAGAAATGCGGTCAACGCCGGCATGATCGCCAAGGCTTGGTCGAGAATGGGGTCGAGACCTTTCTGGTAAGCGCCCACTCGGATTGTATCTTCGGAAGCAGCATAGGCGGCGGCCAGGCGACGCAGCCGGCTAGCCTTGTCCAGGTGAGCGCGCGCGGTGACGGCGGGCATGAGACGGCTAAGACTGTCCAGAATCCCGATAGGCGGAAAATGGGCCTGCGAGGTGAGCCGCCGGTCGAGCACGATGTGGCCGTCTACGAGCGCCCGGATGGAATCCACCAGCGGGTCAAGCTGATCATCCCCTTCCATTAACACCGTATAGAAAGCTGTGATGCTGCCTCCATTAAAGCGCCCGGCGCGTTCGATCAACTGGGCGAGGAGGCTAAAAACCGAGGGCGTGTACCCCTTCGCGGTAGGGGGCTCGCCGGCCGCCAATCCGATTTCGCGTTGGGCCATCGCAAATCGGGTCAACGAATCGACCACCAACAAAACGTTTTTGCCGCGGGCGCAGAAATATTCCGCCACCGCGGTCGCGGTCAGTGCAGCTCGAATGCGCAGCAACGGAGATTGATCGGAGGTTGAGACGACAACGACTGACCGTTTGCGTCCCTCGACTCCGAGCGTGCCCTCCAGAAACTCCCGCACCTCGCGCCCGCGTTCGCCCACCAGCGCCAGCACAGCGAGGTCGGCCGCGTTACCGCGAGTCATCATGCCCACCAAGGTGCTTTTGCCGACCCCGCTGCCGCCAAAAATCCCCAGCCTTTGCCCTCGACCGCAAGTTAGAAAGCCATCGATGGCTCGTATCCCCGTAGCCAGCGCGTCCTGGATGGGCGTTCGCTCGAGAGGGGCAGGCCCGAAACCATGCAGTGGTTGATGATCGCGAGCGCGATAATCTGGAAGTGAATCGAGGGGTTTCCCTACAGCGTCAATCACTCGACCCAGTAATCCCTCACCGACGCGGATTGTGGGTTGCGCGCCCCAGGTCGTGATCCGGTCGCCGTAGCGTATTCCACCCAACCTGTTCAAGGGCATCGAGAGCACGTTGGGTCCCCGGAATCCGATAACCTCACCGGCTGCGACATGCCCTTCGGAGTCGGCAATCTCGCAACACTCGCCGACAGAACAGAAAGGGCCCTCGGATTCGACGAGATAGCCGATTGCCTTGGTGATACGGCCGAACCATCGTGACGTGGAGCACAAATTGAGATACTGGAAATAGGGGGCTAATTGCTTCGCAGGGTCCATCAGGCGGTCACCGGGCGTTGAGCCAACAAATCGAAGAATCCTCGTTCAATCTCTGCCAGTTGAGCCTCCAAAGTGAGTTCCGTGGTCCCCAAGGCTGTCTCCAAAATACATTGTCCCATCCCCAGGGTTGCGTCGCCCAGCAACTCCGGAACGACGCGATGCTCCTGCTGGTTCGAAAAGAAGTCGTGCCACGCATAGACATGATCGGGATGCACTCGTAAACGCACGCTGGTGCCGGCGGCGATCTTATCAAGCGCCACGCGCACCACCCCGGCCAGCAATAACGGGTCAACCTGCACTTCCCGGTGCAGGATTTTACGCGCGATCCCGATGGCGAGTTTAACCACTTCGGCCTCTACATGGCTGAAGTAATTCTCGCGATCGCGCCCAAAATCTTGTACCGCTTTGGACACGACCTGACGTTCTGCGGCCAGCTCACGCTCACACTTGGATCGGGCTTGCGCCTCACCGTCCCTGATCCCGACAGCGCGGGCTTGCCCTTCCTTGGCCCGCACCTCGTCCTCGCTGAAGGTTGGCTTTTGCGGCGGCCTCGAGTCGCGCCCCACTTGCGGGGCAGCATGGGAATTAGGGGCGGGCGGTTTTCCGTTGCCGCCGCCTTGCTCCCTTCCTTCACCCATCGCCTCCAGCACCGCCCGATACACAAAAGGCTCAACTGAGGGCGCCACAACTTCCTCAACCCCAAGCTGCGGCCTAGACCACATAGGCATCTTCTCCGCTACTCTTCAAGGTAATCTTGCCGTCTGCCTCGAGCTTACGCGCCAAATTCACCATTTCCTGTTGCGCTTGCCGAACTTGACTGGAACGAACCGGCCCCAGAGCCTCGATGTCCTCTTTTAACATTTCCACGGCGCGCGAAGACATGGATTTGTAGAAGTGGTTTTTCAAGTCCTCGGACGAGCCCTTCAGGGCAGTCGCTAATGTCTTTTTATCTGCTTGGCCCAAAACTTCACGGATGGCGGTCTCCGGGACGGTGCTCAGGTCTTCAAAAGCAAACATCAGGTCTCGGATGGCCAGCGATAATTTGGGGTCTTGCTGCTCGATGCTGGAGAGGATCTGGTCGCTGTATTTCCGATCCACATTATTGAGCATCTCGGCGACCGCATTTACACCTCCGTACGCACGCCGGCTCTGCTCGCCTACCGAGGCTAGTTTCTTGTGCAGCACCGCCGAGATTCGCTTCACCATTTCGGTGGAGAACTGTTGCATCACTGCCAGCCGCCGGACGGCCTCGGCTCGCAGTTTTTCGGGCAACAGTACCAGCACGGAAGTTGAGGTGCGAGCCCCCAGATGAGCCAGCAGCAACGCGACCGTCTGAGGGTGCTCGCCTTCCACAAACTTCGCCAGTTGCTCCGGATCCGCCTTCCGCAAGGTGTCAAAACTCAGGGCATTGGCCTCCTGCGTCTGCATAACCTGTCCAAGCAGGGTATTCGCGCCTTCCTTTCCGAATGCCTTGACCAGTAATTGGGTGGCATACTCCTGCCCGCCCTGGGCGAGATAGTCCTGAGTCAACGACAGCTGGTGATATTCCTGGAGGACGTGAGCTGCCATGTCAGAAGAGATCGACGAGAGTTGGGATATTTCCGCCGTAAGGCGCTGGACCTCGGGGATGTCCAGGTGCCGGAACACCTCGCTGGCCACATCGTCCCCCAGAAGCACCAGCAGGATTGCGGCCTTGCGGACACCTGTCAGGCCCGGAGCGTCTAGGTGAGGCCGCCCCCGGTGACTTCCTTCCGCCCCAGCCACGGACAGAGCTTCGGTCATGCTTCAACCTCACCTTGCCGGACCCAGTTTTGGATCAAGCGGCTTGCGGCTTCAGGATCCTTTTTGATTCTTTCTGCCAACTGGTTCTTGAGCACCACGGTTTTCTTGACTTCCGTATTGATATCGGTCAACTCGCCTCCCCCCGCTTCCGCAGCTAACTCACTTCGCGGTGCCTCGCCCTTGCCCAAGGCCCTTTGCTGCTTGGCTCCCGCGGAAAGTTGCGGTTGCTGAACCGCCAAAGCGGCTACGATCTGTCTCTTTACGGGCCGCAGGACGATGAGGTAGATCAACAGGAACAAAGCAGCCAAGCCTGCGTAACGGATTACCCCCATCCATTCCTGGAGAAGCGGAGCCACTCGTTCCGTCAGGTTGGGCGGCGGGCCGGGAGCAATCGCTCTGAACGAAATATTCTGGACAGACACGTGATCGCCCCGGGCGGAATCGAAGCCAATCGCCGCCTTCGCGAGTTCTTCAATCTGCTTCATTTCCTCCGGCGACCTTTTGCGACGGCTCTCCGTCTTCGCGTCGCCCTCGGATTTGGTTTCGACCGCGTCATCCACCAGGATCGCGGCGGCGATCTTCTTGATGGCTCCCGAAGGCTGAACCACATGGCGTACCGCCTTGCTCACCGCGTATGTTTTGCTTTCACTCTTCTGTCCTGCGTCGTCTGGCGTGCTGTCCGCCGCCGCCGTGGCAGCTCCTTTGGCGCTCGAGTCGGGCGCGTTGCTGGGCGTTCCGGGAATTCCTTGCGGGTCCGAAACCGACGCTTGATCCTGGGAAGTCTGCGACGTCAACACCACCGAACCGGTCGGATCGTAGGTTTCCTGCGTGCTCTCGCTGCTCGCAAGGTCGTACTCTACCGTAACACTGGCCCTTATCCCCTCGCGTCCCACCAGAGGAGCCAGGGTTGAAACCAGCTTCTCGGTCATGCTGGCTCTCCATCGCCTCAACTTCATCGTGGTCCATCCCTTGTGTGTGTCTTCCCGACAGAATTGGGATATTGCCGTCCGCGTCAATCACGGTGACGTTTTCCGGCCGCAGGTTATCCACGGCGCTGGCCACCAGATAAGTTATGGACCGGATCGCGCTGTCCGCCAGCCTGCCTTCGCGTAACCTGACCACCACGGACCCCTTGGCCTCGCGTTCGCGCTCACTGAAAAGCGAGTCGTGCGGCATCACCAGGTGAACTCGCGCAGACTGCACTTGCCGAATCGCCCGGATGGTCCGTTCCAGCTCTCCTTCGAGCGCCCTCTGGTAGTTCACCTTCTCTGCAAAGTCGCTTCCCCCCCAATTGGGTTTGTCGAAAAGCTCCAGGCCCAACCTGCCAGTTTGCGGCAATCCCTGTGAAGCCAGTTCCAGACGCACCGAATCAACCTTGTTGGCGGGAACCTTCAAGCCCGTTGCATCGGTCGAAATCTCGTAGGAAATGTTCTCAGCGGCGAGCGTTCGTGCAATGAACTGCGCTTCCTCCGGCTGCAACCCTGAGTAGAGAGGTTTCATATCGGCCCTGCCGAGCAGCGACACGAACCCTAGGAGGCTCGCGAGGATCAGAGCCGTTCCGCCTGCCAGCGTGAATTGTTGCTTCCGACTCAGCCCCCGCAGATACTTCTGAATCTGGTCGAAAGCCTCGTTAGGGCGCAACGCCATACCTTATCCTTCAAAATGCCGTTCCGGAGACATCACGATACGCCTGGACGATCTTGTTGCGGACTTGCATCATGAGCTGGAAGGAGAGATTCGCTTTCTCGACCGCGATCATAACCTTATGGATATCCTCACCCTGCCCGCTCAGAAGCC
>CAWIUZ010000107.1:0-19693 GCA_963838915.1 uncultured Acidobacteriota bacterium
GATGTGGCTACAGTCAGGGCAACCGGGTCAGTCACGCTCCGTGACAGCCGGAGCTGCGCAAAGAGCGCTACCGTTGATCATGGTCCTGCGTGCCGCCCAGATAAATAGGCCGCTAACAAACGCGCGTGCGAGCGCGGCGGCGGTGGGGCGCCGTCTGGGCTCGCCGGTGAGCGCGGCTTTGCATCCGTCGCACGGCGGGAGCCGCCGGGAAGTTAGTTCGCCTCTGTTGATCCGGAGTCAGTGCCTGCTCTCTCCAGTCGGCCCGAGTTGGTGTCTAGTTTCCAGCCCACCGGAACTGGCGCATCTCCAGGCCACCTGGCGTTGATGAGGTTCGCGCCGGTGAGGTTCGCGCCGGTGAGGTCCGCGCCGGTGAGGTCCGCGCCGTTTAGATGTGCGCCGGTGAGGTCCGCGTGGTCGAGGATCGCGCGGTGGAGGTGAGTGCCGTTGTCGAGGTACGCGCCGTTGAGGTGTGCGCCGGTGAGGTCCGCGTGGTCGAGGTGTGCCCATTTGAGTTTTGCGCCGGTGAAGTCGGCGCCAGCGAACCACGCTTGCCGCCCACCAGGACCAGGGGTTACTTGCGGGCGGCGGGTGTGGCAAGGTACGCGCCGTCGAGGATCGCGTGGGCGAGGATCGCGCCGGTGAGGTCGATTTGCCGTTTGTCGTTTTCCGCATCCCGCTGCCCGATCACCCTGGCGGCGGCTTGTACGTCGGGGCGCGTTCTCCGCGGGTCGGTGTCGCGCTCGGGTAGCGGCCATCGCTCATCTGAATGCTCGCGGATGAATGCTGTCAGGACCTCCATCACGGTCGGGTGGTCTGTTGCGGAGTCGCGGGCGACGCGCTCCAGTGCGTAGATGCCGCCGATGCGCACGTCGAGCTTGTCGGAGCCTAGCTGCTCGATGGCCTTGGTGTAGCGGTCGGTCACCTGTCCCTGCTCGGTCAGTTCATAGGTGCGCCGCTGCCATTGGTCGGCCTGTTCCGAGTTACGCCGCAAGAGGTCGAAGTTCAGGGCAGTGAAGATCAGCGCGCCCGCAGCGAGCAGGCCCGCTCAAGCGTCAGCAATCGGCCCCGCGCGGCGTCCCGTGCCGTCTGGAGCAGCGGTCCCTTGGCTGAGCTGACGTCATGGTGCGCGAGCCAATCCGCCGCAGGCACGAACAGCACCCACGCGATTGCCACCGCCAGCACGACAATGGCGATGCCGCCTACCAGCCTCCGGATTCCCTGAGGCAAAACCGCCCAGTGCTTCCTCAGCCACGCAGCCCAGCGTTTCAACATAGGGCAAACGCTAGGCGGTGGCTGCGCCGGGACACTCGGCGGGACGATCATCAGCAGGCGCTCCCCGGTCGGCCGCCGGTGCCGAGCCCCGGCGGCCAGTCCCGGAGGAGCGATAACCCCGCGACCACAGGCACTAGGCTCTGCGTGGGTGCCCGTAATCCGGATTTCACACTCAGCGTCATCCGGATTTCACGCTCAGCCCCGAGCATGGGCAGATGGACAACAGCAACGGAACCTGGCTGACATCAGTACAGATCACCACCGAGCCTGGCGGCGCCGCGACGGTGCTGTTGCCCTGCGGGCACTGGTACGCCTGGCTGTCACCGGCCGACGTGCAGGCATGCCAGACGGTAGAGCGCAGGTGCGGCGCCTGCCGCACGGTCTACGACGTCGCTCCCATGACGAACGAGACGCTGGCCTGGACCGGCAGCTACGGCCCGTTCCCCGAGTCTGACCTGACCGTCCTGGCGGGGCAGAAATAAGGAACCAGCAGAGGCACTAGGAAGGACCGTTTCGCGGGCCGCGAGGATCACGGATAACGCCCCCAGCAGAGGATTCTGCTGGGGGCGTTATCGCATTCTGGATGAATCGAATCTACGATCGAAATATGCGGGCATGCATTGAACTCCCGCGCGATTACGGCTGGGGGCCGGTGCGGATTGAACCTGGCAAAACCCGTCCCGGCTGCCAAACGTTGCCCGCGCGGTCGATTCAGGAACGGTCGCGGACGGCCATGCGGATGGGCTTCATTCTTCCCGGGAGCGTGGGCAGGCTGTAACAGCGACGTTACAGTTGCATGCGGGCTCGTACGGGAGTACAATCTCTCCTGGGTTGCAGCAGTAACGATTGGTGCGTCAAGAATTAACTGCTACACCGTTGTGTTACTCCGCAAGCGGTGATACCAAAGTCGACTGCGATGGAAACGCGCGCGGTTGACTTTTGCGCTATCGGGTACCTTCGCACCTTACCTCGCTCAGGCGGGGCTGTTTGCTTTGCGTCGGGACACGTCCTCTTGGTGACTTTCCACAAGTTCTGAGTTGGTCCAAAGCTTCTAGTCTTACCCTGCTGAAGCAGGGTTGTTTGTATTGCGTCGGGGCTGCTTTAGTCTTGCTTAGCGTCGGGGCAGGTCTCTCCTTGCGTCCACACGATTAACGAGTTGGTAAACAACTCCTAAACTACGAGAGGAGGTATGCATGTTGTCCAGAAAGAATGCTCTAATCTCGCTCACGATGGGTGCCTTGCTTATTTGGTGCGCACCCGTACGTGGGCAGACTGTCTACGGATCCATTACCGGGACCGTTCTGGACGCCACCGGAGCGGCTATTCCCGGCGCCTCTGTTACACTCACCAACCTGGAGACTTCCGAGAAGCGGACGATGGACGCCGGGGCTTCCGGGTCGTACACATTTGTCAACCTCGTGCCCGGCCAGTATCGGATTGAAGCGGAAAAAAGCGGCTTCAAACACTTTACGCGCGAGCCCATTGTGGTGGAGGTGGGTAGCGCGCTGAGAGTCGACCTTCCCATGGAAGTTGGGGCGGTAACTCAAACCCTGGAGGTTAAAGCGGCTTCACCCTTGCTTCAGGCGCAGAGTTCCGACTTAGGGCAAGTGGTGGCGAACCGCGCCGTAACCGAAATGCCCTTGAATGGGCGCAACGTTCTTGCTCTGGTGCAGCTTTCACCGGGAGTTCAGCCGCAGGGCCCGCCATCGGGAGGCAATTCCTCGATGAGTAACCCGGTGGGCGCAAACCCGTTCGCGGCAGGCGACTTCCAGGTGGGGGGAAGCCAGGCCGGCCAGAGTGCCGTCGATGTGGATGGCGTCCCCAGCAACGGCTCGTACCTGAACGTCATCACCGTCATCCCCACGCAAGACGCTATTCAGGAATTCAAAGTGCAAACCAACGCCATGACTCCGGATTTTGGCCGCACTGCCGGCGGAATCATCAACATGTCCACCAAGTCGGGCAGCAACTCCTGGCATGGCGGCGGCTGGGAATTCCTGCGAAATAAAGTGCTGGACTCCAACAACTACTTTAACAACGCCAACAACATTCCGGTTGGCCCCTGGACCCAGAACCAGTTTGGCGCCGACATCGGCGGGAAAATCATCACCGACAAGTTGTTTACATTCTCGAGCTATGAGGGATATCGGGTGCGATCCTCCGCAACATTCTCCAATGGAATCGTGCCCACGATAGCGGAGAGAGGCGGTGACTTTACGGCCAGCGGTGTAAACATCTACGACCCCACCACCAGCACTGCCTGCGCGGCTGGGGGCGGTATCTGCCGGACGCAAGTGGGCCTTGAGCCCGGCGGCAGCGGCACGCCCAACCTGATTGCCCCGAGCCAAATCAGCCCGGCCGCCAAAGTCCTGATGGGCTACTACCCTACGCCGAACACCGTTCCCACCGCGACCAGCCCATACAATTACGTTACGTCGTACGGCACGGGCGGCGACACCGACCAGGTCAATGAACGCGTAGATTACAATGTCAGCGACAAGCAGCGAGTCATGGCCCGGTTCACCTACTACAGGCTCCTGAACCTGCCGGACAGCCCGTTCCACGATATCTGCACGGACCGCTGTACGGAAAACGTGCGAACCAAGCAAATGGCCCTGGGCGACAC
The DNA here is from genome assembly GCA_963838915.1 of uncultured Acidobacteriota bacterium. Classification (GTDB taxonomy): domain Bacteria; phylum Acidobacteriota; class Terriglobia; order UBA7540; family UBA7540; genus CAVROP01. The sequence continues at coordinate 3,899 of CAWIUZ010000107.1, forward strand.
GGTTACACTCTCCCCCACCTCGATTCTGGACTTGCACCTTGGCTACACGCGTTACCGTTACGTGCGCACTCCGCTCACCGCAGGGTTTAATATGTCCTCGCTAGGCAGCGCATGGGGATCCTATCAGTTCGACTCCACCCCGCTTCCCATTCCCTGCATATCCAACAATCCAGGCGATAACACTTTGGGGTCAGGTTTTTGCTCGGCGGGAACGGGAAGCGAGATCGGCGCCGGTGACGACACCTGGAGCGCCACTCCGAGCATCACGATCATCAAAGGGCGCCACAATCTCAAGATGGGCTACGAATTTCGCCTGCTGCGCAACAACTATTATCAGACCAACCAGCCAACGGGACTGTACGCCTTCGACCGCGAAATGACCTCTGCCAACCCCCTGGCCTCCACCTTGCCGGGAGGAGGCTCGACGCAGGGCCAGGGCTTCGCTTCGTTCCTGATGGGCTTCGGCTCGAACAGCAATAACGGCGGCGACGTGGTGACGCCTTCGCAGATGGCTAACCAGATCTTTTACAACGCCCTGTACATTGGCGACACGCTGCGGGCCACCAACAAGTTGACTCTCAATATAGGTGTTCGTTACGACTTGCAGGGGAACTGGTCGGAGCGCTTTAACAGGATTGTGGACTGGGAGCCCAATATGGCCAGCCCGCTCGCGGGTCAAACCAACCCGACCAACGGACTGACCATTCCAAGCTCACTGAAGGGCGGCTTTGCTCTGGTGAACACCCCGGCACGTCCCGGCCGCACCGAGCAGCAGATGCCTTTGAACGAATGGAATCCCCGCATTGGCCTCGCCTACCGGCTGACTGAGAAGACGATCATCCGGAGCGGATACGGGATCTTCTACTTGCCTGACGACGTCGCCTGGAACAACGCTCCCCACAACCTCTTCATCAACACTTACAGCACCCCGTGGCTGACCACCGTCAACAACGCGGGAGTGCTGCCCCTGAACACGTTTGACAATCCCTTCCCCACCGGGATTACCAAGCCTCCGGGGCGCAACTCGGCCTTCATCAACGCACAGGCTAACGGGCCCAGCGCGCCGGTTTACAACAATCCTGGGGGTTACGCACAACAGTGGAACTTCGATATCCAGCGCGAACTTCCTGACGGGACCTTGATTGACGTGGCCTACGCGGGGTCAAAAGGCACGCACTTGCCCATGCATACTCAGGATGAGGACCAGTTGCCGGACGCGTACCTCCCCACCAACGCCGCGGCCGCCAGCGCCCTCACGGCGTCTGTTCCCAATCCGTACTATGGGCTGGTTCAAGGGAACCTGACGCAACCCACGATAAGCGCGGCACAGTTGCTGCTGCCTTATCCCCAGTATTCCGACGTTCTCGATCGCCGAACCCGACGACCGCGATTCGATCTACCACTCCTTCCAGATGAAGATCGAAAAGCGGTTCAGCCACGGTGGGACGCTCCTGGCCAGTTACACGATTTCTAAACTTATCAGCGACACCAACAACGAAATCAACTGGCTCGGGGACGCTGCGCCCTCCTGGGGAGACATCGACGCTTATAACCTCCGCAACGAGCGAAGTCTGGATGGGTTCGATGTTCCCCAGCGCTTCGTGCTTGGCTACGTTCTGGATATGCCGGTGGGGCATGGCAAGAGGTATGGAAACAACCTGTCGCCCGTGGCCGAGAAACTCGCCGGAGGTTGGGGCATCGATGGGATCGTTACACTCCAGAGCGGCTTCCCCCTCAACATCGGCGGCGGCACCAACGCTCTCTGCACCGCCGGGATCCCCGAAATTGGCGGTTGCCGGGTGACAAGACTCGGTCCCGATACCTACACTTCCGGTTCGACGACCTCCCGCCTTGGCGAATGGTTCAACACCGCGAATTTCACCAATACCACCTCCTTCACGCGCGGCAACGATTCCCGTACGGAGCCGGACCTGCGTGAGGATGGGGAAAAGAACATGGACTTTGCCGTCTTTAAGAACACCAGGTTCGGTCCTGACGACAAGTTAGGCATGGAGTTCCGGGCGGAATTCTTCAACTTCTTCAACCACCCCCAGTTCTCCGCTCCCAACACGAGTCTGGGCAGCGGCCAATTCGGCGTGGTGAGCTCGCAATACAACTTGCCACGCCTTGTGCAGTTCGCCTTGCGGTTCACGTTCTAGACCTGGGGCGGTCGTTCAACGCGGCGTGGGGGCGGTTGGCGAACCGCCCCTACGTTCTATAAACAGATGAAACATCCCTTCCTTTTGGGCGCAATCATGCTTGCGCTGCTGGGCGACTGGGCGGCAGGTCAGCCGAAAGCTGCGCAATCAGCGTCGGCGGCACGGCTGGCCGCCATCACCATCGACTACCCACTCGACGGTTCGATTTTCCCTCCCGAGCTTACGTCTCCCACATTCATCTGGCACGACGCCGCGGAGAGCGCCACCTATTGGCGCATCGACATCACCTTCGCCGACGGTTCGGCTCGCATACGGGCCGGGTCCGCGGGCGAGCGCCTGATCATCGGGGCGATTGATCCGCGCTGTGTTTCTTCCACGAATGATCTGCCCAAGCTCACGCCGGACCAGGCCTCAGCGCATACCTGGATACCCCAAGCCGATGTGTGGGAGGCGATCAAGCGGCATTCCGTGGAGGGCAGCGCGGTGGTGACGATCAGCGGGTTCGCCGGGCAGGGCGCGCAGCATGCCGTGTCCAGCGGAAGCACTAAAATCTCGACTTCGAGAGATCTCGTCGGCGCTCCTATCTTCTATCGCGACGTGCCCTTGATGCCCTCCGAGACTGAAAAAGGGATCATTAAGCCTCTGGCCCAGGATGCGCTCCACTTGATCCAATGGCGGTTACGCGACATTTCGAAAACCGAGAGCCGTGTAGTGCTCAAAGACATGCCCACCTGTGCCAACTGCCATTCGTTCTCGAGGGATGGTAAGACCCTGGGGATGGATCTCGACGGGCCGGCGAACGACAAGGGCCTGTACGCGATTGTTCCCGTCAAACCGCAAATGACCATCCGCAACGAGGACGTGATCTCGTGGAGTTCCATCCGGGACAAGACCGTATCGGCTTCCCGGATCGGTTTCATGTCCCAGGTCTCGCCCGACGGAAAGTATATTCTGACCAATTACCGGGGCCAGACGAAGGATCTTAGCAACGGCTACTTTACTGTGAATTTCAAAGACTACCGCTTCCTCCAGGTATTTTATCCCACGCGCAGTATCGTCGCCTGGTACGACCGCGCTACGGGCGAAAAACAGCCCTTGCCAGGGGCGGATGATCCCGCCTACGTGCAAACCAACGCCGTCTGGAGCCCCGACGGCAAGTACGTGGTCTTCGCCCGGGCGAAGGCGATGGACCCGTACACTCCGGGCATGAAAATGCCCGAGCACGCCAATGACCTGGAGGAACCCCAGATCCAATACGATCTCTATTGGGTTCCCTTCAATGACGGCAAGGGCGGTCGGCCGACGCCGGTCGCGGGCGCTTCCCACAACGGCATGAGCAACAGTTTTCCCAAGGTATCACCCGATGGCCGCTGGATCGTCTGGGTGAAGGCCCGCAATGCGGAGTTGATGCGTCCCGACAGCCAGCTTTATATCGTCCCTGCACCTGCCGGCGGCGTGCCGCGGCGAATGCGTTGCAATACCTCTTTGATGAATTCCTGGCACAGCTTTTCGCCGAACGGCCGTTGGCTGGTTTTCTCTTCCAAAAGCCGTTCGCCCTACACGCAAATGTATCTCACCCACATCGACGAGCAGGGCAACGACAGTCCCGCGATTCTTATCGACAACGCGACCGCAGCCAATCGAGCCGTAAATATACCGGAGTTTGTGAACATCCCGCCGGACCAACTCATGGCCATCAGCACGCCGGCCGTCGACATGTACAAGGAAATCGACCGCGTGGCGCAACTTGAAAATCAGGGCCAGATCGATGCGGCGATCACGGGGTGGAAAAAGCTCCTCGCCACCTACCCTGACGATGCCCGCATTCACAACAACCTCGGCACTGCGCTGACGCGGGCAGGCCGGCCGGCGGAAGCGGTCCCCGAGTTCGAGAAAGCGCTGGAGTTGAAGCATCCCCGGTTCAGCATCGTTTATTTCAACCTGGGCCGTGCATTGCTCCTGGCGGGGCAGACGGATCAGGCCATTGTGGCCTTAGACAAGGGTCTCGAGTACGACTCCGATTCCGCCGACCTTCACTACCACCTGGGCCTTGCCTTGGCCAGCAAGAACCGCTCCGACGAGGCCAAGACGGAATTCGAAAGAACCTTGCAAATCAAACCCAATGACGCCAACGCTCACTTTGCTCTGGGAGTGACTCTCGAAGCCAAGGGCGACGGGCAGGGCGCGATGAACGAGTATCGAGAAGCGCTGCGCTTAGATCCCAAGAATGAATTGGCGCACGTCAACCTCGCCGCCGCCTTAAGGGAAAAGGGCGATTTGGAGGGAGCAATTGGGGAATATCGTGCTGCAGTGCGCTTGAGCCCGAATGACGAAATTGCACATTCCAACCTTGGCTTGGCGCTCGGAAACAAGGGCGATTGGGATGACGCGATTTCGGAGGAACGCGAAGCCTTGCGCCTGGCGCCGAAGGACGGGACGGTTCATGTCTACCTGGGCGCCATGCTTGGGCAAAGAGGCGATCGTGATGGCGCTATCGCGGAATACCGGCAGGCCCTCGAACTGAACCCCGGCAATCACCTTGCCCATTACGATCTCGGTGTGGCGCTCGAAAAGGAAGGCGACCGCCAGGGCGCCTTCGAGGAATATCGCGCCGCTTACCAACTCGATCCCAATACCCTCCCCTACCGGCGCGCCTACGAGCGCCTGTCGCAACAGGGTAAGTAATATACTTTCAAGTCGCAGGGGGGAGGCAGGCGCAGTGACAGGCAGTCGGTTACATAATATTCGGATTCGCTCGGCCGTAGCGCTGACCTTCAGGTCAGCACGCAGGAGTTTCTACATTTTGCTAGCTTCGCACGTGCGGCTCCGCCGCTCCGTCTTGCGGAAAGGCTTTGCCTTTCCGGGCCTCTCCTGCTCAATTGTTGTTTTTTCGGCGAGGCTGCGCCTCGCAGGTTGAGGTCGATCCTCGACCTAAGGACCGGATTCAAGGCGGACCCCGGAAAGGCAAAGCCTTTCCCTGGCGTTTCTACACTTGTGAGTCCGTGACCATTTCGTGCCCGGAGGGCCTGGGAGCGCGGGCTTCCAGCCCGCATCTCGCATCTGAGCGAGCGGGCTGGAAGCCCGCGCTCCCAGGAATGTGGAAACTCGAGGGAAAGGCAAAGCCTTTCCGCAAGTCAGGGCGGCGGAGCCGCTGGCCGGACAAAGCGCAATGAAGGCTGCAATACACCATCTGAAATATAGAAAGTGGCGGTTGAATCCCGCACTTCCTTTTGTCCTCCTTGCTTTCTTTTCTGTGGCACAGCATCCGGCAGGATGTCAGACTCTGGAGGATCAGGTCACCTCACATTTTCGCGCCGGGCAGCAGGCCCTCCGGCAAGGGGAACTCAGGCAGGCCGAGGAAGAGTTCAAGAAAGTCCTGGCGCTCGACCCCAATTTAGCCGAAGCGCGAGTCAATCTCGGCCTTGTTTATCATTCGCTAGGGGAATACAGGCGGTCCGCGGAAAATCTATCCACAGCCTTGCGGCAGAAGCCCGATCTGGCTGGGCCAACACTGATTCTGGGGATTGACTATCTGAAGCTGGGCGAAGCGGATAAGGCCATCCCCGTTCTTCAGCGGGCGATGCGAATGGACCCGGTGAATCGGGAGGGCGGGCGAGCGTTGGCTTTATGTTATGTCTCCCAGGAAGACTTTCGGCGAGCGGCGGATGAATACCGCGAACTGGCCAAGTTGAATCCCGACAAGGCAGACGCATGGTTTCAACTGGGCCACGACTACGTCAATCTCGCCGCGCATATGGCGTTCCGGGGGGCGGAGGTATATCGCGGCTCGCCCTGGGGAAATCGCTTTCTGGGCGATATGCTGGCGCAACGTGACCGCTGGAACGACGCGGCGGAAGAATATACGCACGCGCTGGCGGGCGACGCCAAGCAGCCGGGGCTGCATACCTCTCTGGGTCTAGCGTACTTGTGGGCAGGCAAGCCGGACAAGGCGGAGGCGGAATTTCACCTGGAGATTGAACTCGACCCGAAGTATGAGCCGGCCTGGCTGGGCCTGGCGGAGACGCAGATCGTGCGGGGCCAGGCCGGTGCGGCCCTGGATGCTGTCCAGAAAGTGTGGGAAATCTCTCCTGAGTATCTGGCCTTCGAACGGGGACTTCCGGAACTTTCGCCTGATGCCGCAAAGGCCGCGCTCCGAAACTCCCCAGCCTCCCCGGAAGGAGCAGCGAGGGACTTCCTGCTTGCTGCGCTCGATGCGGCTGCGGGTGAAACCGCTCGGGCAGACGACTGGTGGAAAGCCTTCCACAAGGAATTTCAGGTTTGGCAAAATGCCAGGCACGGCGCCGCAGAAGGCGGAGCGGATCAGGACCCTTGCCGCGCCCACATGTACACCGAATGCGCGCGACGGCTGGAATCGCGCCGAAACGCGTCTCGAGCGGAGCAACTCTTGCTCGGAAAAACTCTGTTCACCCTCGAGCAGTACGAGCACGCCTCTGATGCCCTGGCGGGCCTCCTCGAATCCGACAAGGGAAATGTCGAGGCTAGTTACTGGCTGGCGCGGACCTACCAGGCATTGGGGAGCAATTGTTACGATCGACTCCAGGAGGATTTCCCCCAGTCCTGGCGCGCGCACCAGTTGCGCGCGGAGGCTGCGAGCGCCCGCGGGGCTTCGGGCGAGGCCATCCAGGAGTATCAAGCCGCTCTGCACATAAAGCCAGACGAGGCCGAACTGCGTGAGGCCTTGGGAGAAGAGTTTCTGGCCAAGAAATCCTACAACGAGGCGCGAACGGAACTTGGCATGAGCCTCGAACTCGACCCCTCGCGCGCCCGCACCTTGTGCTTGCTGGGCCGCCTCTACGTGGGAACGCATGAGACGGAAAAAGCCGTCCCCTATTTGCAGAAGGCATTGCGCTATCAGCCGGACATGGCCGAAGCAAGTGACCTGCTGGGGACCGCGTACGTCCGCCTGGGGCAAGACTCGCAGGCGATCCCCGAACTTGAGAAGGCTGCCCCTTATGATTTCTACGGAGATGTGCATTACCAGCTCTATGTGGCATACCGCAGGCTAGGCAAGCCGGACCTTGCCGGCAAGGCCTTGGCGCGCTCACAAGAGCTGCGACGCACCTCTGCGGCCAGACACCAAGCCATGGTCAGTGGAGTGGCCGAGGTAGAGTAGAATGATCCGCCTGCTTCACACGAAATGCCGGCCTGAGGTCTGCGGCCCCTTTACGGAACTATACAGAGCGACTTATGTAACGGCGCGTCCTTTCGTGGCACGGCCGTCCCGGCCGTGATCATGGGCGGGACGCCCGTGCCACGAAGGGATGCGCAAGTATTCAACTCGTTCTGTATAGATGCACAATAACCCCGTCCGGCGCGGCCTCGAGAGTTCGCCCGGGGATTGGCCGTAGTCAAGCTGGCGATTTTACTACTTGAATGACCTGTCCGTGCTCCGCCTGGATCCACTGGACTGAGCGGGCACGACAGACCTGTCCCTTTGGGGACATCGCAGGCTCCAAAAGGCAGGAGTCTGCGCCCCAACTGGGCGTCTAATCACCGCTGGCCGGCCAGGAAGGCGGAAGAGAAACTGAACTACCTGCATAACAATCCGGTGAAGTGAGGGTGGGTGAAGGAGTCCGGGGATTGGCGGTGGTCGAGTTAGAGGTATTATTTTCTGCAGGACGCTTCACTGCTGGCAATGGACCGAGTGCCGTGGGAAGGGGGCGGGAGCCTTAGCGGCGCGACCTGCTGACACCCGACACATGTTCTTTAGCCTTGCATTCCCGGTTAATAAGTTGTTTAATGCCGTCATCTTTTCGCCAGCCCGGGAACCCCTGGGAGGTTAGGCGGCGTGAATCACTCCTCGAATGACCGTCAATCACCGCAGGGACCGTTGAAACAAGACCTGGCGGTTTCAAGGAGGTGTACATGGATCCGGATTGGGCAATTGATTTCCGAGCGCGTATGCTTGCGTTCGAGTCGCAGCGTCCGCCCCGCAAAGGGGATGTGTCTGCGTCTTTGAAGGTGCGCGTAACGTCTGGATGTTTCCACCGCGAACACTCACCTCACGCCTACGAGCTGATTGACAGGCACCTTGCATCCGTCCCACCCTCCCAACGATCGGAATTCGCCCTTATCGAACACGAGAGCGGACCTGAACTTCTGGTCTACTTAGCTCTCGTTACTGCCGGCGTCACTCTCGCAAAGAGCGCCATTGATCTTGTCATCGCAATAATAAATGCGCGGGCTGAAGGCGTAAAGCAAGGTGACCGACCTGATTACCCCGTTGAGGTAATCGTCAGGCGAGTTTGTGACGGGGACAAGTTCGTCGAAGAAACTGTCCTTCGCCTCGGCCATGACGATCCTATCAATCTGTCAGACATCGAGGCGCGTGTTAACGCTGCACTGAAGAAACTAACGGCGACGAATACTGCAAAGACCGACAAGAAGCAGCTAAAAGGGACACGCCGCAAGCGGCGTACCTCTTAGCCGCGGCGTTGCCGAGACGCAGGTGGCGAACCCATGGAAGTTGCGAAACTAGTTCTCGAGTATTTGCGCGTGTTGGCTTGGCCAGCGGTGGCCGTGACCCTGTGCATGACGTTCCGAGAAGAGGTGAAGGCACTTCTTGCGAGGGTGACACGAGCCGAACTCCCGGGTGGGGTCTCTGTCGATTTCCCGCGCGAGGTGCTTGAGGCGAAGGAATTGTCAGCTAAAGTCGAAGCAACCCCGGCACCGCCCGAGCGCAAGCGCGGTCCCGGAATCCCACTTACCGAAGCCAATGCCCGTCTCATCCAGCTTGGTCTCCGTCCGTCGCCAAGTGGTCTGGACATGAATTACTACCGTACGTTCGTTGCCCAGGATCCGAATGTGGCACTTGCGGGTTTGCGTATCGAGATCGATGTTCTTGCCCGGAATCTGGCGAAAGGTTTCAACGTCGATGTCGACGCCAGGGACACTGGGTCGCGACTAATCCGCAAACTTTATGACGCCGGTGCAATCACAGCGGAGCAGATGCAACTTACGCTCAAGGTACTTCAATTGTGCAATGCGGCGGTTCATGGCACTCCGGTGACCCGCGAGCAGGCGGAGGCGGTAATCGACACGTTCGACGTTCTGGCTGCCCAGTATATTGCATGGCTAAGCTGGGGATTTGAGGACGGCTGGAAACCGACCGAAACGCGCCGAGATCAGGCAAGTGGGTAGGGCGGGGCTAAACTGTCGGTCAAGGGCTGTAGGGGGACGGCGGCTGCGCGCTTGGGGTGTTAGGCCCGATCGAAAGGTTATCGTGTGATCACGAGAACTTGGGAATCTGTTGCACCAATAGAGCCATTCAACGCACTACCCAATCGCGTGAGTCGCGTTGGCCCGGGTGTGACGCTGGAAGCTGTACCGGCCTGGTTTAAAAGCGAGCTAGATCATTCGAAGGAATATTTTGGCACGCGAGAATTCTCGAAATCGGTGGCTTGTCTGAAGGCTACCTTTCACAGCGAAGGCCTCGGCACGAATTGTGAGGACTCGTGGGAACTTATTCGGATTGCTAACTTGGCCTTGTGGTTGGCGCGTCCATCCTCCCTCCACGTGAGCTTGGTGATCACCGCTGAGCCGGAACCACGCCAGGTTGCATCGGCGATAAGAGCGAGTTCCCTTGAGACGATTCGACCGAATGAGAAATACGCTGGAGCGTCCCTTAGTGTGGAACACGTGGCAAAGGCAGATAAGCTCGCCGCTTCTATTCAGGGTCTGCCCCATCCGGGTTCAGTGTGGACCGCTGTACGTTTCCTATGGCTCGCGTTGACAGAAGGACTATGGGAGATTCGATATACCAGTCTCTGGGTGGCCATCGAGGCACTATTTGGCCCTGAAGATCGGCGGGATATCAAAAACAAGATCAGCAAGCGCGTAGCGAAGTTCCTGAACAGCGACGACCAGAACGCAAGGGTTGCATTTCAACTTGTGATAGAAGGCTACGGGTGGCGTTCAGCCGCAGTGCATGGGAGCCGGCTCGGTGGGATGGATCCTGCGGAAGCTTCGGGGATCATGCTGATAGCTGAAGGCATCGTTTTGACCAGCCTTAGGACAGTCTTACTCGATCCAGCGCTGGTCAAAGAATTCAGTTCGGCATCGCGCGACCACTTTTTGGATGGACTTACAAAGGGCTTCCAGCCCTGAACGTCTGATGTGAATCGCGGCGTCGGGGCTCGCCCTACGCTAGCCTGTTCCTAAGGAGGTTATCGTGAAGTGGACAATTGCCGTTGCGGGACTGATTTTGGTGGGAGCTGCTTCTGCCTCGGCGCAAAAACTGGACGTGAAGATAATTGACCGACAGGACAAAGAAGATGAATACGACTACGTTGCGGTCTACAACAATGTTGCGGTAGGGAAATCCTTCAAGGTCCACGGTGCTACATTCACGCTGCAGCTTCCCGATGGCCGACTAGCAATCGTCAATTGCGAAAGCAAATTTGCGGAACACATGGCTGGTCGAGTAGGCAATCGGAGGAGTTGCCGCGTGCCGGTCGTGGATAGTATTCAAGGTGACTTCAAGGGTGACAATGCGAAGTTGATTTGGCCCGTCAGCCTAGATGGGAAGAAAATACAATCGGAAACATACAAGATTCTCGGCATCTTGGACAAGCCAAAGAGCAACTAGGTAAGCTGGCGCATGGCGAGCGCCGCCCTGCGATCTTGTGCGAATCAACCCGCTCGGGGAAAAAGGGTGTCAGGTAGAGCGCCGGGATAAACCGGCATGCAGTCGAGGATGAAAGAGCCTTACAGGAAAGGAGTAGCGAACCGCCTAGCCTGGAGTCTTGCCGAGGCAGTCGCGAGGCTGCCGTCGAAGCGTAGACAGAGGCATCAGTGGGCAGGGTATGGACCTGCGAAAACCGCGGGCTGGCGCAGAGCGCAGCTCTGCGGTCTCTGTTCATTCCTGCTCCACGCAACGGAGGGGTTCGCCCTGCGCCAGCCTCGTTATACAGCCTAGCGGCTTGTTCCACGACGTGTAGCGCGGACCTGTTTTGTAGGTCCGCGGTTCTTCCCCCATCTCAACGAAAAGCCACGGACCTCAAGAGCAGGCCAGCACTACCTTGCTGTCCAACTTCCCAGTGGCGTGTTTAACCGTGAGTTGACTGACCGTCAAACATATGAAAAGCCGACCGTCCAGGTGCTTGCTGGTTGCGGAGAAACCTGCCAATATTCTGAGCCCTCAGGGGGCCGTTGATTGAGCCCCAAAGGGCGGCTGATTGAGCCCCAAAGGGGCGATCTAACGAAGCCCAGGCCAACGGCCTGGGTTTGGATTATCCGCCGATTTTGCCGCGAGCCCTGAAGGGGCGAGATAGGTGTTCCCCCATGCCGCAATCGCTTTCGCAACTCTACGTTCACCTGATCTTCAGCACCAAACATCGCGACCCGATGTTATTGTCGCCAGTGCGAGAAGACCTCCACGCGTACCTCGCGGCGGTTCTCAATAACCACGACTCCCCGGCGCTGAAAGTCGGAGGCACGAGCGACCACGTTCATGCGCTGTTTCGATTGTCGAAGAACCTCGCGCTGGCAAAAATCGTGGAGGAAGTGAAGACCAGTTCCTCGAAATGGGTCAAGACGCAGGGGCGCGGTTTGGCCAACTTCCATTGGCAAAGCGGCTACGGCGCGTTTTCGGTGAGCGCGGCGGATGTGGAAGAAGTCGTGGAGTACATCGAGCAGCAAGAAAGCCACCACCGCGTGGCCAGCTTCCAGGAGGAATTCCGGAAGCTCCTGGACGCGCACGGGATTGCCTACGACGAGCGGTACGTGTGGGATTGAAGAGCATTGTTCCGCCCTTTCAGGGCTCAGGGGTCGATTTGGGTCCCGTTGACCCAGGCCGTTGGCCTGGGCTTCGTTAGATCGCCCCTTTGGGGCTGACCTGTAGGGGGAGGGCTTGCCCTACCGACGTATGCCTAGGATGTGACGGTACTGTGTTGATACTTGACAATTCTGTCTACTTCTGGTAGTTTTTAAGGCTTGTGAACGTCTGCCTCACCTTTTGTGGGGACGGTTCCTCTGCCGCCCCTGCCCCCGAACTTTCCTGACGATGGAGAATACTATGTCTTTACGCAAAGCTACTTGTCTTACTCCCCGGCGTGTCGACGCCGCTCGGCACAATTCCGAGCGCTCGACCGGACCCCGCAGCGAGGCCGGGAAGCAGCGCATGAGAATGAACGCCTTGAAGCACGGGTGTGATGCGGCGCCTGAAAACGACGCTGCGGTGATGCGGGCGCTGGGCGAAGATCCCGAACGCTACGCCGCTTTGAAGCGCGAACTCGCGACGGCTTACGGCCCCGGCGAGGCGCTCTGGGACCGGCAGACCGAAGACCTGGCGAGGCTCTACTGGCGGCGCGACCGGATCGAGCGCATGGAGACAGGCCTGATGCGGGAGGCTCTCGAGGGGGTCGAGGAGCGGCGGCGCGTGCTCGCCCGGGCCCTCGCCGACGTTACCTTCGAACCCTCCCAGTGCGAGGCGGTGGCGCTCGGCCTGCCCAAGCCCAACCACCCCTTGGTGCGGCTGCGCATGCTGATTTCGCTTTGGGGGGTGATTCGCGACGAGGTGCGGCGGCGGGTCTTTACGCTCGCCCAGCAGAACCAGATCGAACGTTATTACCAGGGAGAGCTGGGGTGGCGGCCCCGGCAGATCGGCTACCTGCTTGGGCTCTTCATGAAATGGGCGTACCTCCACGAGAAGCAGGACCAGGCAGAGCTAGACAAGTACGTGAAGGAGGGCTTCGGGGGCGAGGCGGGGATGGAGGCCCGCTACCAGGAACTCGAGCGCCTGCTGGAGGAGCAGATGGCGGCGGTGGAGGCGGCGTTCGCGGAAGAGATGAAGGCGCAGGAGGAGAAGGACGCGATTGCGCGGGACTCGTGTCTTGCTCCGGAGGACGAGACCGCGAACATGGTGCTGCGCCTGGAAATGGGGCTGGACCGGGCGATCGACCGGAAGATGAGGATTCTCCTGACCATGCGCAAAGAATATGCCCGCGAGAGTAGGGGCGGTTCGCGAACCGCCCCTACAGAAAAGGAGGCTGGCCCTCCCGACAATGAGGCGAACGACCGGGAAGCCGAGGAACTGAGTAAGCTGGTGGGGCTCGACGGCGCCGAAGTAACGCCGAGCTTCAGAGCCTGCCCTGAGCGCAGCGAAGGGTCGGCAGATGCTGGCCTAAAGGCCAGCGCTACGAACGGCGCAACAGAACGTCGGGAAGAGGAAAACGCCGGCGAAATCTTAAAATCCCCGGAACAAAGCGAGAATGTTGTAGAAAACAAAGGATCGGTGGCGCGGGGGTCAACGCGTGAGGGGCAACGCGCATCTGTAAAAGAGTTGCCAACGGGTGTACTAGAACTACAACGAGAGGACACAAAGCCTGAAGTGGAGTCGCCGAGGTAGAGTAGAATGAACATGGAACCCGGTCAAATGGCAGGTGACTCTCGAGTTGAGAATCCGCCACTGAACCGCCTGGTCCAAGCACTTTAAGGGGGCACGATAATGGAACAAAGTTCGCCGGGAAAGCCACAGAGGCATGCAGTGACACCCTCCGACCGCATCGTTTCGGTGGACGCGTTACGCGGCTTCGATATGTTCTGGATCGCGGGTGGAGGGCCGTTCGTCATGGCCTTCTGCAAGCTCTTCGCGAATCCGCTTCCGGCGTGGCTGGAGCGCCAGTTCGACCACGTCCCGTGGGTCGGCTTCGTGGGCTGGGATCTCATCATGCCGCTGTTTCTGTTCATCGTCGGAGTGGCCATGCCGTTCTCGATCGGCAAACGGCGCGAGAGGGGCGACAGCCGAGTCAGCATCTACGGCAAGGTTGCCTATCGCGTGGTGGTGCTGTGGATTCTGGGCATGATCGCGCAAGGACACCTGCTGGCTTTTGACCTTCACAACCTGCAGCTTTACAGCAACACGCTGCAGGCGATTGCCGCGGGTTACTTGATCTCCGCGATCGCCCTGGTCGAGTTGCCGGTACGCTGGCAAGGTGTACTTGCCGGCGTGCTGCTCGTGGTTTTCTGGGCGCTCATGAGGTTCGTTCCCGTGCCCGGCCACGGAGCGGGAGTCCTTACTCCGGACGGGAACCTCGCGATGTGGATTGATAATGCCCTGCTGGGACGCTTCCGCGACGGCACCAACTACACCTGGATTCTGAGCAGTCTGGGCTTCGGCGCAACCACGCTCATGGGAGTCCTCTCCGGGCACTTGTTGCGGTCGCGCCTCCCGGGCGGGCGTAAAGCGCTGGTGCTGGCGGCATCGGGCGTGGGTTGCCTCGTCGCCGGGTGGCTGTGGAGCTTCGAATTCCCGATTATCAAGCACATCTGGACCAGTTCGATGGTCCTGTGGTCAGGCGGATGGTGCTTGTTGCTGCTGGCCATTTTCTATGGCCTCATCGACGTGCTCGGCTACCGGCGCTGGGCGTTCTTCTTTATCGTTTTCGGCATGAATGCCATCGTGGCCTACATCGCGCCCGACCTCATCAGCTTCTCCCGAATCAGCGCTGCCAATTTCACGGGGCTCGCGCGACACCTGGGGATGTTCAGCGAGTTCCTGCTTACCGGCGGAGCCGTGGGAATTCTCTGGCTAGGGCTTTATTACATGTTCCGCAAGAAGACGTTTGTCCGCATCTGAGCCGGCTGCGTTTATAATCTGTTCATGGAGACCTTGAATCCTGTCGCATCGGCGCTGGGGCTGGGCATGCTGGCTGGTATCCGGCTTTATGCCACCGTGCTCGTAGTCGGCCTGCTCCTCCGCTTCGGCCGGTTCCCGCTGCCGCCTGCCTGGCAGCACGCGTCAGTGCTGGCTGACACGCGCGTCCTGGTCCTCGCCGGTGTCGCGTGCGCGATCGAGTTCATTGCGGACAAAGTTCCTTGGGTGGACAGCGCCTGGGATTCCATTCACACCTTTATTCGCCCCATCGGAGCCGCGCTCGTCGCGTCCTCGCTGTTCACCAATCTGGAACCCGCTTATCAAGTCTTGTTGATCCTGCTGGCCGGCGGTGTCGCCTTGACGGGGCACTCGGCGAAGGCCACGCTGCGGCTGGCCATCAATCACAGCCCGGAGCCGTTCAGCAATATCGCGTTAAGCCTGGCTGAGGATGCATCTGTGGCCGGCGGTCTCTACATGCTGGTGAAGCATCCGTGGGTGCTGGCCGGCATTGCGTTAGCTTTCCTCGCATTGTCCGCCTGGCTCGGTCCGCGAATCTTGCGCGCCTTGCGAGCGGAGTGGGCAACAGTCGCAGCGCTCGTTCGAAACTGGTTCGGGACGGTTCGCGCCCCCCAACTCACGCCTGCTCAGCAACAGTGGCTCGCAGAACGTTTTCCCGAACCGGCGCCCTCCCGGTTGCTTCTTCAAACCCGCTTCCGAGACCACGCACGATGTGCCCACCAGCTGGCAGACCTCCACGGACCTCATCGGGCGCGTCGGCTCCGCGGCTCGTCTCGCGTGACCGGGTCGCCTACCCTCGCTTCGCGAATTTACCGGGCGGAACGAGGCAAGCTTTTTGTGGGGAGCCCAGGTAGCCTCGCGAGGAACGCCGAACTCCTTGGGGCCGCATGCCTACCTACGTGCTACCGGAAAAGTGCAAGGGTTGCATGCAGTGCGTGGACATTTGCCCCTCCGACATCATGCACATCGACCCCGCCCAGGGCGGGGCGACGCCGATGTCGA
>CAWIUZ010000108.1:0-12583 GCA_963838915.1 uncultured Acidobacteriota bacterium
CACCCATTTAACCTACGACTATAGCTACGCCATTCAAAGCCCATAATTCCCGCGTCCGCCGCAAACACGGGCGGCTTCCTTCAAGTCGCTGTATCGAAAGCGCGCCGGGCAGAGTATCTGCAATTCCGCAACTTTGTGCAGTCGGCGCGCTTCCGATACAGCACTAAGACTTCCCCTCCATCCTCAGCTCAACAGCGCACACCGCACCCGATCCAGCCGCGTTCACTTTCCATCCGTGCTTCCTGGCCCCCACAAACTCATTCCGCCGGCTCACCCATTTAACCTACGACTATAGCTACGCCATTCAAAGCCCATAATTCCCGCGTCCGCCGCAAACACGGGCGGCTTCCTTCAAGTCGCTGTATCGAAAGCGCGCCGGGCAGAGTATCTGCAATTCCGCAACTTTGTGCAGTCGGCGCGCTTCCGATACAGCACTAAGACTTTTCAGGCCGAATCCTTGACAGCACGGGAACTATCGGAGCGGCCGCAAGTCACAGTGAGACGGGCGAATAAATTCCTCCGCGAAAAACTGGAAAGTAGTTTCCTTGTGCGCGATGATAAGCGCCCAGGTTTCTCCACTCAACAGAATCATTGTGTTGTGCACTTCCAGTCGGCTGTGCCTATGTATTTGAATTACCTTCGGGGAAGATTCTGCACGTCGATGCTGTCTATCCTCCTGCTGCTATCGCGAGACACACCGACGATCATGAATTCTAAAGGCTGGCTGCCGGTATTCTCAAAGGAGTGTACCTCGTTCAGTTGGATTGGAATCGCATCGCCCGCCTGGATCGGGGCAACTTCGGAACCGCCACCCTCCTCCGATATCGTGACGGCGCCCTGGCCACTCATTACGTAGTAAAATTCAGCCACCTCCCGATGCAGGTGGGGACCCGTCGAAGTATTTGGCGGAAGCACCAGATGGTCCACAAAGGCCCACGGGCTGAGGAAAACAGACGGATCAAGTGCGCGTCGATACTGTACCGCTCCTTTGCCGCCGTTCATACCGTTCACGGGGCGCAGCAGCGTACGATCCAGCCGCATGGTCATGAACACCGGAATCGGATCAATTGGCACGTCCCTACGGTCGTCACCGAGGTCGAAATTATCGTAAGCGCCCTTCGCCGCTGACACGTTGATGTTCATCCACTCAACCGGCTTGTCGGTCGCGTTGTAGATCGCGTGGGAATGGCCCATTCGGCAAAGGGCGCCGGCCGGTCCTTTCAGAACGGACGTCCGGCCATCAATGGTAAACTGGGCCTCGCCGTCAAGGATTACAAACATCTCCTCGCATTGGTTGTGAAAGTGATGGCCAATACCGCTTTTCGGCTCGAGAATGCCCCGGTGCAGGAATAGCAGATTGGTGTCCAGCGAGTGCTCATCTAACAGGGCTATGAAATGCATTTGGCCGGCTCCACCGTGGACGGCTTTGGCGGTCCTGTATTTAGCCGGATCCGTGTGCGCGATACGTTGGGTTAAGGGCTCGCGCGCTGCCAGTGGAAGAATCATTACGAGCATGAGCCACAGCGTTTTCATGTTCATTTTCCACATTCCTTTCTGACCAATAGGGACGGCGCTCCACTCGAACTCTACTGTGGCGCACCCGTCTCGCGAGGTTCTCTTTCCGCTGCTCAAAGCGCGCCGCTAATCCACATCGAACAACAGGACTGTGTAGTTCTTGGACGCGAGCGTGTTCTCGATGGTCGGCCAGACCCTCTGATGCTCTGCTGAGGCCACCCATTTCTGTCGTAGTTCCTCGCTCTGGTACGTCAGGGCGAACCGATAGTTGATACCCGCGGGAGCACTCCCCTGTATTGCCGCACGCAGCTTCAGCATCTTCACACTAACATACCCAGGGTGTTTGGCGGCCTCGGGTCGGAAGATGGTCTCGAAGTTGTGCAACATCTCCTTCTCCTTGGCCGGGTCAACCGCCAAGTCGACGTGCAGTTGGATGGGATGCCCCGGTCCCAACGCCTGGGCGCCGGCCGCACTGGCTCCGGCGGCGAGCATTGCTTTCAAGCAGGTCCTACGCTTCATTATTCCCTCCTCTGGTTCAGTGCCGCTCACTGATAAAGTTGCTTCTCTCCTGCTACGGAGAGCTTGATCCGGTACAAGCCGGTACGCGCGGTGATGTAGAGCGATTTCCAGTCATCACCCCAATTGCAGTTTGCCGGCACCTCTGGCATCTTGATCGTACCCAGGTGCTTTCCCGCCGGCGAGAAAACCCAAATCCCTCCAGGGCCGGAGGCCCACATGTTGCCCTTTTCATCGATCTTCAAGCCGTCCGGCAAACCCGCTTCCTTCTCGGCCGTCGCGTTATAAAACACACGCCCGTTCCTGACGGCGCCATTATCAGCGACGTCATACGCCATCCACACCTTGTACTTTTCATCCGTATTCCCGATATAAAGTGTCTTCTGATCGGGAGAAAAGGCAATGCCGTTGGGCCGCGTCAGGTCCTTGATGACCGGTTGCGGCTTGCCGTTGGCCACACGGAAAACGGCGTTGAACTTCAGCTCTTTGGCTGGGTCGTCGTCGCCCTTGGCCAAACCGTAGGGCGGATCTGTGAAATAAAACGACCCATCGGAGCGGTAGACCACGTCGTTCGGGCTGTTGAATTTCTTCCCCTCATACCTGTCAACCACAGTGGTAATCTTCATGTCTTTGCTGATTCGTACAATCCGGCGGTACCCATGCTGGCAGAGCAGCACCGCGCCATCTTTATCAGCGGTGCTGCCGTTGGGGCCATTGTATCCGCCCGCGGGCAAATTACCTTTTCCGTCATAACCGCCCGGATTGAGAATTTCCGTCACTTTTCCGTCTGGAGAATATTGACGCACCACGTTACCAATCACATCACTGAACCAGAGGACGCCTGAGGGGCGCCAGATCGGACCCTCGGTAAAGGTGAACCCATCTGCGAGCTTTTCAAGCTGGGCATCCTTGGGAATCAGTTCATCCAAGGCTGGGTCCAAGCGCACAATGCTTCCCAAGGCGGCAGGTTTCTCCGGGGCGGGAGCGGGGGCGGGGGCGGTGGAACATGCGACCGTGATAAGAGCAAAAGTGAAGACCAACGTCGACTTTATGATTGACATATGCAGTTTGACCTCGTTTCGGTTGGGGGTGGCACCCTCGTCTTGACGAGGGCGTGGCTACGACATCTTCAGCAGCCATCTTACGGCGTTCTTCTGTAGCTTGAAATATTCTGGTTCCCACATCGCGTGAAGCGTATGGCCGACTGCCGTGAAAGCCACTCGGCCCTTGCCGAAATCGTACGCCCAGCCCGCGATCGCCTTAGCACCTAGGTCTTGGCCTTCGCTGATCTCAGTTAGGCCATCGATATTCTCACTCCGCAAGAGGATGAAATTGGGATCTTTGTCGTACGTGACGAAATGTTGTTCGTCGTTCACTATGAAGTCCTGGACATCGCGCGTGATCGGATGCTCCTTGTTCACCACTGACACCTTGAAAGGACGCAGGGCCGGATGCGAGATGTACGCCCCACCCATCACCTCGCGATAGTCCTTGGAAGAAAGCGAAATGTGACTGCTGTTGTGCAAGGCGTACAGCGCCCCCCCAGCCTCCACGAAGTCTTTGATGGCCTTACCCTGCTCCTCCGTGATCCAGCGCTCGGGCTGCTCCTTCGGCCAGGCGCTATTGTTCTCCAGAGAGTGCGAGTATTCGTAGTCGTTGGGCTCGAGATATCCGTTGGGCCAGATCATCCCATCGCGCAAAACCACAAACAGACGGTAAGGCCGCAGAAGGCGCGCAGATATTTGATCGTAGTTAATGGTGTAATCAATGGGCAGATTCAGGTCCAGGAATAGTTTGTTCAGGGCGACCCGGATGTAGTCGGCGTTGTGATACCGATCACCGATAAGAGCAAGAGCCCGAGGACGTTTGTCATCGGTTTGGAGGGCACTGCTCTCTTCCCGAGGAGCCAGCAGCACTCCCCCCGGCGCTAACACTCCAATGCTCTTTAGGAGACGTCTTCTAGAAATGGCAGATCTCATTGAAGCACCTCCGGACGGGGCCATGCCTTGAATCAACGGTAGAGTCTAGCACGAAGCTGGCAAGCACCGAAGTGCTCGTTTGATCAACCGCTGCCAGGTCGAGAGCCACAGGCGACGAGGAATCTCGCTCTGCCCTTGCGAACCTTCAGAGCGAGATTCATCGCGGAGTTTGCCCTGAGCACCCAGAGCGAGATTCCTTCACTTCGTTCAGGACAGGCTCTCCGCTGCGCTCAGGATGACAGCGAAGGGCTCGGAATGACATCCGGAATGAGGTTTTCACACGGACTCTCTCGCCCCTGCAGCAACCTTGGTTTCAGGGCCAACCTACGCACTTTCCGTGTTGGCCCGCCTACTTCCACTCGCCGCCGATCTTCCAATATTCCAGCGCTGGCCCTTTGAGGCCGCCGGGGCCCGCGGTTATTGCGAGCTTCGCCAGGTCGTCCATTTCCTGCGGCGTGTACGATTTGAAGTTCTGCGCGATGCGCACGTCGTCATCGAGTTGTCCCACAGTACTACAGCCGACGGTGGCGCAATGGATCGGCAAACTGAGGGCGTACCTCAGGCATTCCTCGGCATTTAAAACCCGCAACAAAAAAGCATTAGCGAAGACCTTCATGGCTTGAATCCCAATGCCGCGCTCCACCGCCAGCGGCAAGGTGATCTTCTGAAAACTCAGGTAAGCAGGGTCGGCGGCATGGAGAGGCATCAGAATGGAATCCCATTTATCGTATGCCTGAAGCATTGCCACATGGGTGTTGGGATCGTGGTGCCCGGTAAAACCGAAAAAGCGGCATTTGCCGGCCTTTTTCGCGGCCTCAAAGGCCTCCATCGCTCCCCCCGGCGCGAAGATCTTCTCCGCGTCTGTCGAGTCCTGAACACCGTGCATCTGCCACAAGTCCACGTAATCCGTTCTCAGGCTCTTGAGCGAACTGTGAAGGTCCTCTTCGCCTTCTTTTCGGGTGCGCTTGATGCATTTGGTGGTGATGAAGACTTCTTTCCTCACCTCGGCAAGCACATCGCCGTAAACCTCCTCGGAATGCCCGTCCCAATAACCGTGAGCGCAATCGAAATAGTTCAAGCCTAGCTCGTATGCATGGCGCACGTGAGCCCGCGCAGCTTCCTTGGTGCGCGTTAAGGCCAGGCGCGCCCCACCCTGGCCGATGACCGTCAGCTTCACCCCAGTCTTCCCGAACTCTCGCATGGGAATGTCGCCGACTCTCGGTTTGGGCGGCCTGGCGTTGAGACCAGTGATGCCCAGGCCGGCAAACACGGCCCCCACAAAGGTCCTGCGGCGCATCGGCTTGATAAGCGTCGACGTCATCGATTCCTCCCGTTGTAAAGGCGGCCCTTGCGGCCGCCTTGCGAGCGAAGAGTATAACAATAGATGAAGGGCGAGTAAGGTACAATAACGAGGCTTGGGGATGGCAGACCGGCTCCTGACTCGTCACTCACTTGGGAGGCAAGATGGAAATGAATCGTCGTGAATTCATGGCGCTGCCTGCGGTGGCCATGGCCACTCGCCGGCCTATAGTCCCTCCCGCAGCGAAGCGAAGATCAGACTATGCTTCGGCGCCCTCTTCCTTGGGGCCGGGAGTCGGTGATGGTCCGGATGTTCCCTGGCAGCGAAAAAGTCGCCGCATCGGTCAATTGAATATGACCGAGCACGACCCGGTAACGCTCGACATCGAACAGTGGGCCGATTACTGGGCCAGCCTGAAGGTGGATGCCGTGCTGGTGAGCGTCACCGGCATCCTCGCGTATTATCAAACGAAGGTACCTTTTCATCGCAAAGGCAAGTATCTCGATGATCGCGACTTTTTCGGGGATTGCTGCCGGGCGGCGAAGAAGCGCGGACTGCACGTGATCGCCCGCCTGAGCCCCGATCTCAACTGGGCAGACGCGGTCGCGGCGCATCCTGAGTGGTTCCAGCAGGACGCGGAAGGCCGGCCGGTTGTTCACGACGAAGATCATCGGTTGTTCCGGACGTGCATGTTTTCGACTTACATGACGGATTACATCCCAGCCATCATGCGGGAGATTAATTCACATTATGATGTTGACGGCCTATTTACCAACGCTTGGCCGCCACTGGGAAGTCTGCCGGTTTGCCATTGTGCGATCTGCCGCGAGCTGCCGCCGAGCAGGACTGTCGAATACTGGGATCAGTTCAACGAGCGCACGATCTTCCTCTGGAAGGTTTACGATTCGATCGCCAAGGAAAAGCACGCCGGGAATTTTTATTTCGCCAATCTCGGCGGAGGAATCCGCTGCTCAGCCAACCTGGTGGAGCTGGGCGAACTCTGTGAATGGTTCCAGGCCGACAACCAGGGGCGGGGCGGGGAAGATGCGCCGATCTGGGGATGCGCGATGCAGGGGCGCGTTTGCCGGGCCGTGCAGAAAGGCAAGATGGCGACCAATGTGACCGGGGCATGGTCGACGGGGCCGGTCCGTTGGCGCGGCGTGGCCAAGTCGTTTGCCGAAGCCCGCATGTGGATGGATGAAACCGTGGCCAGCGGCATGGTGCCCTATCAGCACATCGTGGGCGCCGAGAATGGCCTGGGCGAAGACCGGCGCTCGCTTGAACCGGCGCACGAATTCTTCAATTGGACCGCGCAGCACGATCAGCATTTAATCAACAAACGGTCGATTGCATCAATCGGCGTGGTGATGGGACAACGCACCCAGTTGTTCTACCAACCTCCCCGCGGAGCTTCGGCAATGCAGTATATGGAGGGTCTGTACTACGCGCTGCTCGAGGGGCGTTTTCTGTTCGACCTCGTGCATGAGGAGAAACTCGCGCTTTCCGACCTCGAAAAGTATTCGGCCCTGTTGTTGCCCAATATTGCACTGCTCAGCGACCCGCAACTCCGGCAGTTGCGCGAATATGTGGATGCGGGCGGCTCGCTGCTGGCGACGTTTGAAACCGGTTTGTATACGGAGCGGAACCGGAAGCGGCCGGAATTCGGGTTGGCTGAGGTTTTTGGAATCCGCAAGGCGGGCGACATCATCGGCACAACCGGCAATGCCTATTCAGCACGAATCGAGAAGCGGCACGCCATCCTCGATGGATTCACAGGCACGAATTGGATTGCGGGCGCCGAGTATCGTGTACCCATCGCAGCCGTCGAGGGCCCCATCATGACCGTAGTGCCGGGGTCCGTGGCCTATCCTCCGGAACTTTCCTATCCCGACCCCTCGCACACCCAAGAGCCCGCAGTGGTCCTCCGCGAAAAGGGCAAGAGCCGGCTGATCTATTTCCCCGGTGATGTCGACCGAACCCTTTGGCACTCCGGGCACACCGATCTCAGCCGGCTCCTGCGCAACTCCATTCGGTGGGTGGCGGGTCAGGACCAGCCGGTAACGATTGCGGGAGAGGGCCTGATCGAAACCTTCGCGTGGGAAACACAGGCCGGTTACGCCGTCCATGTGCTCAACTACACGAATCCGGCGGTCCACCGCGGCTGGATCCGGGAATTCTATCCCATCGGCGCGCAGCGCGTCAGGATGCAATTGCCGCACGGCCGAAAGGTGTCGCGGGTGGGTTTGTTGCGCGCCGGCGCGGACGTTCCGTTCCAAGTGGCTGATGGGGCGGTCGCCTTCACCATTCCGTCGGTCGTTGATTATGAGGTGGCGGCGGTGTATTCCATTTGAAATGCCAAACAAGGAGGCTTGACATCATGCGACGCACGATCGGGCTAGGTATTTGCATTGTGGTTATATGCTTGAATGCTGCTAGCTCCGAAGATGATACGAAGCGTTTTGATGGGACCTGGGATACTACGGTTTCGTGCAGCAACACAGAGGGGGCGTTGGGCTACTCTTATCAATTCCCGTCAACGGTGAAGGACGGCGTGCTGCACGGTGAAAAAGGCGACAAAGGCAAACCTGGGTGGTTCGTGCTGGATGGGAAAATCCTCCCTGACGGAACGATGAAGCTCTACGCCAAGGGACTGGTGGGAGCCGAGGAAGTCGCTGTCGGCCACCGTCCGCGTGGCAGCGCTTTTGGTTACCACGTCGAGGGGAAATTCTCCGAGAAGGAAGGAACCGGCAAACGCGTGGAGGGCCGCCCGTGCGAAGCCGACTTCGCCAAGAAGTAGGCCCGCCGGGGCGAGGGCTCCGGACCAGCGCGTGTGCTCACCGGTTGCTGACCACCGCCGGAGCGGAGTCGAGAAACTCGTAGCGGTCCCGATGCTCCTCGGGCAGGGCCTGGCACTCGACATTGAGGTGCATCACCTCATGGGTTTTTCCGAACGGCGGCCAGTTCGCCAAGCCGGCGCCGTTGGGGTCGCCTGTCTTTATGAAATTCGCCCAATAGTCGTTCATCGTCTTGGCCACCGCGTAGTCGTCAGGCCGCCAGTCGGCCTTCTTCGAATCGAGCATCGTGAAGACGTATTCGAGTTCCGCGGCGTGGGGTGAGCCGAACGTCTTCAAGCCCGTTTGCTTTTCCGCTTCCGGAATCGGGACGGTGCGGTCGAATTGGTAGCGGTAAACCGCGTTCCCTGCCTTGGCCTGCTCATCGAGCCATTTCCAGGTACCAAAGACAATGAATCGGTCGCTGGCCAGATCGCCGGCCGACCGCAGCGCTTCTTCATCGGTCGATGCGCCGTACACCTTCAGGGCGTCATCTGCGCGAGATCCATACTCGCGGCGCAACTGCTCGGCGAAGGTCTTGGCGTTAGGCTTCTCCTTTGCCATCAGCACTTCCATCCGGACCTCGTCGGCGTTCCAGCCGGCCAGAAGTGGGACTTGGCTCTGCTTCCCTTGTGCGAAGATGGAGGGCACATCGGAAGGTAGAAAGTAGCCGTCCACGATCGGCCAAAAGCCGAAACCGTTATTCCTTTTCGAGGCCTCGCGGAGTAAGTCCTCAGCCGGCATCGCCCGCAAATCAGCCAAGTGTTTGCCGCTTCCGATCGACGCGGCGAACTGCGCGCCCTGCTTTTCAGCTTCCGCCAGGGATGTTTGACCACGCCCGCCCACGGGGCCGAAAAATGCTCCGCTTTCGCCGATCGCTTGCTGAAACAACTGGCGTGAGAGTGGGGAGGCCATCAGCGCGCTGACCGAAAGGGAGCCGGCCGATTCTCCGCCAATGGTCACCTTCTGCGGATCGCCGCCGAATGCGGCGATGTTTTGCCTCACCCACTCGAGTGCCGCGACCTGATCGAGCAGTCCGTAGTTGCCCGACGCTTTGTGGGGAGATTCCTCGGTGAGTTCGGGGTGAGCCAAGAAGCCAAACACGCCCAGCCGGTAGTTCGCGTTTACTACCACGATGCCGCGCTTCGCAAAGCTCTCACCATCGTATCGGGCCTCGTCGTTGGCTCCCGCCGCGAAACCTCCCCCGTAGAACCACAGGTAGACCGGGAGCTTTTGGTTCTTGGTTCGGGCGGGAGTCCAGATCGTCAGGTTGAGGCAGTCTTCACTCATCTCTTTGCTGCGAAATACGATATCGCCAAATACTCTGCCTTGCATGCAGCGCGAGCCGAAGTCCACGGCCTTGCGCACGCCGCTCCAGTGCTGCACCGGCTGGGGCGGTTGCCAGCGCAAATCGCCCACCGGCGGAGCTGCGAAAGGAACGCCCCTGAAAATCCGCAACGAAGAGTCGGCGTTGACCGTGCCTTCCAGAATGCCGCTTGCGATCTTTACCCGGTCAGCCGCCATGGCAGAACTCACCAGTATCGCAACGCTCAGTAGAACACAACTCATGATCATACGACTATGCTTGGTCATGTACTTCTCCATTGAATCGCCGTCACCGCGCCTGGGCGCGGCGCGTGCTGTTGACTAGAGCCGCGTTACTGAAGAGGCCAAAACGCTCGCCAGACTGTCACCCTGAGCGCAGCGAAGGGTCGCGGTGGTTGTTTTCTTTAGCGAACTGCGGGGATGCTTCGCTTCGCTCAGCATGACATCGTGCGGGCAGCGTGTTGCATTTGCCTGCGCAATGCAACACAGCTGCTCGCGCCGCCCAAGGTTATCAAATCCCTCAGCGAATTGCGAGGCTGAATCTATTTTGGGATAAATCAGCCGAATGCCCCTTGAAGTGCGGTAGCGCCAGCTACAGCCGTGGGTTGGGATTACACGGCGGCAGCGTCGCTGCCGCACTCCAAGGCGCTTCGCGCGTTTTCCCATCTTCCGTGCCGCGATGTATACTCTTCGCGTCTTAGTGCCAGACCCGTAGTGCACAGGAGCGACTCATGCGACACTGGAAAAGATTCATCGTTCTCGCGACGGCCCTATTGTTTTTCGGCGCGGCAGCCAATAGCTTTGGAAGGGGGGTGCGAATCAGCACCGGCTTGATCTTAGGAACAACGGACAAGAATGAGGTCACTGCCTACCTGGGCATTCCCTTTGCCGCGCCGCCGGTTGGGGAGTTGCGCTGGCGCCCTCCGCAGGCCGCCGCCCGCTGGGAGGGCATCCGAAAGGCGGATCATTTCGGAGCGAGCTGCATGCAGAATGAGCCCGGTTCGCGGCTTCCGTGGACGGAAGAGTTCATGACGCAAGGCGCTGTGAGCGAGGATTGTCTGTTCTTGAACGTGTGGACGCCCGCGGAATCTGTCAACGAAAAACACCCCGTCATGGTCTATTTTTACGGGGGCGGGTTTAACGAAGGCTCGAGTTCGGTAGCGGTCTACAACGGAGCAGAACTTGCCCGAAAGGGCGTCGTTGTCGTAACGCCGAACTATCGCGTCGGCCCGCTTGGCTTCCTTGTGCATCCTGAGCTGACGAAAGAATCGCCACATCACTCCTCGGGAAACTATGGACTGCTCGACCAGATTGCGGCCCTCGAGTGGGTGCAAAAGAACATTGCCGCGTTCGGTGGCGACCCCAACCGGGTTACCATTTTTGGACAGTCGGCAGGCGCTATCTCCGTTGCTGACCTGATGCGTTCGCCGTTGGCCAAGGGCCTGTTTGCCAGGGCCATCGCGGAGAGCGGCCCCGGCTTGTTCCCGGAAAACCTGCATGGCGGGGGAGAGACGCTCGAGCAAAGGGAACAACAAGGGCTCAAGTACGCCGGAGCCAAGGGGGCTCACTCGCTCGCCGAGTTGCGTGCGCTGCCTGCTTCGGAGTTCTTCATAGCGACTCCCGGCACCACAGGCGCGCCCTCGGTTTCCGCTTTTCCCGTTACGGACGGATGGGTGCTCACTGCACAGCATCCCGCGCATGAGGCCCCGCTTATGGTTGGGATGGTCGCGGGGGACGCTGGTTTCGCGAGCGGCTTCGGCCCACCCACGGCGCCCACAGTCGCTTCTTACACGACCTCCGCGCAGAAGACCTACGGCGACATGGCCGCAACTTTTCTGAAACTCTATCCCGTCGAGAAAGACTCCGACGTGCCCGCTGCGAGAACGGCGGGCCAGACCGACCGGGCTCGAGTCTCCATCGATTTCTGGTGCGCGAGCCGGGTGAAGAGGAGTGGGAGGGTTTACACCTACTTCTTCGATCGCCCCATACCCTGGCCCGCGCATCCCGAGTTCGGTGCTTTCCACACTTCGGAAGTTCCGTACATTTTCGAGACCCTGAAGTTGCTCGATCGCCCATGGAAACCGGTGGATTTCAAGCTCTCGATAATGATGGCGTCCTATTGGTCCAACTTTGCCAAAACTGGCGATCCCAATGGATCAGGCCTTCCGCAGTGGCCAAGCTATGACCCTGCCGGCCACAATACGATGGAATTGGGAGAGCATGTCGGACCTATCCGTGAAGCCGGACCTGCGAAAGTAGAGTTCTTCCTTAGTTATTTCAAAAAGTGATTCCTCGGATCCAACGAAAGTGACCCCTCACCCGTCGCGCTCCGGCTGATGTAGGCGCCGGATCGCGACACCCTCTCCCCACGGGAGAGGGTTCTGTTTTCGACGTAGGAGATGGCAGTCGATTCGAATTGGCGCTTCAGCTTGTGACCTGGCGCGCCTTCTTGTCGCGAAGCGTCACGTTGGCAATCAGGGGTTTAGCCCAGAAGGAGACGCTGAGCACCCAGCCGAAGGTTACGTAGAGGAACATCATCCCGGTGCGCAGTCCGAACGTGTCGCCGAGTCGCCCGATGATCAACGGTACGATAGCTCCCCCCATAATACCAACACAGAGTATGCCTGCGAGCGGCCCGTGGTATTCCGCCACGGAGTTCAGGCCCAGCGAGATAATGATCGGCCACATCACCGACGCGCAAAAACCCATGGCAGGGAAGGCTAGCTTTGAAGCAGGTCCCGGCCCAAACAAGGCCACCGTCAGGCAGGCGAGCGCGGCGAGGCTGAAACAAAGCAGGACCTTGCGGCTGTCCAGCAGTTTGAGCAGCAGCATGCCCAGCGCGCAGCCCGCCGTCATCAGCCCCCAAAACCAGGCCACCGCCGCGGCTCCCGTGGTGTGCGGATCGTAGCCATGATAGTGCGCGAGGAACTCGGAGATCCAGTCGGCGGTTCCTTGCTCTGAGCCCACGTACATGAATATGCTGGCGAAGAACAGGAGGACGACAGGCTTCTTCATCAGATGTGCATACATCTCGAGGGCGCCGGCTCTCTCCTCTTCCGTGCGCGTCACCTGCGGGAACCGCGATGTCCACAGCGCGATCAGCATCACGGCAATAA
>CAWIUZ010000109.1:0-10540 GCA_963838915.1 uncultured Acidobacteriota bacterium
GTTAAGATCACGGGATGATTCGCACGCACGATGCCGTCGTGCGCGGTCAACTCCGGCTTGCGCCAGTCGGCAGCGCAGGCGGCGGCAGACTGCGCCAGCGAAGTCTTCCTGAACTCTTCCCTGTTCGCCAGTAAACGGTCGGATTCGCTCATGGCGTTCTGTGGGATACGAGCGCGCACCAGAGGTTGCACAGCCACGCCGCCCGGCAAAAGCGGGCTCGCGCCCAGCAGCCGGCCGTCATTGCCGCGGCGGCTGCGTGAATACACAACTTCAGAGGCTTGATTGCAGAGGTGGCGGAAGCACAGGCGGTCGAACTCTGGGACGGACAGCGGTTCCAGTTCAGCCGCAGGTACAAGATGGCTCGGCAGAAGGCTGTCTTCCTGGGTCCGGCGTGGCCATTGACTGCTGTTAAGGCCAAGCAGGCGAACGAACTTGCGCTGCGTACCAAGGACAGTCGCAGCCGATCCCCAAACTATATTGGCGGCCGGATCCGTCGTGTAGGGATTCGTTGCGCAGCAAGCGTTGTCGCCAGCGCTTGCGGGGGACCGTCCAGCAGCGCCTGGTTCCAGATGGCCAACGCCTGGCCGCTCAGAAGCATCTCCCCGGCTTTCTCTGCCGCTTCCGGACCTGCGCCAAGGACATCCAGCAACGGCTCAAGCACCGGTCGGAAATCCGATCCGTCTTCATCGGCAATACGTGCCAATTCGAAGTCCCAATGCTCACGCACGAGCAGGGGCGCTTCGCGTGCCAGCTTCGTGTACCAGGCTTCGGGCAGCTTTTCCAGCGCATGGCAGTCACTCACCCTACGCAATGCCCGGATCACGCGGTCATGGCTGAGGCCGTGCAACATGACCTCCGCTAACGCCGCGCATTGCTGGCCGGCATAACCGGAGACCGCTGGTACGCCATGAGCAAAATGGACGGGCAGCTGACTATCGGCCACCAAGGCACGGAAGTGGTCATCCCAGTCCTCGACCGAGGCCGCAACGAATGCGATCTCGTGCGGACGGGCGCGCTCACTGGAAATCAGTTCGCGCGCCCACCGTAACGCCTCAACCGCTTCATGCTTCGGGTTTGCGCACGCAACGGCGCGGTGCGACTCCCGGCGCTCGACACGCCAAACCAGCTCGATCCCGGTGCGTTCCAGCCAGCGGAGATCATCTCCGTCCGCCTGGCACGCATGCCACCGTACGGCAACATGCTTTGCCAACTCGGCGAGAACCGGCTGCCAACAGGGGGACAGCCCGACGATACCGTGTACCTCGATGTCGCCAGTTACGTGCCGCGCGTGGTGCATGCGGGCAGCAGCTAGGCGGGAGATGTCGGTGGGCAAGAGCGAGCCAGCCGGCAAATGCCCGCGGACATAGGCCTCAATCGCGACTAAGTCGGCCACGGATTCGCCACGTTCCTTCCCCCACCGCTGGAGATCAAGCCTGGCACTCCATGCTTTGTGCAGGCTGCGGCAGACGGCATTCACCATTCCGGGCAGCGTTTTGATGGCTTCGATACTGCTGAAATCCAACTCGCTGAGCGCACGACTCACTAACTGCTGCAAGTCGGGCTTGGAGACGATCTGCAAAAAGCCGCCGGCCAGCACCTCGGCCAGTTGCTGGACGGTAAGTATGCGCAGCCCATGCGCGTGCTGTTGCGCCGCTTGCAGTCGATGCTCGTGCCAAGCGACCGCATTGCTTACTACTACAGTCCGTCGGTCCATAGCTCCTCCGATCGGCAACCTGGCCGAAAGGGATTCGCCCCAATTCGCAGGCGGTCGACGGCCGGAGCCGGGCGCCGGCTGGACGGGGTCGCGCGTCGCGCAGAGTATAACTCTTTTGACACCGAGCGAAACTACAATCTAGGTTCCGAAATCGACAATAAGTCAGGACAAAGGATGCGGCCGATTATTCTGGTTTGCAGCTGTGGTTCGCAGGTGTTGCGGACGTAAACAGAAATAACTAACATACGTCCCAGATGTTGAGCGACCTCGCTCTGGATTTCTTTGAAATGAACTTGGGTTTCGCATCGTATTTCCTTGCGCGGCTAGAACGGTCTCCCCACCGTTTCCCTTCGGCGATAGCACCTCTTACTCCCTCAAAACTGCACCCGACGACTCCCCACCGCCGAAAGATGCACGATCGACGGAAGCGAGTCGACGCGTTAGCTCCGCTGAGAAGCCGTGAGGATAACTGTTGGGAAATCCCATGTGTTAAACAATGCAAGGAGTACGAGGTGGGACCCACCGAACGACCGTTTTTTCCCAACATAAACCGACCGCGTATAAGGCGACCCTTCTTGGATGACGTGTAGGCCAAACTGAAGTGCCGCAACCCGCATGACGCGGATGAGGCTATTCGGTGACTCGCTGCCCTCGATAGATCTGATAAGTTTCCTTTCCTATCGATCCCGCTACCTCGAAGTACGCCAGAGGACTTCCGTGAATTTCTTTCAGAAGTGGCTTCAAGATCATACCGGGTTGATCAGACTCGTTCTTTTGCTGTTCGTTGGGCTCAATCTCTTTTCGGCCCATCGGATGTTTTCCGTATCCCTATCATTGGCTCTCGCCTTCTCGTGGCCGCGGTGCTCTTGTTGGGAGCAATTCTTATTCGCTAAATTCGGCCTCGGCAAATGCTTTCGGAAGGAGTTGAACGAGGATGAAAATTTCACATTGTGGCGATATACATCTCGAGGAGGACCGCTACTTCGACGACACTGCCCAGTGTCTGGAATGGTTCGTCGAGGACTCAATCCGCGCTAACACAAACGTCTTCGTTGTCGATGGTGATCTTACGACGTACAAGGCAACCATCAAGGAGCGGAATCTCTGGGTGGACGCATTGGTGCGTATGGCCAACCACGCGCCCGTCGTACTGGTCGCGGGCAATCATGGGGCGGAGCTCGATGGAGACCTGTACGTCTATGCCCGTGCTCGGGGAAAGCACCCCATATATCTTTGCATTGAGCCCGAATTCATTGAGCTGGGTGAGGCCGCTCTCGCAGCTTTCCCATATCCTCGAAAGGCAGCACTGGCGGGGGATGATCAGAATCTACGTGAGACCTTCGCGCGGCAGCTTGGCGAATTCAACCAGAGCTTTGAGCAACGACCCGGATCCTACAAACTTTTTTTCGGGCACTTCGGTGTGGCAGGAGCACGCGTCAGCAGCGGGCAGCCTCTAGTCGGTCGGTGCGCTGAGTATCCCCTTGACCCGCTCCGCGGCTTGCAAGCGCAATACGTGGGACTCAGCCACGTTCACCTTCGTCAACAGCTCGCCCCACGCATCTGGTATGCCTGGTCGCTCTCCCGCTGCGATTACAGCGAGGTTGAAGACAAAGGCTACCACCTGGTGACATTGCACGCGCCGGATTTCCTCCCGGACCTGTCGGACCTGGATATTGAATTCAGGGTGTCGCCCACACGCCGGATGGTCGAGCTTCACGCCGTTTACGAAAATGGCGAGCTGCGCCTACCTGACAACATGGATCC
Organism: uncultured Acidobacteriota bacterium; assembly: GCA_963838915.1. GTDB lineage: Bacteria > Acidobacteriota > Terriglobia > UBA7540 > UBA7540 > CAVROP01. The sequence continues at coordinate 3,479 of CAWIUZ010000109.1, forward strand.
ACTCACCTTGAAAGATTCTCGGGTGAAAGTCGTAGTGACGGTCCCAAACGGACTTGACCACCTGCTCAGCCGCGAGCAGCAAGAGAATCTCAGGGAGAAACTGCTAAGGCTGAACAAATACACTCGCATAGCTGGTTTATTAAGGTCTGCTGTTGTAATAATTCCTTTGACCTCTGTACCCACAAGGACAAACGTCCACTTTCTGGTTTTGAAAATGGACAATAAGCTGGCGAGAGGAGTAGATTCAGAAATGAGGTGTTCAGGTCTCAATGTTTGAAGATGCTGGCGCACGGAGCCGTCCTGCAATGACTCCCGTTGCAGAAAGCCGATGACGGGGCCGTCCTCACGTTCCTTAACGCCGGCTACGTCGAAGTCCCTGTCTCGGAGGATTTGACTCATCTCTGAGGAGGGCGCATCAGCAGGGCAGGATTGCAGTGGTTCAAGGATTGCCCGAGACGTAATGCCATCATCAAAGAGCTTCCGCAGCTCAGACAAGCGTGTTCCCTTTCTCCGATAACCCGTTATCGGGGAAGTCCAAAGCTCATACGCCATTGTCTCCTCCTGCGATATGTCTCTGTGAGATATCTAACCTGCCCGCAATTATCACGAATTCCGATTCTTACTCCCAGCAGCCTCACACACTACATCCTTCGAGGGATCCCAGCGGACTTTCCTCTTTGGCTGGGTACGCGCTACGCATGCTCGAAGTCCCAAAGAAGACCATTACGCAAATCGCTGTCGATCTGCGTTTTTATAAGATGTCTCACCACCGACGCTGCCTGCACAGACTCCTATCAGTTCTCTCCGCCATTCTGCGGCGTCATCTGGGGACATTTTCCAACTATCGCAGGGATGGGCTCTTTGGAGGTTTCTCGTGCGTAGCGTCCCTCTTCCCCCGCTTTTCTCTGAGAAACACACCGTGAGCTTCTTGATAGCAAGGCTCGCGGGCCGCGGATCCCAATCCTCGATTGTTCCTGATCTTCCACAAGTGGCCACCAGAGGCGGCGAATCAAGAATATAGGTCTCGGAGGGGTCAGCCGAGAAGATGACGTAGTTCGGCGCAACCTGGACAACGTGTCCATTGATCTTTGGCGAATTGGGGATGGTTTTTGAGGTGTTCAACGACTCGAAAGCTCGCTTTCTGAAGCCGGAGTGATCGGCGATTCGCCAGACCCAGTCCTTGTGCCAGGCGCGGTTCGGAAGACCAGGCTCGAAATGCTCCCATGCTGCACGCTTAGTGGGTCGTATCAATAAATTCAGATAGCGCCTGTAAACTCGAAGAGTCGGATCAGCCCAGATATCTGTCTGCCTAACTTTCCTTGCAACGGTAGCAACTGCGCACAGCCTATATTCCACGGCTTTGTGCGAACTCTGTTTTCGAAATGAAAAGAAGACGACGATATCACCCGGATTAAGGCGGTTTCGGATTTGTTGCCGACATATGCCCCACGTGACATTGCCGCCGAAGCAATTAGCGGAGAAAAACGAAGGGTCATCTCCTGTGTCATAGGGCCAGTCATTTCGGTCCAGTGCATCACTCAACGGCTTATAGGATAAGCGGCACCCACCAGTCCCGTACGCTACCCAATCCGGATGAAAGAAGACTTGCTTCCCTTCCAGAATCTTTCCACAGAAGAGGCGGTCTGTTTGCTGGGCGCAAACTTGAAGAATAGTGGGTGCACGCTGACTGACCCACAGGTCCTCGACCTTTTCGACCAGCAGCTTCGTTTGAAGGGGACCTTTACGCTGCATTCGGAAACCGCCAAGAGAAATGGAGGCGATTACGACTTCGACCAGGTGTGTGTGGTCGAAGGTGACCGCTTGCCACGTTTCGTCCAGGATCGCTTCGCTTATCAGGAGCAGAAGTTCAATCCCAAGAATAAACTCCAAAAAAAGCAAAGCCCCTGGTGGAACCTGCCCCAGGTGGCGATGATGGCGCGGGGCAATCGCATCGGTTCCATCACCGACCTCAAGACCTCGTGTCTCGCTGCCGGCAAGACGGACTTCGCGAACCAACTCGTCGACCAGCTTCAAAATGCGATCGACCAGTTGAAGTGGGGAACGGAGCCCGACCAGAAGCTGATCAGCGAGGTGCGCAAACAAGTCACGCCCGCACCTTGGCTGAAGCTCAAGAACAAGCGGTGTATTTCCGATATGCCGGAACACCTCGATGTCCCTGAAACCGACAAGATCGGGAAGATGTACGTGTTTCTCCGTCAGCACTTGAATCGGTTCTTCACTGAGACCGCACCGCTTAGTGACTTTCGCGGGCTGATTGCAGGCGATCCTTTCACCCGCGAGGTTTACCGGGAGTGCGGCATTGTCTCGACTTTCTACGCCGTCAACATCGGACTGGTGGTCGAGCGCCGCAGGAAGTTCGAAAAGGCGCTGGAGGAAGCCGAAGCCGAGTTCCAGGCTAAGAAGTCAGACCCTGCTACTCGGAAAGAGGCTAACTTCAGGCGCAACCAAGCACAGGCGGCACTGCACTTTTTCGAGGAGCGAAGGCGCCGCGGCAACCGGCCGATGTTCAGCGTCGTCTTGGATGAGTTCGCTCCCTTTGGTTACCGGAACTTCGCCCAAATTCTGCAAACGGCTCGCGGCACGCACACCGCGTTTCTGTTCTCCATGCAGTCATTACCACAACTCATGCAGGTCGGTCGCGGGTTTAAGGAAGATGTCACATCGGCACCCAACACGACCATGACGCTCCGCACCCGCGACGAGGAAACAGCGCGCTACTTCCTGCGGGCGTCGGCTGAGCACGAGGTTACCTGTCCATAAACGAAAGCGTAACGCACCAACATATTCAGCAGCGTGTAAAGGCTGGTATACGTCTTGCCCGCTTTAATGAATCTAAACTGCCAGCGGGCGTTGACCGCGGATTGGGTCTCTTCCTGATCCGCATCGCCGAGCAGGACGATCCAGCCATTCATGCGCTTGCTCGCGAACACCTGGGTCAGGAAAGCGTCGTCATCCGGCGCCGAGCCGGACACCCCGGGCTGGTTGCAACTGTAAAGCTCAAGCAGCACGAGGATCGGTTCCAGCAGGCTGAGGGGATCGGTCTCGAGGAGCGCACGCACATCACTGCGGACCCGCTCAGGGTCAGGGACCTCGCCGTAAACAGCCAGGGACAAAGGAAGCGGGTACCGCTCCGAAGCAACAGGCCGGAACGCCATGCCTTGAGTCATCCGGAGGAGTTCGCTGAGCCCGCGCTGAAGAATCGAGCTGGCCTGCCGGCTGAGGCTCGTGCCATGATCGTGAGCGTGGTTGTGCATGAACCCTCAGGCAATCTGTTTTCCAGCGTCGGGTCCTACTGATTGGTCGTAAACAGATTCAACGCTGATCTTTACTACGTAGTGGGGCGACGGCAGTGTGGCCGATGCTTGCTTAAGTTCCGCAGCCATTTGTTCGTAGAGCTGGCCCGATGAGATTAGTTCTGCAGTCCCTTTGACTTGGTAACCTTTGTGGGTGGACGGATCGATCACTGTCACCGCCACTTTGGGGTTTTGCTCAAGGTTCTGTCGGGTCTTCAGGGAGAAGAGATCGGCGAAAATCACGTGCTGATCGTCCAGAACCTTGACCGTGCCTTTGGGCGTGACATTGGGCACGCCCTCCCGTGTAGCTGTGGCAACCCAACCCATCTTGCCGGGGAAAAACTCCTGCACATATTTGGGAATACTTACCATGATGATGCCTCCAGAAGAAAAATGAACTCAACAGTGCTGCAAGCACGACAGATCCGCCCGCACGACTTACTTTGACAGGTAGAGGCGGCCAATGCAGTAGCTTGCGCTACAATGCTGATTTTTTGCTGCTCCGAATTTGAGGTTTGGTGCGAACCTGCCGTGAATTTAGCGTATCGCGGGGAGGTCGCTGATAAAAAGGAGTCTGCCGGAGGTCCGAATTTTTCCCATATCGCGCAGGCGACCCAGTGTGCGAGTCACACTCACGCGGTGAGCGCCCACCAGGAAGCCGATCTCTTCGTGGGTCAGTGGAAAAGCAATCGTCCAGCCCCCCGGCGCTCGCGTGCCCACTTCCCGCGCCACATTGACCAGCACGGCATACAGCCGGTCGTCCAGGCTTGGTTCTGTCAGGGCGCCCACCTTCCCAGAAAGGTGCTCGATTCGATGCGAGAGGTTTCGGATCACCGCCAGCCCCACCGTGGGGTGTTCCACAACCACATTCTCGAAGGTCCTCCGGTCGATGCCGCAGGTAAGGGTGTGCTCCAGGCACGTCGCTGAAACCGGGTATTCGCCCTCCTCCAGCAGGACGCTCTCGCCAAGCAGGTCTCCTGCCTTGCGGATATCCAAGGTAAGGGCACGCCCCTCCTCAGTCACCTTCCAGAGCTTTACCGACCCCATTTTGATAAGGTACGTGCTGTCGGCGGGATCACCCTGCCGGAACAGATCTCCTCCTGCGGCTATGTCCCTTCGCACCAGGTTCCCGGCGATTGCCCTCCACGCCTCCGGCGGCGCACCATCGAACAGCCACACCTGGCCAAAACAACGCGGATGGAGATCCACGCCTTTGCCCGCCAGCATCGAACACAAGCACGAGTCGCTCATAACCCTCCGATTTCCAACGGTGGCTCAGTGAAGCTGCGTCTGGATCAGCATAGGTCGAGGTGACAAGCAAGTCAAACTACCGGACCGATGCGCGGATTTCTGTTCGGTATGGCAAGGCTGGATTTTGAGCAGGCTGGCGCATCTGTGAGACGGGATGCTGTGCCAAGCGGGTTTTTCGCGGCGATTGACAGAGGTTTGCCCACAGCTTCGGAATCCTTGCTGCCGGTGGAACGGAGGCAGGCTCTCTCGGACCGCCGAGGAACGACCACGGGTGACGCAGCCACGAAAGACAACGTATGGAGCGCCAGGGCAAGCGTAGCTGATCTTGTGAGCTAAGTGCGAGCTAAGTGGAGCTTGTCCTGTAAGCCAACGCTCCTGACCCACCGGCCAGTCTTCCAGTAAGCTCTAAAGGAGGAATATTTATGATCATTGGTGTCACGCACGACAATGACGGCCGCGTAGTCCAGCGGCTGTCCGTATCCACAAAGGTCTCGATCGGGCTACCACCCAACGGAGATCGCAACCACCCTACTAAGCTCGACCACTTCGTCTTCCTGCGCAAGAAGAAGACGGCCAACCGGGTCGAGTGGGAGATCGACCCGGAACTGACCAAGCACTACGGAGAGCAGTGCCGGGATCTTCACATCATGTTGATTGACGACGACATCGAGAACGTTTTCCCCAGCTCATACGCCTGGTGGACGGCCACTGAGCGGAAGTGCTGGGGTGACGGCGTCTCGGCGACCCGGCGCACGACCGAGAAACCTGGCGGCCAGCCTTGGACCCAGTGCGGCAGCGGATGCCCGGAACTTGCCAGCGGGCAGTGTAAACCCGGCGGGGATCTGCGCTTTGTGCTGGCGGACTTCCCACGGCTGGGGAGTGTCTGCCGCATCCACACCTGTTCTTACCGATCCATCCGCCAGATCCACTCCGCCTTGCAGGAGATCCAGACCTTCACGGGTGGCCGCTTGGCGGGCATCACAGCCAAGCTGACGGTTCGCCCGGAGGAGGCCACGTACTTCGACCGCAACGAGAAGAGGAAGAAGACTTCATCCATCTGGGCGCTGAGTCTGGAGGTGGAAGGCGACGATATGCGGAAACTTATCGCTAACCTTACGGAGAATGCCCGGCTGTTTGCTGAGACCCGGGAGTTGCTCGGGTCGGGCGGCAAGGTCTTTGAGGTCGTTGAGGACGAGCAAGAGCAGGCGCCGGAGGTCGCAACGGAGTTCTATCCGGCGTCGACAAATGGCACTTCGACCGGGGAATGCGCCATGGCAGGGTCTTTCTCCGATACGGCTCCCGCCGTAACCGCGCCGCAGCCAACGCCGAAGCCTTCGCCCCCTGAGAACAGCACTGCCCCGAGTGGGGGAAACGGATCGGGCAAACCACCGGTGGAAGGGGCCGCGGCATCAAAGCTGATGGCGAAGCCTTCGTTCCCTGCAAACAACGCGACCCCGAATGGTGGGAATAGATCTGCCACGCCACCCGCCGAGGGGGCTGCCTCGCCTCCTGCGCACAACCACAGCAATGGATCAGCGGCAGGTTCCGCGTTCAACCAGCTCCGCAATGAGTTCCTGACAGTGGCACGCCGTGTTGCCACAACCAAGAAGCAAGCCATCGCCGAAGTGGTCGAATGGGCGAGCGGCGGCGCATTCAAGTACGGTGACGTCGGCCGTATGACTGAAGCCGATGCCCCTAAGCTGCGCAGAGCCACCGAACTCATGTCGTCGGCATTCGGTGGCGTACCTCGCTGATCGAGAGCTTATCTCTTTCCCACGTTGACCTGCCTTGTAACCTCTGCTCAACTCCCACCACCACTCTGGGGCGCTGGCTCGTCGCTGCGCTTTGGACGGGCGCACGGTTGCCGGCGCTCCAGTCCCCCCCCGAGTTCGCTGAGCAGTGCCTCCCATGTTCTCGCAAATGATCGACTGGGAAAATGCAGGTCAGGCCGGAAAAAATGGAATGAGAAATCAGTCAAGCAGTGCTGCCCGTGAGGTTACACCCCAGTACCCTCTGAAACCTCTAACCGAACTTTCGCAGTTGAGGGCATATTGAAGTCGTAAGTGTTTTCTTTTCATCAAAGCGATCTTGCAGGTCGGCACTACATTTTCAGCCTCGGCGACTGGGGCTGGGCAGCCTCCTGGGGGGCCTTGATCCGGGGTGGGGGCTGGGAAGGCAAGGTGAGGTTAAGCTGGTGCAGCATCAACGACTGATCCGGTTCTGGCTGGGTGTAGCGGGGCATGATCAGCCAACGACCGTCGGTGGTGGGCAGGCAGACATCGAGCATCTGCAGGGTGGCCAGTTTTTCCAGCACCGCGCGGGGCGTCAGGCCCGGCGCTAAGGCGGCCAGCCGTTGCTTGAGGGTCACCGAAAGGGCGTAGGCCAGGAAGGCCACGAAGATGTGGGCTTCCACCCGCTTCTCCACCTGGTGATAAATCGGACGCAGTCCCAGTTCGCTCTTCAAGGTTTTGAAGGCCGCTTCAATCTGGGTCAGTTG
>CAWIUZ010000110.1:0-18835 GCA_963838915.1 uncultured Acidobacteriota bacterium
CTAGCAGCGTTCCCAGAGCCCCGTCAGGGGCGGAAGATAGTAGCCCAGGGCGCAAGCCCTGGGAAGATCGGCCTCCACCCCCTTCTGTTCCCCCTCCCCCGCCCGGCGGGGGAGGGGGACGGGGGAGAGGGCCTCACGCCGGACCCACGGCTTACGCCGTGGGCTACATTCTTGCGCCCGCTCCGCGGGCTGACTACTCCAGAGCACCTACGACTCACGAAGCTAGGGCAGCGCTATTTTAACTTCTCGGGGAGGGCCGCGCCTCCAGTGTAGTAAAACGCAGTCGCGGCACGTGGCAAATTCACCTCAAACTCGGCCGTATTCCGCGCTACAGTTCGACGTTCAAATAGGTCGTAGATAACCTCTACTGTCTGAAGGAGGCTGAAGGTCCGGTCGCCTCCGGAAACGGTGTGGACGCCGAGGAGTTCCCGCGTTGCGTACAGCACATCGCCCGCTTCGTTGTACAAGTGGACTCCTGAGAAGCGCGCGATCCCGCGCAGCAGCGCAGCCGGGAGGTTGGGGGCGGCGACGTAGATCGAAGTCCATCCGGGAAAAGCTCTGATCCCCATGCCGGGCTTGCAGTTTCCTTGTGAAAACACTACTTGGCCAAGCACATGGGCCTCGGGATCATTCAGGTAAAAGATCGGGCTCAGCTTGCTGTTGGTGCCCCAAGAGAGGTCTTGCGGCAGGCCGGCGGTGACGGGGTGGTCGAAGTCCACGATGTGCATGAGCGGGCCCCAGGGCGTCGCGCTCATGGCAAAATTGAAGCCCGTGAGGTCCCGCATGTTCTCGAGAGATGGCCCTTCGTCAAGATATCCGGGCGCGTAGATCCACAACGCCATCCGGCCGCCCTTGCGAAGTTCCCGCTTCAGCGCCTCGCGCCGAGTTCTGTCCAGTTGAAAGCTGTTGAGGAATACGTATAACTTATAGGGCCTCAAGCGGCCTTCAATGAAATCCTGCAAAAGGAACGTATCGAAGGGCGCGCCGATTCGAGCCAGACCCCAGAGCCGCTGCTCGAAAATCAGCGGCACATCCAGATCGTTCCGGTCCGACTCATAGAAGAAGCTCTGGTCGTCCAGCAGCACGGCAATTTCCGCCGCTGACGTGCGGTCCGTCTGAAGCAGAACTTCGCCGAGGTCGCGAAAGCTCGCGAGCAAAGGCGCGAAGGCCGGCTCTTTTGCCGGGTCGATCGACTGGGACAACCACCACATGGCTTGGCCATGCGCGGCCACACGAGCGAAATTCCTGCGCAGGATCGTAACGCTTTCCGCAAGCGAATTCGCGTGGCCGTAGTTCGGATCGGGGCTGATGTGGGTTCGCGTGTCATCTTCAATGATGCACAATTTTCCGTGCAGGCGGGCGGATTCCGCGGGTTGCATCGCCGGTGCGTCGCCCCCGATGCCGCGAAAGCCGTAGCTGTAAGGGCACACGAGAAGGTCGACAAAGGGCGATTCCAGTACCTGCCTTAGCCCCAGGTGCCCGCTGCGCTGATAAGTCGAGTAGTCGCTGCCTGGCCGCTCGTCGAAGAACCCGCCATTCCAAGCCAACTCCATCAGGTAACCGTAGAACGCCCCCGCCAGTTTCTTCCTGCCCGTGGCCTCTTTGACGGTGCGGCAGAAGTCGATCAGCAGGTCGCTTGTGAGCTCCGCAAAGCAGCGGTAGTAATCAATGACGTTTCTTTCCCGCGCGGGATCTCGGAAGGTGTAAAGCCTTGCCTGAAGTTGCTGATCAGCGGTCGGGATCTCGGCCGTCTCGAAGCTCGCGCCAGGGTCATTCCAGACGGCGCGGAACGCCGAGAGGTCATCACCATATTGCCGCCGAAGCCAGGAGCGGAAGTGGCGGTGCATGGGCTCGCTGTAATCTCCGCAGAGCGCAGACATCGAGGTCTCGCCCTTTACCCATTCCCCGGTGTGGCCCGCGCCGGTTTGGAAAGCGGTGACTCGGTCGATGAGTCCGGTGCGATCGAGGTGAGCGATGAATGCTTCGAGGAACTCCTTGACTTGCCGCCGCCACACTTCGGAGGCAAAGGATTGGCCGAACGCTTTGCCTTCGGAGGTGATCTCGCATTCGCCGGGATAAGCCTTCATCCACCAGTCGCCGGGCGGGACTTCGAAATTCAAGCGCAGATGAAACCGGGCGTCGGGATCGATCGCGATAATGCGCCCGTAGCGGGCCTCGACGGCGGAAAAATCGAAGCCTTGCGGGCAGCCCGCTTTCGGCTGGACCCATTCGTAGCCTTTGCCGGCATCGAATGAGAAGATGTGGATGCCCGCCTTCGCCACCGCCGCCGCGCATTCCGCGTCGCGCCAGCCTTCCGTTGAGGGCGGGGAGACCCAGCACATGGCGCCAAATGCCGGATTGCCATTCAAGAAAAGAGTCGGGGTTCCGTTGTAAGGCTTGACCTGGGCGGTCAGAGGCTGCGTCGCTGGCCCACGAGGCGCCATCCGCGCCCCGTCGCCAATTCCGGGAAGGTTCACCATCCCGGCAAGCGAGGCAGGAATCATTCTCAGCACATCACGTCTGCGCATGGGTGTTCAGGTGTAGCGCAGAGGTGGGCGTATTTCGCCCTCCTCTGCGGCTCTTCTGTGGCCACGAAGCAACCCCTCACCCGTCCCGCGACGGCTGATGACAGCGCCGTCGCGGGACACCCTCTCCCCAAGGGAGAGGGTAGTGGACGGACTAAGAGTACGGAGTCTCCCAGGAGCGCTTGGCCATGGGCCCTCCACCCGTTTTACTCGGGAATCTCGCGAATCCAGATATTGCGGTAGCGGACCGGGTGGTTGTGGTCTTGCAACTTCAAGGGCAATTTGGTTGGCGTGGGCTGGTACGGCTCGTGTTCGCCGTCCGTGCGGCCGAGGACGGTGACGTGGTCCTGAACCAGCACGCCGTTATGAATGACCGTAACCGTGGCGGCGCGGGTGAGCTTGCCGGCTGCGTCAAATCGCGGCCCGTGGAATACGATGTCGTAAGTCTGCCACTGGCCGGGAGCGCGGCATGCATTCACCAAGGGAGCGTACTGACCGTATAGCGCGGAGGCTTGGCCGTCCGGGTAGGTCTTGCTCTGGTAGGAATCCAGAACCTGAATCTCAAAATTGCTTTGCAGGTAGACTCCGCTATTGCCGCGGTCCTGGTCGACGCCGTGCGGCGGATTGGGTGTGGACCACTCGACGTGCAGTTGGCAATCGCCAAAAGCCTGCTTCGTCCTGATGTCACCCTTTCCGGGTACGGTCGCGAAGTTTCCTTTTTCGACTTTCCATTCAGCAGGGCCGCCGTTGACCGCTTCCCAGTTGCTCAGGTCTTTGCCGTTGAAAAGAACGACTGCGTCAGACGGTGGCTTTCCCTCTTGGGTTTGGGTGCCTGGCTCCCCGGGATTGACGACGGGCGGTTGGGGCGCATTGCGGTCGTGCTGCGGGCCCCAGGGGGGCAGCACAACGCTGGGGGTAGCCGGCTGTTGCGGCGCGGGCGGGGCCGTCTGCTGAGAGCAGCTCACCGTCATCAAGGCTAGCAAAACCGCGCTCACCGCGCCTGCTAAACACGTAATAGTGAGAAGCTTCTTTCTCATCGAATTCCTCCTCATTGGAAAAACCTTGAATTAAGATGCCAGAACGTCAGCGAGATTGTACACCAAAAGTAGCTTGACGGCGTGGCCCGGAAATCAGTTGTCAAATGACCCCTCACCCGTCACGCTCCGGCTGATGAAAGCGCCGGAGCGCGACACCCTCTCCCCAAGGGTGAGGGCTGCCGACTGAGGAGGGGAGAGGGTTGCCAATGCAGGCGAGACAGGGATCAGAACCCCCGCAGCGTGGTGCTCTGGCGTTTGGGCAGGCCTGCTTTTGGAATCCGTTTCAGAACCACGTATTCGATGTCGTGCTCTTTGCAGAAGGCGCGTTTTTCCGGCACGTCGCCATCCTCGTTCACGGCGTAGATATGCGGCTTGAGGACGGCGATTTCCGGTTCGGCATCCATCCAGCCGTGCCCGGAGGTGATCAGAGCCTGCCGGACGAAGCGCACGGACTGCACCATGTAGCGGCGCTCGTCCTGTGGAAACATCGGATGCCCTTCGCCTTTCAGCAGCTTGATGTTGGCATCGTGCCCAACGACCACGTAGAGATCGCCCAACTCGGCGACTTCCTCGAAAAATCTAACGTGGCCGGAATGAAACCAATCGAAGCAGCCGGTTACGATCACACGCTTTCTTGCCGATCGCTCGCTTCGCGGGGTTAGGGGCAAAACCGGAAAACCCTTCAGGTCCTCTTTCTTCAAGACACGGTACTCGATACTGTGTTCGTGGCAGTAAGCCTGCCTCCGCGGGTTATCGCTCCGCTGGTCCACAACCCAAATATCCGGTTTGATTCCGGCCGCCTCTGGTAAGGCGTCACGATCTGCCTGACCGGTTGCGAGACTTACCGTGCTGACATACCGATCGGCACCGAGCAGATAGAAGCGCTCCTCCTGCGGAAAGATTGGAGGGTGGCCTTCGAAGGCGCACACGGCCTCGTCCGGCCAGAGGAGAACGTGAACATCGCCGAGCTTAGACGCCTCCTCCAGCAAGCGCACATGCGCTGACCTGAATTCGTCAAAACTGCCCGTCACTACGACGGTCTTCGCGTCAGCCATGCTTTTTCGAGGACCTGACCTTCACACGAATTCCCCCCGGCACCGGCTCCTCGGAAACAACGTAGAGATATCCTCCGCCGCAGCCGGAATACATCGCTCCCGCATATCGCGACTGGTAACAGCCCAGAATTCCTGCGAGGTCCATTGTGATGGTAGGGTGGCGGATGGTGTGGGGTAGGATATGCTCCCAGCATTTCATGCACTCATTCATGGAGGCGCCCAGCGCCTTGCTGTCTTTCCTGCTGATGGCGTCAAAGCACTGCTTGCCGGTCTCGCCCAGCTTCTTGATCCACTCCGGATCAAGGTTCTTCTGCCCCAGGGGATTGTAGCCGATGGGACGCTGCGCCACGGGCAGCATGTAAATCACACTCTCGAGCCAGCGCACGACGTCCGGGTCATTGTTGGACTCGACATGGACGGGGAAATAGCCGCCCTCATAGCTAAAGTCGTAGTCCAACCGGTTCACTCCGGGATGAATCAAGCCCGCCATGTCCTGCGAACCTGAGGGTTCCGGCTTGCCTTGGTTCTCGGCCTCGTAAAGTTCCCTGGTCAGTTCCCTGGGATCTCGATCCGGCAGTCTACCATTCCACAGCTTGGCCGCCACCTCGCGCGTGCTGGTTGCCATTCCGCAGCGGTCCATGTACCGGAACGTCGGCTCGAGTCCAACCACCACCATCGACCCCGGCGGAGTGGGATTGAGTCTCGAAACGAACGGTTGATCGATCCAACCGCCGGCAAATGCCATCCGGTAGGGAATTTCGCTGATCAGCGAAGCGAGGTCAGAGGGATGTGGCACGGGGACTCCCGACTAAGATCTAACTCCCCTCCTCAGATGGGGAGCGGGGAAAGGGGTGGTGGGCTCCTGCGACGCGGAGCACGAGAAATAGCCTGAACCGTGTCATGCTGCGCGCTGCGAAGCATCCCTGCAGTTAGTTGAAAGCGGCTGCAACGAGAGTAACTGCAGAGATCCTTCGCTGCTATGAAAATGGCGGAAGCTTTTGTTGAAAATACAGGAGTTACCTCCAAAGAGCCATTTTCATGCACAGTGGTGAGCCGAAGGATCATGAAGTCTGCGCTCAGGATGACAATTCCAATGGTTTTCCCCAAGCAAATTGCTCGTCCAACCACCCCTGACCCGTCCTTAAGAAGGAGGAGGATTACGGGGCTAGCTTAACAACCCGCCGCGCGAAAGTTCTCGCGCACCGTGGCCTTGCCGGCCTTCCGATCCTGGTATTGCTGTTCGATCCACGCGTAGGTCTTTGCCAGTCCCTTGAGGAAGGGAGTGGCAGGCTCCCAATTCAGGATCTGTTTGATCATGGTGTTGTCGCTGTTCCGGCCGCCGACCCCCTTGGGCGCGTTCAAATCGTACTTGCGCTGCAGCTTGATCCCGCCGATCTCTTCCGCGATGCTGACCAGATCGTTGATCGCAATGAGTTCGCTCGAACCGAGGTTAATGGGAGTCGCGATGAGGTCATCGCAGTGCATAATCTTGTCGATCCCCAGCGTGCAGTCGTCGATATACATGAAGCTGCGGGTCTGATTTCCGTCGCCCCAGACCACAATTTCCATGTTGCCCGTGTCCTTAGCTTCAATCACCTTGCGGCAAATAGCTGCGGGAGCCTTTTCCCGCCCGCCATCCCAGGTGCCGTCAGGACCGTAAACGTTGTGGAAACGGGCCATAAAGGTCTTCAAACCACGCTCCGCCCAATATTCCTGGCAGAACATCTCGGACATGAGTTTTTCCCAGCCGTAGCCCCGCTCTGCCATGGCTGGGTAGGCGTCAGACTCTTTGAGCGCCCGCGAATGAGGGTCCTTCTGCAAGTCGGTGTTGTAAGCGCAGGCTGAGGAGGAGAAGAAATATCTCTCCACGCCCGCCCGGTAAGCCGCTTCAAGGAAGTTGGTATTGATCAGGATGCTGCGTAGGCACTCGATTCTAAACCGCTCGATGAAGCCCATGCCCCCCATGTCCGCGGCCAGATTGTAAACCTCGACTGCGCCCTCGCACGCCCTGACGCAATTCTCTTTCTCGCTCAAGTCCATGCAGAGGCTTTCAACGCCCGGCACTCTCTGGTACCAGTCGGGCAGCGGTTTCTTATCGATGGCGCGGATTCTAGTAAACCCGCGGTCATGAAAGTATCGCGTAAGCGCTCCTGCGATGAAGCCGCCCGCCCCACCGATGACGATCAAATCGTCTTTCTTGGCAGTCTGTTGCGCACTCATGGCTTCTCCTTTTCCACCGATGGTCGCAAAATCCAACGGTATTCCGAACGGCCCTGGCTTTGCAAGAGGATTTGACGACGTTGGAGAATCTGCCCTCTCCCCAGGGGAGAGGGTGTCCGACGGCGGCGTATACTTCAGCCGCCGTCGGACGGGTGAGGGGTTTCGTCCGCCACTTGGCCAACCGGTCGGGCTGAATCGGTCGACAGGCTCAAGCCTGCTCCCGTCCCTGTGGTCGTGTCTTTTACGGCGGAACTCGCGCGCGGTCTTCGGAAGGGGATCACCAAGATCGAGCAAGGGACCCCTCACCCGTCACGCTCCGGCTGATGAAAACGCCGGCAGCGTGACACCCTCTCCCCAGGGAGAGGGCCACGATTTTAATTCTATCTCGGCCCCCCAAGGGCTAAGCTTGTACGCGATTCGCCAAGAGCCACGCCACTCAGTGCGCGGTTCCCGCGGCCACAGCCGCGGGGAGGCGTGCTGCCTTCCACAATTCGAGATAGGGTTTGAGGTCGTTGGTGAGGCCGCGGAACTGCTCGAGGGTAAGGGATTGCGCGCCATCGCTGAAAGCCTTTTCGGGGGAAGGATGCACTTCAACCATCAGGCCGTCTGCGCCGACGGCCACCGCGGCGCGCGCCACGGCCGGTACCAGGCTGCGCTTGCCCGTGGCGTGGCTGGGATCGAGAATCACCGGCAAGTGAGTGAGTTCGTGGAGCAGGGGCACGGCGGCGATATCGCAGGTGTTACGCGTGGCGGTCTCGAAGGTCCGTATGCCCCGCTCGCAAAGAATCACGTTGGGGTTTCCATGAGCGGTAATGTACTCAGCGGACATGAGGAGTTCCATGATGGTAGAACTCATACCACGCTTCAGAAGGACCGGCCGGGTACATTTGCCCAGCGCTTTGAGCAGGGCGAAATTCTGCATGTTGCGAGCGCCCACCTGCATGATGTTGGCGTGCTCAGCCACCACACCTACGTCCTGCTCGCTCATCACTTCGGTGACGATCGCGAGACCTGTTTCTTTGCGCACCTTGCCTAACAGTCTCAAGCCCTCGAGCTCCAGCCCTTGGAAGTCGTAAGGCGAGGTGCGAGGCTTGAAGGCGCCGCCGCGAAAAATCTTGCCGCCGCTCGCCGCCACCGCCAGGGCCGTTTCCATGATCTGCGCTTCGCTTTCCACCGAGCAGGGCCCGGCCATAAGGGCGAAGTTGCTTCCGCCCACGTCGACGCCATTTACCGGGATAATGGTGCGCTCCTTCTTGAACTCCCTGCTCACGAACTTGTAGGGCGCCGAGATGCGGACAGCGCTCTCCACGCCAGGGGCAGCCTCCAGGGATTCGAGACAAGAGGTAACGTCTCCGACCCCCACCGCGCCGATCACCACCCGTTCCTCGCCCACGATCGAGTGAACTTTGTAGCCAAACTCCCGGATGCGCTCGCAAACGTGCTCGATCTCTTCCTTCGTGGCATGAGGTCTCATGGAAATAATCACCGTGCGCCTCCCTAAAAACAAAAAACCCACTCTTTCGAGTGGGTTGGCTGTTTTAAGATTTAATTCCATGCTCAGGCCAACGCCACTCTACTTGGGACTAAAGCCCCAAAAGCGGTAGCTAAACCAGTTGGCGTAAGCTCTGAACATCGAAACAAGTATAGCGCAGCCTGGAACCGGACGCAATGACTTTTTGGCGCGGGTGTCCAGGGTGGCACTGCAATTTGCGGTCTAGGCCTGTGGAGGCTGCGGCAGACTCCTGAACACTGTCATCCTGAGCCCGTTCGCTTCGCTCAGGGTAAACTCCGCGAAGGATCTGCAGTTCCGGTTCGTGGCGAACTAATACAGATTCTTCGCTTCGCTCAGAATGACAGTTTTCGAGAGAACCCGCCCCTAAGAGTTTCGAATTTCGATTTTCGAATTTCGGTTCTTTGCCCTTGACTTTCGACCCTTGACTCTGGACTATCAACTATTATGCGAACAACTCTTACCACTGTACTCTTCGTCCTTCTCTGCGGCTCGGCGCGTGCCGCAAAGACACTGCAAGTGTATTTCATCGATGTCGAGGGCGGGCAGTCCACGCTCTTCGTCTCGCCTTCGGGGGAATCGATGCTCGTGGATACGGGCTGGCCGGATGCGAAGGGCCGCGATGCGGAGCGAATCGTTTCCGCTGCGCGGCTCGCGGGCGTGAAACAGATTGACTACCTGGTCGTGACGCATTACCACATGGACCACGTGGGAGGCGTGCCGCAACTCGCGGCGCGTATTCCCATCCGCACCTTTGTAGATCACGGGCCGAGCGTGGAGCACGGCGCGGAAGCCGACCAGCTTGTGGCGGCCTACAAGAGCGTCAGTGACAAAGGCAAACACCTTCTGGCGAAACCCGGCGAGATGATTCCAATCCGGGGAATCAGTGTGCAAATCCTGACCGCAGCCGGGGAAGAGATCTCCAGTCCGCTGCCGGGAGCGGGGCAGCCCAACCCGCTCTGCGCCGGGGCGAAACGCAAGGAGCCCGACCCTTCGGAAAACGCCCGGTCCGTCGGGATGCTCATTACCTACGGCAAGTTTCGGATGGTCGACCTGGGGGACTTGACGTGGAATAAGGAACTCGGACTCGCTTGCCCGGACAACAAAATCGGCGCCATCGACGTGTATCTGAGCACCCACCATGGACTTGACGAATCCAGTGCGCCGCCGCTGGTGCACGCTTTGCATCCTCTCGTGGCCATCATGAACAACGGTGCGAGGAAGGGCGGATCAGTCGAGGCTTGGCAAACCATGCACAGTTCACCCGGACTCGAGGACCTCTGGCAACTGCATTACGCTCTCGAAGCAGGCAAGGCGAACAACGCCCCGGACGACTTCATCGCCAATCTGGAAGAACATTGCCAGGGGAATTGGATCAAGCTTTCCGCCGAACCGGACGGCCATTTCACCGTGACCAACGGCCGGAACAGGAAGACGAAAGCTTATCAGACCGTTAGTCAGTGAAGGCAACTGGGGCAACCTGGGCGGTTCGCCACGGGCGGCCGAACTCTGACGGGCCTTCGTGTAAAACCTACTTCAATCTCCCGAGGACACGATTGTATTCCTCGTGCGATCCTATCCAGACCCAGTAGAGGTCGCTTTCGAAGCGCCTGGCAATGGCTCGGTAGGAACGGCCTATGGCGACAGTCCACACTTTCCCTTTGGCCTTGAACTCGAGTGAGGGGTGGAAGGGATCATTTTGGAAGAGCCGATACTTTTCATCAGCTAGTTCCTGGATTTCCTTGGGGAGGTCGGTGTAGAGCTTCCTAAAGCTTGCCGTCAAGAAAGAGTGCAGATGGGCATGGATCACTTGACTTTGCGAACCTTTTCCCTGTGGGCGAGAAAGTCCTCCATCGGCAAGGTTTTTTCGGCATTGATTTCAGCATCCCACTTCTCGACC
This sequence comes from uncultured Acidobacteriota bacterium, assembly GCA_963838915.1. Taxonomy (GTDB): domain Bacteria; phylum Acidobacteriota; class Terriglobia; order UBA7540; family UBA7540; genus CAVROP01. Next base: position 10,248 of record CAWIUZ010000110.1, read on the forward strand.
AACGCCATGCCGGAGCCACTTGCGGAGAAATCCTCCTCGATTTGTCTGTCCCACGCCTTGGCGTCCTGTTCATTGAGCCAGACTACGAGGGAGGACTTTTCCGATTCTGGAAGTTCGGTTATGGCCTGTTTAATGGCTTGCAGTGTCATATGAGAAGGCTACAATCTCTGGAACGAGAATGCAAGAGTCGCGAGAACGCGCCGGTCACATAACCAGCAGCGCCTGGCCTGGCTTCAAGCGATGGATTTGGCCGTCGATATGTATTTCGATGGGGTTCTTGCGCGAGGAGAGCAGGATTTGGTGGACTTTGAAAATATTATCGGCCAAAACGAGTTCGCCGGTCCCTCCAACTCCAGTGAAAATATCCCACTGGTGCGCTTTCAACTTGGGTACGGCCGTTGTCCTACCGGAGACCCCGCCCACTCCCGTAAAGAGATCCCACTGGCCCGTCTGCTTTTCCGAAGGGACGAGGGTGACGCTCGTTCCGACCAACTTATCGAACGCCTTCTGACGGTCGACGGGCGTGGCAGTGACTAACTCGTGGAAGTGAGGGAATAAAACCACCGCCTTGCCATTTCTATAGACGTGAATTCCCACGTGGTCACGGTCGATGCGCTGCGTGGTTGTGGCGATGAATTGGGCCTCGGGCCCGGCAAATGGTTCCGCCGGCGCGGTTGTCTGCGGTTGAGTCATCTCTTGGAGCGACGGTGGCCGGGGGATTTGCCCCGAGGCGAATTGGGGCAGCAAGAAACTGAAGGCGATCGCAAAGGCTGCGACAAGAAATAGAGGCAATCTTTTAGAAGCCATATGATCCCTCCGTCGTTTCAGTCCAGCTTTACCTCCCGGAATTCTCTCACCGGAATTGCCCCGAGTCAAACCGCGCGCTCGGTCGACCATGCCGGCGTGTCATTCCGAGCCCTTCGCTGTCATCCTGAGCGCAGACTTCATGATCCTTCGGCTCACCACTGTGCATGAAAATGGCTCTTTGGAGGTAACTCCTGTATTTTCAACAAAAGCTTCCGCCATTTTCATAGCAGCGAAGGATCTCGCTCGGGGCGCTCAGGGTAAACTCCACGGGGAATCTCGCTCTGCTTCGCACGGGTCGAGCAAGACTGGTCAGAGCAAGATTCCTCGCTGCGCTCTCCCGAAAGTCACGCCCGGACCCGTCATTCCCGCGAAAGCGGGAATCCACCTTTCTCCCGACTCACAATGGGTCCCCGCTTTCGCGAGGACGACACTGATTTTCATTCGCAGGGGTGGGCCACAGGCCCAACGTGACTTTCGGAGGAGGCCCCGGGACTGACGCTAGGGCGCAGTCTCAGGTTCTCTCTCCTTCAGATTCGCCGTCGCCTCCAGCCGCACCGTCACGATCTGGAACGGCCTAACGGAGAATTGGAATCCATGGGGAGAGACCGGCAGAGATCCTTGATTTCTCTCCAGCGCATCGCTCATCCATGCCGCTCTGACGTCGAGTAGTGGGGTTTCGACCCCCACCGTGCTTTCTTTGCCGGCCACTTCCAAAAACCGCAGAATCGTTCCCTTTCCGTCCTCGGCCGTCTTCCAGGTTTCAAGCACCACGCCGGGGTCGCGCATTTCGAGGAAACTCCCTTGGCCCGAACTGAGGGGCCTGGCGAAGTTGATGGCCTTATCTTGTGAAGTGATCTGATCTAGTTCGAGAGGCGACATCTCTTCCCGGCCTAGCCGGCTGAGATACGCAGGCGACAGGTTCTTGCCGCTGGTGAACACATACCGAAAGTTAAAATCTCCTCCCTGGCCCGCTGCGTAGTTAGTGAAATAGTAGTTGTTCATGATATAGGAGAAGATAGTGCCGGAGCGCGGGCTGAACTTGGCCGGCCACGTTCCCCGTACGATATCGCCCAGGCAGACCAGCGAGGCATCCACAGGCACCAGCGCCGCGGTCACGCCGTCCTCGTCCGCTGCCACCCAGTGCTGCACCGAAAACCATTCCTTACCGGCGCCGGGCAGTTGGTCGCGGCTGGGATCCACGGATCCGTTCTGAGTCTCGTAACTAAACTCTGGATGCCCCATGGCCAGCGGAAATGCAAAGTAGACCGCTTCTTTGGTATAAACTTCCGTCTTGTGCACGTGGTTGACGAATTCGATCTTCTTCTGACCGTTGAAGAGAATTATCTCCGTCTCGATGTGCGGTGTGCTCACGCCGGAACTTTCGAGATGTGCGACTGTCCCGAAAGGCTGTTCGGACACCGAAACCAGGCGGCCGCCTCCGGCCCCACGGATCGAGAGCTCCGGCACAGGCCATCCCGAACTGTATTCGACAAGCCGGTTGGGAGTCTGGTCTCCCCCCCTGACGTAAAGGTACTGATCGAAGCGGTAGGGGCTCGCGGCGTTCACCAGTTCCTTCTTCAGCTCCTTGTCCAATATGCTCTTGACGGCTCCGGTCTTGGCATCCAACACCACCCGGTAGTAGGCATTTTCGATCGTCCCTCGGCGGTCTACGGGGTCCGGCGGCGCATCTAGCGTGGTTTCCTTCAGAGCAATGGCCTTGTAACCGACCGATGGAACGTCCGGGGCGAGAAAACGGATGTGGTTGTACGATTGTCCGGTCGCAAGAATCTGGTAGGGAATGGTGCGGTGCGTCGCGAGGTCGACGAGTTCCCGCCCCTTGTCCAGGTCCATTTCAACCATGCCGGAGCGCGGCCAACTCAGGGGATTGAATACTAACAGTGTCCCCGCGGGGTCGTAGACAGAGTCCGCCAAGGCGGCCAGCCCCCGCTCGAGCACATAGTCCATTCCGCGCTTCGCGTCGCCGGCAAAACTTTCCTTAATCGCCAACTGGTCTCGAGCTTCCTGGCTCTTCGGATTCGATACGCTTCGGTCGGCTCCCCAGGTATGCTCGTCGTATAGGACCATGCTGTTCCACATCCGCTTCAAGGCCTCGGCCTCGGGCTGTCGAACGGGATTAACCAGGCTGCTGAGAGTGGAAAACTTCTCCGCCGCGAGGGCACGCTGCTCCGTCTCGCGTTCGATAGCCGCGGAACGCGCCGTCGAAGCGATGCCGTATTCCCAGTACGGGCCGCCGTCTCCACGAATTACCGGAATGGTATTTCCGAATTGCCGCGCGATCTGCTCCATCGCTTCCGCAAATCCCGAATACTGGATGTGGGGATAGGCGTAAATCTTGTTCCAATCAGCGGCAAGGCTCGCCTGGCCGGGAAGAAGGTCGGTGTTTTCCCATTGCGTGCCATAAACCAAAACCGCGTCGGCCTTGTAATCCGGGCGGGTATAGGCTTGCAGGAAAACCGGAATGGAGTCGCGCCCTGCCACGACCTCGCCCTGCATTCCGCCGAACAACACGGCAAGTTGAGAATAGACCCACGAGTACCACATCAAGATCCTGCCGCCGTCGGGGCCCTCCCACCAAAAGGGCGATCTCTCATTCAGGCGGCCGTAAAGCAGGATCGGCCCATTGTCATTGTCGCAGCCTGAAAAAAAATACTTCAGTCCGGCCGCGGATAGGATCGAGGCGTAGGACCAGGAGTAGGACGGCACATCCGTTATGTTTGCGTAGTTGGCGTCTCCGCCGCTTTTTTGGTTAAAGTCGAATGCGGGATAAAGAGAGCGGATAAGGGTCTCGAGGGCGGGAAAGCCGGTCAGCAGGCTCGCTTCGACCGTGGGCACAAAAATCTTCTTGTCTCTTACCATCTCGAAAAGCTGCTTCTGTTGTTCTTCGCTGCGTCCCGCGAGATACTGTCGCACGCTCCAATAACCATCCGGGCTGAAGCGAAAGTCCGGATGCGCGTGAATCAAATCCATCGCTTCATCAAGTTCACGGCTTTGAATTTCAGCCGCCTTTTCCTGGTAGTCAGAGTATCCCACGTCCACGTGCACGTGCGGGACGACCAGCAGATTCCAGCGCTTCGCCGGATTCACCATCACCTTGAAGCGCTGCGTGCGGCCGTTGATTTTAACCGTGACCACGCCTTTCGACGGCCTGCTGCATTCGGTAATCGCGAACTCGAGCATCTGCTCGCCGAACTCCCGTTTGGCCAGGTCCACGCTGTATTTGTTCGTGCCTACGAGCAGGCTCACCTCTCCTTGTCGTATTGCCAGGTCATGGCGCAGGTAAATATCCACCAGTTCCACCAGGTCTTTGCCTTGGCGCATATAAAAAACCGTGGGCACAACTTCCGAAGTGACTGCGGAGTGATGTCGCTGGGGGGAATTCTGGTCAAGCTCCAAGGCGTCGTAGGTGATTACGGAGTGGATTTCGACGTCGCTCGCGGAGGACGCGTCGATGGCCGTTAAAACGAGCCTGTTGGTTCCCTTCCGCAAAAACTGCGCAGGGAAATTGCATGTGATCGTATCGGCAGCGGCGATCGGGCTGACAACCATTTCCCGATCGCCTCCCGTGTAGCTCAGCATGGGGCGCTGGTAAAAAATACCCCTGTGCCCATTAATCTCTACTTGCAGCCGGGCAACGCGCGCCGTCTCCGACAAGAGCCCCACCTTGAGGGTGTACACGCCGCTGGGCTGTTTGGGTAGATTGAACTGAATGGTGTAGGGGCGGGGCCGGCTCCCCGGCCTTTCAACTTCTGCGCCTTCCTGATATGCAGGCCAATCGGTCTCCGGCCTGCTCTTTCCCACCACGTAAAGCAACTCATCGGAGGGGTACCGGGAGCCGAAAAGCGGCGGACCTTGTTTCCCGGCATTGAATTCGCTCGGAGACTGGTTGAAACTGCCGATTCGCCACACGACATTTGAAGGGCCGCGGGAATCGGCCCGGCTCGGAGATTTACGGCCTCGGCGCGACTCAACCCCTCCGGCACGCAGGCAAGCACAAATCATGACGGCCAGCACTACAAGCACCTGTAAAGCCTGTTCGTGCGGGTGTTTTCTCACTTCATCCCTCCTGACCTCTCTACCGGTTCGTGCGCTTTGCGACCGTACACGCGTTCGTAAGCTTGGCAGTAAGGGCAAAGGCCGCCTTCAATGCACTTGACGAACCAGAACGCCAGTCCGCTTTGATTCTTGCGCGCGCGGCTACACACGGGGCATTCAACACACTTCTGGGCCATGGCGCGGTCCTGTTCAGTAATGGTCTCCATAAGCTTCACCTGTATTCCTGTAGGGGAGTGCTTGTGGCTGCCTTCAGGCGCCGCAGGGCTCATCCCTACATCCTGAATTTGTATCTTCATCTAACGGCAGACCAGCATAATACCCCAGGAGTATCGAGCGAGCCAAGGCACTCGAAGATATTTCAAAACCGCCCCGCAGAGAAGAGGTCACTGAATGCCGCTCATGATCTCAGGAGGCTGCTCGTGGGATCAGCCCCGCAGGGGCTTAACATGAGTAGCCGGGGGCAGCGTCCCCGGAACCCAATCCGTCGATAGGGAGGTCGAGGGCGGTAGGGCCCACGGCCTCGCGCCTCTACGCCGCACGCGGCCGGACCCGGGCGGTGTAGGGGTAGGGCTTGCCCTACCCTCGTCAGGACCAGCAGAAACGCGGGGACGGCAAGCCGCCCCCCTACGGCGGGCCGGTTATCGACGGATTGGGGCCCCGGCTACTCATCTTGCTCCCGTCCGGGGAGCCCAGCTTCACGCGCAGTCGACCGACCCCGTTACGATCGGGTAGAGAAACTCTTGAAACATCTTCTAGCGCGAACCATCGGGAATTGATAAGCTGCTTTCCGCTGTAATCGAGGGGCGGATGGCCATCCGCTCCCACGCTGTGTGGCAACAGTGACAATAGGGAGGCAACATCCGATGATTCAACGACGCGAATTCCTGAAAGCGGCAGGTGTATCTGCGGCGAGCATGGGCAGGCCCGTCGTCTCGAATGCGGACCAAAGCAGCGCTACCGCGTCCGTCACGGCAGACACCAAATACCCGAAGCTGGCGATTAAGACGAGGTACTCTCCCGAGCGACTCGCCTTCGCGGCCTCGGCAGGTTATGAAGGCGTGATTGTGGACGTCAACCAATACTTCGATCCCGATAAGCTTACCGACAGTCAGATTGATCAGGTCTTGGCCACCGCACGAGATGCCGGAGTGCGCATCATCAGCATCGAAAGCATGGTGAACCATCTGGCGCCCGATCCTGCCGTACGACGCCAAACGCGAGCCGGCTTCGTCCGGTGCATCGAGTTGGCCCATCGGCTGGGGTGCAAGTTTGTGGGCACGTTCAGCGGGGGCAAGCCGGGCGCATCGGTGGACGAACAGGCGAACGAACTGGCGGAAGTGCTCAATGAGCAGTACCTGCCCGTGTGCGACAAGTTGGGTGTGGGGATTGGGCCTGAGAACTATCCCTGCGATGAGAACTTCGCCACCGTCCCCGCCACCTGGGAGAAGGTGTTTGCCCTGGTTCCGAACCATCACTTCGGGCTCGAGTTCGATCCTTCTCATCTAGTGCGGCAATACATCGATCCTATCCAGACGGCCTGGGACTTTCGCGACCGGATACTCGCCGTGCATGCCAAGGATACGGAAATCATCCAGCCGGTGCTCGCCAAAGTCGGCATACACGGCCGAGGCTGGTGGCGTTACCGCATTCCGGGACAGGGGCTGATTGACTGGCCCAAGTTCATTACCGTGCTTTTGCAGGCGGGATTTCGCGGCGGCATGGCCGTGGAACACGAGGACAATTTCTGGGACGCCCCCCGCGGCGACCAGGGCCCCGAAATGGCTCAGGAACGCAAAGACGGCTTTATCCTGGCCGCACGCTTTCTGCGCCAATATCTTCCCGGGCGATTGAGTTGATTGATCACCCGCTGAGAGTAGGGGCGGTTCGCGAATCGCCCCTACCAGCCGGATTGGCTGCCGCGTTGTTTTTCGCGGGCCGTTGTAATATCCTTCCAGAGCGGGCGAATCCATCAAAGCGAAGGAGGTCACATGCGGCGCAGAACGTTTTTCGGCGGAGTTTTCGCCGGGCTCACGGCCTCGGCGTTCGGGGCGAAGCCGCCCAAGGCCAAGGCAGGCGATATCCCGGTGCGGACGTTTGGCAAGACGGGTGAAAGGCTCACGATTATCGGTCAGGCCGGCGGGCGTTTTCCCCTGATTACCTTCGAAGAGGCAAAGGCAATTACTTTGCGCGCCTACGACCTCGGGATCAACTATTTTGACAATTCCATTGATTATTGGGACGGCCGGTCAGAGGAAGTTTACGGAGCCGTTCTTCCGCCTTTTCGAAAGCATGTTTTCATTACGACCAAGGCCAACAAGCGCACTCGCGACGGCGCGGCGGAGGAACTCGACCTGTCTCTGAAACGACTGAAAACTGACTATGTCGATCTGTGGCAGATTCATGGCGTCGATGAGAAAGCGGAGGTTGAGCAGATCTTCGGCCCCGGCGGAGCCATCGAGGCTTTCGAAGCCGCCAAGAGGGCAGGGAAGTGCCGCTTCATCGGTTTCACGGGCCACCACGACCCTAACGTTCACGTGGAAATGCTCAAGGGTTACGAGAAATTCGATTCCATATTGATGCCCTTGAACATAGCCGACCCCAGCTATTTGAGCTTCGAAAAACTCACTCTGCCGCTCGCCGCCGAACGCGGTATGGCCATTCAGGGAATGAAGTCCCTGGCCAACGCCAAGCTCTTGCAGGAATTCAGCGCGCGAGAATGCTTGAGCTACGCCCTAAGCCTGCCCGTCAACTGCGTTACCCTCGGGTGCACCACCATCGGCCAGTTGGAAGACGATGTTCGCATCGCCCAACAGTTCAAGGCGTTCACATCCGAAGAAATGGCCGCGCTTCGCAAGCGAGCCGACGGCATTAAGGGACCAAGCCTGGAAGATTGGAAGCGGAACATCAATGCTCCAGCGACCGCATCCTCGACAGGCTACCGGGTGGCGCGCCAACGGCACGGATGATGCCTGGGACGCAAGGTTGGCTCGCGGCCGGCCGCCGCTTACAGCGTCAGTCCGTGTGGTATAATTTGTTCTTCAGCCACGAAATTAACTTTAATCACGAAATTAACTTCAATTAGTGCTCTTGCTGGAAAGGGCGAAGGAGTCCCTTTGATGGTTTCCAAAACCTTCGAAGTCAAGGTTGTGCGGGAAGGTCAAATGTGTTTCATTCCCTTGACGTTCGATCCCAAAGGTGTCTTTGGCAAGGTGCGCGCCCCCGTAAAGGTGACGCTGAACGGGTACACGTACCGCAGCACCATCGCCGCAATGGGCGGGCCGCCATTCATTCCGTTGCGGAAGAGCAATCGCGAGGCGGCAGGACTAGAGGGCAACGAAACGCTCGAAGTGCGGCTTGACCTTGACACCGAAAAGCGTGAAGTGAAGCCGCCCGCCGATTTCGTCAAAGCGCTCAAAGCCGCGCCGCCCGCCTGGGAGCATTGGCAAGAGCTCAGCTACACCCACCAGCGCGAATATGTCGAAGCGTTGGCTGGAGCCAAGAAACCAGAAACGCGCGCCCGCCGCCTGGAGAGCGCGGTTCAGAACATCCGGGCGCGGCAGGAACGAAAGAGCAAGCGCCAGGGAGGTTAGGCTGTATTTGACTGCCTCCGTGAACAAACACGCTTGCCATCTTGACCGCCAGTATGATACATATAGCCATATGAAGACAACCGTACATATTCCCGACGCTCTGCTTGCACAGGCCAA
>CAWIUZ010000111.1:0-7072 GCA_963838915.1 uncultured Acidobacteriota bacterium
ACTTCTCAACTGCGCTGACGTGCTCCTGTTGCCGAGCGAAATTGAGTCCTTCGGCCTAGCGGCGCTCGAGGCTATGGCCTGCGGCGTCCCGGCCGTCTGTTCAGAAGTGGGGGGTTTACCCGAAGTGATAAGGAATGGCGTAGAAGGTTTTCTTGTGCCCGATCATGACACCAAGACGATGGCCGCGCGCGCCCTCGAAATTGTCACCGACCCGCACCGGCGCGAACAGATGGGCATCGCGGCGCGCCAGCGTGCCTCCACCACTTTTTGCAGTCAGAAGATCATTCCTCTGTACGAAGATCTCTACAAGCGCGTGCTTGCCGGTTCCTAGAAGCTGTTTCAAGAACTACCGTACCGAATGCATGCCGGACAGTCGACTGCGCGCGAAGCCGTGCCCCACGGAAGGGAGCAATTGAGTAGCAGGGGCTAAGGGGGCACAGGCGCAAGAATATTCCCATCGCCCCACGCCGAGCCGCATCAGCGGCGCAAGAATGTGGCCCACCGCGCCAGAACCTGCGAAAAAATCGATGCCTGTCATCCTGAGAGCATGTGACTTTTTTAGTTTTACGTGGCACTGACAGGCAGAGCCAAGCGCCCAACCTGTCATCCTGAGCGACAGCGAAGGATCTGCAGTTCGCCGACTATCGTGAAATCAAGAAAATGCAGATCCTTCGTCGCCTTCGGCTCCTCAGGATGACATCCAATGTGGTTTGTTAGCAGCATGCGGTATTTGCTCGAACTGAAAAAGTCACACGCTCTGAGCGAAGCAAGGGATCCCGGCAGTTTCTTATGGTCCAACGATTTACGAACAACTGCAGAGATCCTTCGCGGAGTTTATCCTGAGCGAACTACGGAGATTCTTCGCTTCGCTCAGAATTACAAGCGAAGGGCTCAGGATGACACGTTTCGAATTTCTTCACACCTTCCCAGCCGTGGGATCACGGCACACAGTGAGCACGCTGAGCCACGAGGTGGCGACAGAAGATCTGCGATCATCAAGACAGCCCTGTCGCCCCTCCCGGGGCTTTTCGGGCGCATCGGCACTGATTTCTCCCCACGGCTGTCGCCGTGGGCCACATTGTTGCGCCCGCCCCAGCGGGCTCCAAAACCCGACCGAGCCTATTCTAGCGCCTATGGGCTAAGGGGGAGAGGACATTGTCAAGGATTGGATTCCAAACTACTCAATAGCGCAAGAGCGCAACGTATGGAAAAAACAAAAGATATTCCAGGCGTCGGAACGGCTTAATGCAATTGTTACAAAAAGTTTACATTTGCAAGCGACGTGACTGCCCTCCCGAGCATCACATTTCTTGGCGGCCTGGTTTGTCCGGAAGCAGCGGGTAGTCTCTAGAGCGCCTCTGTGGGTTTCTATCAACAACCCTCCTGGACAACAGGGCGCAAAATCAGGGCAAAAAAACAGAATATTCCTGGAGGAAAGCCATGAACACCCGCAATTCGGAGGTGTATTCTCTTTTCTTTTTCCTAGGGGCTGTATTGTGCCTGGGAATTTTGCCTTCCCGCGTTTCCGCCCAAGTGGTGAAAGGCACAATTGAAGGTTCTGTTGTAGACACCTCCGGCGCAGCCGTGCCTGGGGCTCAAATCGACGCGCTCGATCCTGCTACCAGTTCTACAGGCCATACCGTCTCCGACATCACGGGCGCCTTCCGAATCCCGCTGCTTGCCGTCGGCACTTACGAGTTGACGGTCAACAAGGAAGGTTTCCACAAGCTGAATGTAGAGGGCGTGCAAGTCAATTCCGCCGCGACCACGAAGGTGGGGACGCTGACTTTGGAACTCGGCCAGGTCTCCACGACGGTCGAAGTCTCCGGCCATCCCCCCATGGTCGAGGCCACTGAAGCCCAGATTACCAACACTATCTCCAGCTCAACGCTCTCCCTGCTGCCTGTGGTCGGACAGAATGAGGGCTTGGATAACCTCGCTGTGCTCATGCCTGGAGTCAACGACACTCGCGACGACCGTATGTCGAATGCGAATGGTCCAAACTTCAGCTCGAATGGGATTCGCGGACGCAACAACGACCAGCAAATCGACGGAGCAAATAACAACGACAACTCCGTCGGCGGCCCGTCCCTTTTTTTCGGCAACACGGACTGGGTGCAGGAATACCAATTAACCACCAGCAACTTTGGGGTTGAATACAGCCGCAATGGCGGCTCAGTGGTTAACATCGTGACCCGGTCTGGCACCAACAACTGGCACGGTGACGCCTTTGGCACCGAGAGCAACTGGCAATTGGCAACACTTACGAACACACAAAAAGCCTTTGAAGGCCTGACCCAGGTGCCCAAGTTTAATGACGAATTCAGCGGCATCACCATGGGCGGTCCCATAATCAAGGATAGGCTTTTCGCGATTGGTGGTTTTGACAATGAGCTTCTGCCCGGAACCTCCGTGTACACCACGGGGAACCTCGAGCCCACTCCCACCGGCTTGCAAACTCTTGACGCCTGCCTTCCGAACAGTCCGACACTACAGGCATTGAACAAGTACGGGCCTTATGCGATCACCGCCGGGAACCCCCAACCGCAGGCGAGTTCTCTAACCACGCCGACCATTTCGGGCGTTACCTGTTCGAACGGAAGCCCTCTCGGTCCCGTTCAATTTGCAGGCGTCGAGCGCACGCTGTCCACTCCGATTACGGAATACGACGTGCTCGGGCGGATGGACTACCAGGGGTCCAAGGACCGACTCTACGCGCGTTACATTCGGCAGAGCCTAACGTACGTGAATGTCGACGAAGGCAATGCCTGGGCCGGCTACCCCGTCAACATCCCGGGTGTCACCATCCAATCCGGTTTGGACTGGACACGGACCTTTAATCCCAACCTGGTGAACGAAGCTCGACTCAATTTTTACCGTGCGGTCCTTCAATTCGGCGGCAACTCGATTGGGAACACCGTTCCGACAGACAATAACCTGGCAAACGCCTTGGCAAGCGTTACTGTGCCCCCCGGTTATGCCGGCTTCGGTATTGCGAATGGCCTTCCCGACGGACGCATTACCAATAGCTACCAGCTCCAGGATAACCTCTCCTGGACGCATGGCAGGCACACCGTGAAGGCCGGCACGAACCTTACGTATCAACGGTCGCCCAACATATTCCTCCCCAACTACAACGGCTCATTCGAGTTCGCCACCATGCCTGATTACTTTAACGACACCCCTACTTCCATCGGCATTACCCAAGGCGACCCCAACCTTGATTTCCGGGAGCACGACAACTTCTTCTATGTGGGCGATGACTTCAAGGCCACGAAGAACCTCACCTTGAACCTGGGCATCTCTTATGCCTATTTTGGCCAGCCCGCAAATCTGTTCTACCAGCACGACAAGGCGAATGAGACCGGTTCGACGCCGTTCTTCAATCCCGCACTTCCGCTGTCGGTCCGAGTGGCGCCGCAGCTTACGTCCCCGAAGACAGATTTCGGCCCCAGCATCGGCTTCGCGTATGCGCCTCATGGGGGGAAAACGGTTCTTCGCGGCGGCTACCGCCTGACGTACGACCCTGCGTACTACAATATCTATCTCAACGTCGCGGATTCCGCGCCCCAGGTACTAGCCCAGAACCTCACGGGCGGCGCGGCGAGCTCAAACCCGATGCCTGCCGACCCTCTCGGTCCCGTCGTGCGGAACGAACTCGCAAGCTTCTTGACGGAAGGGACTTTGGACCCGCGCACTTTCAACCAGGTGACGATCCCCGCCAACTTCCGGCCTGACCATCTTCAGAACTGGTCATTTGGAGTTCAGCGTCAACTCGGTAGCCACGCCGTCATCGAGTCGCGTTATGTGGCCAACCATGCGGGTGATCTTTTCCAGACCATCAACGCCAACCCCCTTGTGGCTGGACTCGCCAATTCCTTCCCCAACCTGGTTCCGTCCGGGATCACCCCTTGTTCGACTTCCACCGCGGTGGGATTCGGTCGCGAGAACTGTAACCTGGGAATTGTGGCTCAGGTTACCAACTCTGCGGTCTCCGACTACAACGGTTGGCAGAACGAACTGCGCACCAACAATCTGTGGAACCAATTGACCCTGCGCACCTCCTTTACCTGGAGCAAGACAACGGATAATACCAGCGAGATCTACTCCACGTTTGCGGGAGCGAACAGCTCTGCCTACGCCCAGAATCCTTTCAACATTCTGCACGGGGAGCACGCCTTGTCGGGACTCGACGTTCCGGAACAGTGGACCCTCAGCTTTGTGGAGATGCTCCCCTTCTATCGCAGGCAGAACGGATTGGTGGGGCGCGTGCTCGGTGGGTGGTCGCTTTCAGGCACTTACGTCCTTTCCAGCGGACAGACCTACACGCCCATCCAGTATTTTCTGAACTATGTTACCGGTGGCAGCGCGTATGACACCTCCTTCGATTTGGCTTTGGCAAACGGGCTCTATGAGACCGCTCGCCCGTTCGTGTTGACGCCATCGGCGCCCGCCTCGCAGGTGGCTATTTATGGCGGGGACCTCTGCGCGTACAGCAGTGGCGTCGGTGCTCCACCAGCGGCTTGCAGCGCTCCCGCAAATCAGCTCTATAGCTGGAATGCCTACAACTCGGCCGGGGCTGTGCAGACCATCTCCGCCAGCCAGGCCCGGTTCGTGGTGAACGGCGCCTATGCGGACAGCCTCTATGGAGAGCCGTGGGGCAACGCGCCGCGGAACTCGCTTCGCGATGCGATCATCAATGCCGGTAACTTCCAGATCTCGAAGGACACCAGCGTAACCGAGCGCGTCAAGCTACGCGTCGACGCCGCTTTCCTCAATGTGTTCAACCACCCCAATTTCAGCTCCGTCGATCCTTTCGTCGAAGATGCCGGTTACACCGGAGAGGCGCACGGATTTGCCCTCCCGTCGCTGACAAGCGGAGGAGACCGCCTGATTAAATTCGGAGTGAAGTTATTCTTCTAACCTGGCAGCCGTAGGGGCGGTTCGCGAACCGCCCCTACAACCCCTCGGCAATTCTCTGTTCCCTAATCCCTGTTCCCATGCGCCGTTTGCAGGTGTAAACTTCACCCGTATCGGGATTCCAGAATTGGACTCCTGGCTGGCACCACATTTCATTGCAGAAGAGAGGAACAAATGATCAGAAGCCTCCGGCACGGACGGGTCTGGATCTTACTGACTCTTTCCGTTTGGGCCTTACTCAGCATCTCTATTTCCCTGGCGGATGAGGGGATGTGGACGTTCGACAATCCGCCGCTCAAGCAACTCAAGGAGCGCTACGGCTTCGAGCCCACGCGCGCCTGGCTTGACCACGTGCGCCTTGCCAGCGCGCGTTTCAACGATGGCGGCTCCGGGTCTTTTGTGAGTCCGCACGGACTTGTTCTGACAAACCATCACGTGGCGCTCGGTCAATTGCAGAAAGTCTCCTCCCCCACCAAGGACTACGTCAAGGAAGGGTTCTACGCGCGCACCGAGGCGGAAGAACTGAAGTGCCCCGACCTCGAGATCAACGTCCTGGCCAAGATGAAGGACGTCAGCGCGCGGGTTCGCGGCGTCGTCAAGCCGGGCATGAGCGATGAAGACGCGCTCAAGGCCCGCAAAGCCGAAATCGCCAGCATCGAGAAGGAGAGCCTGGAGAAGACCGGTTTGCGCTCCGATGTGATCTCCCTTTATCAAGGCGGCGAATATTGGCTTTATCAATACAAGAAATATACAGACATGCGTCTGGTGTTCGCTCCCGAGCAGCAGACTGCTTTCTTTGGCGGCGACCCCGATAACTTCACTTATCCGCGCTACGACATCGATTTTGCCCTGTTCCGTGTTTACGAAAACGACAAACCGGTCGAAAACCACGATTATCTGAAATGGAATGCCAAGGGCGCGGCGGATGGCGAACTGGTCTTTGTTTCGGGGAACCCGGGCTCTACCTCTCGGGACGAGACCATGGCCCAGATCGAAACTGAAAAGGACTACGATCTGCCGCTGGTCCTCAAAGCCCTGGGACACTTGCAGGATGCGGCCAAGCGGTATGCCGCGCAGGGGTCCGAGCAGGCCCGAGAGGCAGGCAACACCATCTTTTTCTACGCGAATTCGCTGAAGGCTTATGAAGGCCAGGCCCAGGGACTCGCGGATAAGAACCTGATCGCCAAGATGCAGAATGACGAAACAAGCTTTCGCGCTAAAGTGGCAAGCAATCCCGAGTGGCAGAAGGCTTATGGCGGGGCATGGAACGCCATTGCCCAAGCTGAACTGAAGCATCGCGAAATGGCCAAGACCTATCGGCTTTATAGCCTACGAGGCTCTCGCCTGGAGGGAATCGCCCTTGCTATCGTCCAATACGTGGCAGAAGTGAAAAAGCCCGACGGAATACGGCTCGAGGGATATCACGATTCGCAGCTCGAATCGTTGCGTTTTCGACTCTTCTCGCCCGCGCCGGCTTACCCGGGATTTGAAAAGGCGATGTTAACGGCAGGGCTGCAACTCGCCCAGGAAGGCTTGGGCGCGGACGATCCCTTCGTGAAGGCGGTACTGGACTCGCGCAGTCCCAGCGAAGTCGTGGCGGAGGCGGTCGACGGAACTAAGTTAGCTGATCCGGCATTTCGCAAGTCGCTGGTCGAGGGAGGCGAGGCGGCCGTTCAGGCGTCCACCGACCCCATGATTGTCTTGGCGCGAAAGATCGATCCCTTTGATCGAAAGAGAATCAAGTCGTTAGAGGACGAAGTGGAAAGTGTAGAAACTCCGGCAGGCGAAAAGATCGGCCAGGCTCGCTTCGCCGTTTACGGGAAATCACTCTATCCTGACGCGACATTCACTCTCCGCCTAGGCTATGGCGCGGTCAAGGGTTACCCCATGAACGGGACCGAAGCCCCTCCCATAACCACCTTTTACGGCCTTTACGATCGGGCCTATAGCTTTGGCCTTAAGTACCCCTTCAATCTGCCGGCGCGATACATGGAGCGCCGTAACCGCCTGGATCTGTCTGGTCCGGTGGATTTCGTCAACACCTGCGACATCATCGGCGGGAACTCGGGCTCGCCCGTTATTAACAAAGAGGGCGAACTCGTTGGCCTGATTTTTGACGGGAACATTGAAAGCCTGGTAGGAGACTTCGTCT
>CAWIUZ010000112.1:0-16318 GCA_963838915.1 uncultured Acidobacteriota bacterium
TATGCGGGTTAGAACCTGCTTTGCGGAATCCATCGAGGAGCAACCATCGACCTCGACGGGCACGAAACTCGGGTTGTATCGGTTCGTGACATGTATGAGTAGGTGTTAAGATTCATCATGGACAAAGGGCACTCGAACCGACTAAGACCGCTCATCCCCTTTAGCACAAGTAGGGAGAGGTATTTGATCGCGGACCATCCAATCCACCCGAACGGTAACAACTTCGTGATTACCGTTAAGTACGGGGGCTACTTCATGGAGGCGCACAAAGACTACAAGAATGCGGTCGAGCATCTGCGTCGACTAACAGACAAACTGGGACTTAAATTCAAATACATCGGATAGCTGAGTCAAGGAAGAGCCGCAGACCACAATCGCGGCGGCCGGCGCTACGCACTGTGCGACCGATCCTTCCGGTAACCCGGTGACGCCGACCTTGAATTTGTAATAGTCATGTATTCAACATTATTCCAATCATCCCTATTAAGCCCGCACGCGGGTTGCCACCATCTTTCCGAACTGCTATCGAACCAGAAGCGGCTTCCACTTGCGGAGGTTGTAGGTTACGCTGAGCGCAGCTAAACTCGATTCGAGAGCTGGAGGTGTACATGAACAGGCCTGTCGCGGTGGAATCTGCCTCTGCATTATTCGACAAGAAGATCAAGGAACTTGGGGACTGGCGCGGGAAGACGCTCGCGAAAGTGCGCGAGATCATCCGCGCGGCAGACCCTGAGATCGTGGAAGAGTGGAAGTGGGTGAAACCCACGAACCCCGGAACACCGGTCTGGTCCCGCGGCGGCATCGTCTGCACGGGGGAGACGTACAAGGACCATGTCAAGATGACCTTTGCCAAGGGCGCGGCGCTCAAGGACCCTTCAGGTCTATTCAACTCCAGCCTCGAGGGGAACGTCAGGCGCGCCATCGACATCCACGAAGGCGACAAGGTCGATGAGGCGGCCTTGAAGGATCTCATCCGCGCTGCCGTGGCGCTTAATCTCGAGGGCAAGAGCAAGCCAAAGCCCCGGAGAGCGAGCGGCAAGCGGGCCGGCTAGTAACCTGCCCCGCTTTAATGTTGATGATGAGCCGATTGGCCGGAACCCCCTCACCCGGGCTCCGTCGGCTAACGGACTGAATAAAGCGCCGGTTGCGGTCCACCCTCTCCCCCAAAGGGGAGAGGGTCATTGTCAAGGGTTGGACGGGACAAGACGCTAGCTTCATCGGAAGTCTCGGCCATATTTTTCCGATTTCCAACGAATCACCAACCGAAGAGCCGGAAGCGGGAAAATCGCACGTGCGGTTCCGAATGGAACCACGACGACCACGCTGGAATGTGTCTCGGAGCGCACACCTAAGGGCGGCGGCTTGGCAGAAACCAGCCGGGTTGCAAAACTCAAAAAGAGTGAGAGACTATGGGCAGGTCGAAGGACCAGGGGGCGGAGAGAGACGATGAACAGATCATCAGTCATCCGATTCGGCGTTCTGCTGCTCGCTCTTGGATTGATCATCATCGAACGGGAGTGGATTTGGAACGCCGCCTATTTCCTGTGGGTACACTTTTATTGGTTCGTCTCGAAGTTCTGGGAGTTTTGATCATCGTCCGGGATCGGATGGTGGAAGTCGCAAAGCAAATGACCGCACACTACTGAGGGTTACATAATATAGTGACGGACCGACCCCCTCACCTGGCGCTGCGCGCTACCCTCTCCCCCAAGGGGGCGAGGGCATAAACGCGGGTTATTTCTCCCCTCGCCCCCTTGGGGGAGAGGGGCGGGGGAGTGAGGGGGTATGTCACTTAATTCTGCAATCCTCAGTAGGTGAGTCAGAACTCTGCCGCCACCTTTCCAGGCACCCCTGCCCGACGTACCCCTTTCTTGACCGATGGCGGGAGGACACCTATACTCTTTCGTGGCGTCGAACGGCGGAGATTCGACGATCGACCGTGGCGATAGCCCTGGGGGGAAAATGACGGAGTTCGCGTACCTTGTAAAACCTCGAGTCGTGCCGCCGCTGCATGCGCGGTTCGCTCCAGCCGTATTGGCTAATCACGCTTACCTCGAGGAGGTCCGGGCGAGCGGCGCGGGAGTTCCGCTGATCATTGCGCTCGAACGTCACGCCGGATTCGTTTCCGTTTACAAGACCTGGTGTTTCGATGAAAAGCACGAGGCGTCGCATTTCAACTTGCGCTTTGCGGAGCGGTTGGTGAAGTTTCTTCTCTGGATGCACGGAGGATGGAAGATCATCGTCGGCGGGCCGCGCAGCATTGGTGAGCACATCCAGCAGGCTTATTCGGCTCAAGGCCTGCGCGCTTTCGACGCGGAGTTCTTCGGAGGTGTGTATCAGCACCCGTTCACGGTGGAGGTGACCAGTGCTCGAAAAATCCCTGAGCCCTCGGAGGGCGCCATGGCTTTGGGGAGGCACCTCGAAGGCTGCCGCATCGGATTCGACCTTGGCGCTACGGACCGCAAGGCCGCGGCCGTGATCGACGGCGAGCCGGTTTTTACCGAAGAGGTGGTTTGGGATCCCCGCAACGCCGTGGACCCGAGCTACCATTATAACGAGATCATGGCGGGTCTTAAGTCGGCGGCCGAACACCTGCCTCGCGTCGACGCCATCGGGGGCAGTTCCGCCGGTATCTACATCAACAATCGCCCTCGCGTCGCGTCCCTCTATCGCGGCGTGCCCAAAGACCTTTTCGAGACTCGCGTAGGAAATCTTTTCCTCGACATGAAGCGTGCCTGGGGCGATATCCCGTTCGAAGTGGTCAACGACGGCGAGGTGACGGCGCTGGCCGGCTCCATGTCACTTCAGGATAACGCCGTGCTGGGGATCGCTCTGGGTTCGAGCGAAGCAGGAGGGTATGTCACCGAGTCGGGCGAGTTAACTACTTGGTTAAACGAACTCGCCTTCTGTCCCGTGGACTTTGACACCGAGGCTCCGATCGACGAGTGGTCAGGCGATCCGGGTTGCGGCGCTCAGTACTTCTCCCAGCAGGCGGTCTTCCGGCTGGCGCCCGAGGCGGGAATCAAGCTGGACCCGCGCCTTGGGCCCGCGCAGCAACTCAAGGCGGTTCAGGAAATGGCGGATTCCGGCGAGGAGAATGCCAGACAGATCTTCGAGACCATCGGCTGCTACGCCGGCTACGGCATCGCGCACTATGCGGATTTCTACGTGCTTCGCAATGTTTTGATCCTGGGCCGCGTGACCTCGGGCGAAGGAGGGACCATCATCCTCAACCGGGCGCAGGAAGTTCTGCGGACGGAATTCCCCGAACTGGCCGAAAAGATCAGAGTCCGGCTTCCGGATGAAGCCACACGGAGGATAGGCCAGGCCGTGGCGGCAGCCAGTTTGCCGGCAGCGAGGCAGTAGGCAGGCAGTAGGCAGGTCGGCAGATGGGCAGGTGGGCAGGTGGGAAGAAACACCGGCGAAGGCGCTTGATCTGCATCGGGCAATATACTAAAAGATATACATATATAAGGATATACACATAGATATAATGAGCAGGGAACCGGGGATCGGGAGTAGACAGCGAACACGGGGCAGCTTGTTCCCTAGTCCCTAGTCCCTAATCCCTGCGTTTAAGGAGGAAGCGGATGGAGTTCCATAATTCTGGAGCAGAGATTTACGTCGCGGACGGCTCTTCCGTGGATGCGGCCCTCGAGCGGACCACGCATATGGGCGTCGCGGCCCATCAGGACGACCTGGAGATCATGGCCTATCATGGCATCCTCGAGTGCTTCGGCAAGCCGGACAAAGGATTTGCCGGTGTGACGGTCACGAACGGCGCCGGCAGCCCCCGCGATGGGATCTATGGGCGATATTCAGACGAGGGAATGCAGGTGATCCGGCGCAAGGAGCAGAAGAAAGCAGCCTACGTGGGTGAGTACAGCGCCCATGTTTTCCTAGACTACTCGAGCGGCGCGGTCAAGGATTCCAACAACTCCCACGTGGTGGGAGACCTGAAGCTCATCATCGCGGCCGCGAAGCCCCAGGTGATTTACACCCACAACCTCGCTGACAAGCACGACACGCACGTCGGCGTCGCTCTGCGGGTGATTCAGGCCTTGCGCGAACTGCCCGCCGATTCACGGCCCCAGCACCTCTACGGCTGCGAGGTCTGGCGCAATCTCGACTGGCTGAACGACGACGACAAAGTCGTCTTCGACGTGGATGGCCACGAGAACTTGGCCACGTCGCTGGTGGGTTTGTTCGATTCGCAAGTGGCCGGCGGAAAGCGCTACGACCTGGCCGTGATGGGCCGCCGGAGGGCCAACGCTACATTTCTAGCCTCCCATGGCGTCGACAAGTCGACGTCGTTGATTTATGCCATCGACCTGACCCCGCTGATGGACCCCAAGGCCGATGTGAAGGAGTACGCTCTGGGCTACATCGACCGCTTTGCCAAGGAGGTCTCCGGCCGGCTGGCGAAGCTGCTCTGAGCCACCTCGCCGGTTTTTGCCTGCACGATCGGCTGCATACAGGGAGGCCCACAGGTGATAGACCGCCCTCTCCCGTGGGGAGAGGGCGTCCGGCGACGGCGTTTTCTCCAGTCCGTCAGCTGACGGAACGGGTGAGGGGTCTCTTCCCTTCTTCGCTCTGATAAGGAAAGAGCGATTTCAAACTGTCAAATAGCAAAATTAACATAGTTTATAATTTGGCATTTTTATAAATTGAAACACCGTTTGCCGTTTGACCTGTGCCATTTGCCATTTGAATTGTTCTTCGTCTTGTTGCGAAGTGACCCCTCACCCGTCACGCTCTGGCTGATGAGTGCGCCGGAGCGCGACACCCTCTCCCCGAGGGAGAGGGCTGCTCGTTGAATTCTGCGCCCGCCGGAGCCAAAACATTTCTAAAGTACCCGTTCTGAGTCGAGCAACAGCGTAACCGGCCCGTCATTCACAAGCTCGACCTCCATCATGGCCTGGAACTTTCCCGTCTGGACGGTGACACCGCCGGCTCGCGCTGCAGCCACGAAAGCTTCGTAAAGCGCGCACGCCGCTTCCGGCCGGGCCGCCTGATCGTAACTCGGCCGGCGGCCCTTTCGGCAATCGCCGTAAAGCGTGAACTGGGAGACGCAGAGCAGTTGCCCATCCGTATCCAGCAGCGACAGGTTCATGCGCCCTTGCGCGTCGTCAAAGATGCGCAGGTTGAGGATCCTGTCGGCCAGTGATTGCGCATCTTTGAGGGTGTCGTCTTTCCCGACGCCCAGGAGCACAACCATCCCTTTTCCGACCGCGCCCACCACACGGCCCTCGATGCGCACTTCCGCCTTGATTACTCGTTGGACAACAGCCCTCATCGCCGCACCCTCCCCCACCAGAGACAGCCCTCCGCCGCCATTTAAGCAGTCACTATTCTAGACGCAAAGTCGTCAGTAAAGCCAAGGGCCTGCATCGAAGGTCACGTGATTCCGGGCGAGATGGGGCCGAGTCTCCATCACGACCTGGGCGACGCCGTCTATTTTTCAGGCTTTTAGGCCCATTCCGCGGCCGGGGTGCGACACTCTGTCAGAGCTTGGCCACAGTTAGAGCCCACCAGGTGCCTCGCGCAAATATGCAGACTTTTGCATATATGTGTCAAATTGCGTCACCTGCGGAACATTTTTTTTCATTGTAAAAACGGTACTTAACTTTATAGTCAGTATATACAGTGACACAAGAAAATTCTTATCATCTGTTCCACCTTTTCCCATGGTACCAATTCCACATGATAGGCTACGTTCATGGAGCAAGAGATCCGAGCTAAAACGGGGCAAGCGGCAAAAACGGCAGGAGCCTACCTGCCTGAAACGCTGTCGAGCCTCGCCACGCCGGTTTTTTCGCTTCCGTTGTTTTTTTTGCCCTGCCGGCGCCTTCGTTCAACTGCCACCGCAGGTGCGGAGGCCGAAGGCAGGTTCAATCTAATTCCCCCTCCCGGCAGGAACGGGGTAGGGAGTGGCGGACGAGAATTGTGGACCCGTTTAGCCATCCCCGCCCCTTCCGATCAAGGAGGGAATCCCCGGAGAAGAAAGGTTATAGAAACGAATCATGATCAAATTCTTTCAGGAGCTTTTTTCCGAGTCAGGTGAGGCCAGTTTCAGCCGCCTGGGGGCGTTTATCGCGCTGTCATTTGCATGCGGTTGGATTACCTACCTTGTGCTTCGCACTCATATCATGCCAAGCCTGGAGGGCCTGACGTTATTCATCGCAGCGCTCTACGGGTTGGGCAAGGCCAACGAGACATTGCAACGCCTTTTTGGGAGCAAGTAATGGGAACCACCAAGCCGCCATCGCAGACAACCGACGTAAGCACCACTGGCTCCGCCGCCGGCAAGCTGTCAAGCCTCAGCCTACAGGGCCTTTTGCGGACCGCGCCGGGCCTGCCGGTGGCCGCCCTGGCCGGTGTGGTCATCATGTTCTTTGCCTGGTCGTGCGAGCACCGGGCGCGCCAGCGCGAGGCGATCGAGGCCCAGCAGATCAAGAAACAAAGCACGGAACAGATTTCGCAGTTGCAGCAACAGGCCTCGAGCGCGCTTAAGGACGCCCACCAGAGCGCCCAAGCGGCGAAGGAACTCGAGGGCCAGCGGCAACAGCTCGCGCGCCAGGCCGAGGCATTGCAACAGAGTCTCGAGTCGCTCCGCAAAGAAGAGCTTACGCACGACAGCGAGCTGGCCAGCCTGTCTACCGAGCAAGTGGTGAAGCAGGTGATGGCACGGCTGCAAGAGCAGGGGTCAGGGGTCAGGGGTCAGGGAAAGCAGATATCAGCTCCGAGGCCTCAGCGACCAGCAAGAACGCGGATCAGGGCTCAGCGCAGCAGACCCTGAACCCCCTCACCCGTCCCGCGACGGCTGATGAAGCTGCCGCCGCGGGCCACCCTCTCCCCCAAGGGAGCGAGGGGAAGAATGCCAGCGGCGCATCCGTCCAGAACGATTCGCCGGCGCTGGTGCTCTCGGACCAGGGAGTGAGAAAGGTCGAAGGCGCTTTCCTGGAGCTCGATTCCTGCCGCCAGCAAAGCCAGGTCATTACCCAGCAAGTGTCGAACTGCGAGCAGCAGACAAAGCTCGACTCGGCCCTCGAAGAACAACAGGCCGGGGCGATCTCGAAGCTCAACGCAGCTCTGGCCGACAAGGACCAGATTCTCGCCCGCAGCGAAGCGGCGCATCGCGCGGAGCTCAAGGCCGTTCGCGGCACCTGGCGGACGCGCTTATACCACGCCGCGGAAATCTTCGCAGGTGGATTCATAGCGGGGGTGCTTGTCCGATGAACCCTTTAGACCTTCAGCATGTGGCGCTTTGGTGGGGCCCCGGCGTTCTGGTTCTGATCGCCTTCGGCTGGGGATTTTTCCGTCTGGCGCAGTACTGGATTGAGAAGTCGATGGATGTCAAGCGGCTGCAGATGGACGGAGCCTACGGCCTGGTGCGGCAATACATCGAGAAGTTCCTGGGCGCACAAAGCGGCCAGGCGGACGCGCTGGCGCGCCTCGCGAGCTGCGTCGAGCATCACGAGTCGCAGGAGAGCTTCGAGCACCAGGAAATCCTGATTGCCCTGAAAGCCATGCACCATGACATGAACAGCTTGCGCTGCCGCGCTACCGATGATTTTTGCGCGTTACGTTCCAAGTCTGGGCTGCCGGTGCGAACCAGTGCTTTTCCCGAATTAAGACGTGAATCTCATCCGCCGGAATTCAGATCGTTGCGTGATCAGTCCGAGGAGCCGGCGCCGGACCCAGCAGAAACGAAACAGGACTCAAGGAGTTAATCAACCATGGCTGCAAGTGTTCGTTATAAGGAACTTATTCGGGGAAAGATCCTCTATTATCTAGGACTCATCTACCCTCAAGCAGCTACTTTGCCTCTTCTGCAAGGTGAGCTGGACATTATTGGGTATCCCATACCCTTGGAAGACCTGAATTTTCATATCGCCTACCTCGCCGAAAAAGGGCTGTTAGCTGTCGAGCATGTGCGCGGGCCCCGCTCGCGACGTGAAATTCCACTGGTGAAGATCACCGCCCAGGGGATCGACTATTTCGATGGCCGCCTTCCGTTCGACGAGGGAATCTACGTGGAGCCCCGGCAATGAAGAAACGCGCTCAAATCGCCACAACCGTGGAAATCGCCGACGGGAAGGTAATCGAGCAAGCGCCGGCGTCTACCGACTCGACGACCGAAACTAATTCCACCCCTTCGGCCCAGCAGAGAGCGAAAGAACAGAACGGCCGGGAAGCAGCTTCCCCGGCCGACGATGCGGCACCCGCCACCGAGAGCCTTGCGAAGAACCCCGTGTTGCGCGATGAGAGCACGCAGAAACTGGTAGACACGTTGCTCACCCAGGGTTCGACCTTTGAAGAGGTCGTCGAGACGGCGAATGAATGCAGCGTCCGCGGGATCACCCTCACCGCCGTCAAGAGTTACTTTCAGGGAAACCCGCAACTGCAAGCCCAGCGCGTGCACTACCTGGTTGAAACTGGCGAATCGCTGCTGGCCGGCCTGGGCGACCCCGAATCCGCGGAAGCGCGCTTGGCAAAAGCCGCTTTCCTGACCGGCTACTTGAACCTCTACCAGGACGCCCCGCCGATTACGCCCAAGGATGCCGAGCACGCCCGCATGGAGCGCGCCAATCTGAACCTCAAGCACAAACTCCTCGTCGTGCAGAGGGACAAGGCCCGGCAGGCCCTTAGATTTACGGAAGAGAGAATGCGCACTCTCGTGCTGACGCAGCAGAAGCTCAGGGAAGAGATTGGGACGCTGCAGCAGGATGCCAAGCGACAGCAGGCCGGCGAACCGCTGGGGCCGGCGATGCTGCAGAGAATTCAGCAGATCTACGGATTGACTTGTCAACCGGTGCTCAATGGGGGACGTGGCGATGCCGCGAAAGCGTAACAAGCCGCAAAGCAGTCGACAGTCGAAAGTCGAGAGTCGACGGTCAAAGGTCAAGAGTCGACAGTCAACAGTTGACAGTCCACAGGACTTGACTGCGAGTCGACAGGACAATACTGCGAGTCGACAGAACTTGACTGCGAGTCGACAGAACAATACTGCGAGTCGACAGAAGAAAAACACGAAGCCTGTCATCCTGAGCGAAGCGAAGGATCTCTGCAGTTGTTCTTCCGGCGAAGGGCAAGAGGAAACTGCGGAGATCCTTCGCTTCCCCGAAAGTGACTCCCCTCCTCAGCGGGAGGAGGGGTTGGGGGTGGTGGGTGCCAGCACCCCGACGTCACCAACCACCCCTGACCCCTCCTTACCAAGGAGCGGAATCGTTTCCGTATCAGGTGGTAAGCCGAAGGATCATGGAATCTTCTGCCAGGATGACAGTCGCGCCTCGAGAGATGCCCGAGAAGACGTGACCGTCCTAACCTCTTTAGGTCCGGTTCTGCAACTGCTTCCTTATCAGCGCCGCTGGGTTGAGGATGATTCACACCTCAAGATCGTGGTGAAGGCTCGTCAGATCGGTTATTCCTTCGCCGCCTCGATTCGCGCTCTGCTCGAATGCCTGAAGAAAAAGACAACCTGGATATTCCTTTCCAAAGGCGAGCGGCAATCGCGACTGCTGATGGAAAAAGTTCAGGAGCACATTAAATCTTGCGGAATTCTGGCGCGGGCCTGCGAATCGAGCTTTTTCGAAGGCACGCTGATTAAACAGTTGGAAGTGCGCTTCGCCAACGGATCGGTCATCTACGGCCTTCCCGCCAACCCTGACACGGCGCGCGGCTACTCGGGCAATGTCACGCTGGACGAGTTCGCTTTCCATGCCGACGCCGACAAGATCTATGCCGCCCTCTTCCCCACCATCACGCGCGGGTATGGCCTGGAAGTAATCTCGACGCCCAACGGGCAGCAGGGGAAGTTTTACGAACTGGCGAAGGCGGCAGGATTGACGGAATCGGGTGATCGGGAGATCGGGAGATCGGGTGA
Organism: uncultured Acidobacteriota bacterium; assembly: GCA_963838915.1. Taxonomy (GTDB): domain Bacteria; phylum Acidobacteriota; class Terriglobia; order UBA7540; family UBA7540; genus CAVROP01. The sequence goes on from CAWIUZ010000112.1 coordinate 9,887, forward strand.
ACAGTCGAAATTAGAAACCCTCGACGAATTCCGGCTCTCGAACTTAGATTCTTCTGTTCAGCCGATCATCGTTTCACCCGATCACCCGATCATCCGATCGCCTGGTGTGGTCCGCCCATTGCGTGGACATTTACGAGGCCATCCGCCAGGGGCTCAACATTGACTTGCAACTGCTCCGCGCGGGTTGTGACGACGAAACCTCCTGGCAACAGGAGTACTGCTGCCAGTTCGTCTCGACCGCGGAGAATTTTATCCCACCCGCACTCATCGCCCAGTGCGTCAGCGCCGAGGCCAGCACGGACTGTCCTCTTCAGTTCCTGGCCTCGGCGCCCCGCCCCAGGTGGGAATCAGCGAGTTTTCACGCAGGGGCGCAAGGTCCCGTACCTCCAACCACGGGGAGTGACCATGCGCTTGTGGAATCGCATCGTCCTGCGCCCCTATCTGCGGACTTTTACATGGGCATCGATATAGGCCGGCGCCACGACCGGACGGTTTTTTGGGTGGATTGCGTGACCACCGATGTAGGGGCGGTTCGCGAACCGCCCCTACAGCCCCGCGTCATTGCCGTGACGCGCATGGTTCGCACGTTTTCGAATACACCGTTCGCCGAGCAGCTTGCCTTCGCTCGGGAACTGTTGTCCATACGGCGCGTCCTAGGGGCGGTTCGCGAACCGCCCCTACAGGGAGATTTCCTAATTCGCCGCGCCTGCATTGACTCCACGGGCATGGGCGCGCCGCTGGCGGAATCGTTGCAGCAGGAATTTGGTCCGCGCGTCGAGCCGGTGACGTTTACGGCGGCGGTGAAAGAAGACATGGCGTATCGCGTCCGGCGGCGCATGGAAGAGCGGCTGGATCTTATCCCGGATGCGCCGCAAATCGCTCGCGCCTTTAGCGCGATGAAGAAGCTCGTCACGCTTTCGGGCAACACCCGCTTTGATGCCGAGCGTACGGACCAGGGGCACGCGGATGAGTTCTGGGCCAAAGCCCTCGCCGACCTCGCGGCCGAACAGCCCGTCGCTTCCAGCTTGAGCGACGGAGCAATTGTGGGAACGCCACGCGCGGCAGTGTGGATGCCCGCGCCGCTGCCGTCCGTGTTTTAGCCGTAGCGCCAGCCTTTAGGCCAGCAGTGCTGCCGGCGGAATTTTGAATTTGCGATTTGTGATTTGTGATTTGTGATTGAGCAATTGCAATCACCGATTGCCAATCGGAAATGAAAAAACCATGAGTTGGTTTGAAACAGTTCGCCAGATCGTAACGCCGCAAACAAGCTACCCGATGGTGACTTTGTTCCCCGGGGGGCCGATCGGCAACGATGTGGGACTGAATCCCGCGGCAGCGCCAGACGGCGGAGCAGTCCCCGAGGCGACACCTCCCCCCACCTCTCCGAGGGGAGGTGGAGTCCTTGACGCCCGGCACCTTGCACCCGAAACCTCCTTACGCGGCGCCGTCGGCACCGCCAATTTCGCCGGTTTCATCAGAGACCTGGGCGAGTACAACGCCGTCTTAGAAGGCCGCAATGCCTTCCTGATTTACGAAAAGATGCGGCGCTCGGATGCGGATGTGAAAGCGGCATTGCTGGCCTGCAAGCTGCCCATCCGGGCCGCAGACTACCAGATTGTGCCCGGCCTCAAGGAAAACGAGCCGGGCTTTGCCCTGGCAAAACAGATTGCCGAGGAAGTCCGGGACAACCTTTTTATAGGACTCGAATCGCCCACCAGCACGGGCTGCTGGGTAACTCAAAACTTTGAAACGGTGAAAGAAAATGCGCTACTTTGTTTGGATTTCGGCTGTGCCGCGCACGAGGACTTATGGCACATCGATGGTGACAAAGTCCGGCTGCGCAAACTCGCGCCACGCCTCCCTTACACCTTCTATCGGTATCACGTCGATGAAGACGGGGAGTCGCTGCTCTTCCTGGAGCAATATGGATATCGCGGAAACAACTTCGTTAATGTGCTGGTCCCCGCCGAAAAACTCGCCTACTTCGTGAACGACATGGAGGGAGCGTACTTCTACGGCCGCTCCGTACTGCGCGCCGCCTATCAGCACTGGTACATGAAAAGCCAGATCTACCGCATCGACGCGATCTCGATCGAGCGGAACGGCCTGGGAGTGCCCACCATCAAGCAGGGCGCCAACGTTTCCGCCGAAGACCGCAAGGCGGCGCAGAGCTGGGTGCAAATGTTGGCCGCGCACGAGAGCACGGGGCTCTCCCTGCCGAATGGGTGGGATTTCGCTTTTACGGGAGTGTCCGGGCGCGTGCGCGATCCGCAGGCCTCGATCCAGCACCACAGCGAAATGATCATGCGCTCCGTGCTGGCGAACTTCCTGACCCTGGGGACCACGCAAACCGGCTCGCGCGCCCTGGGCGGGTCAATGCGCGACTTCTTCTATCTCTCGCTCGAGGCGATTTCGCACAAGATCGACGAGACCACCGCCGCGATGAATTAGGGCAACTGAGCGAATGCATCAACCGCATGGCCGAGCGCCTTTCCGGTTACGTGCATGGGCAACGACGTTTCCTCAGCGACATCGCCCATGAACTCTGCTCGCCCATCGCGCGCATTCAGGTGGCAGTGGGCATCCTGGGCCAGCGAGCCCAGGAGCCTTTGCAAACCTATGTGGAAGGCGTGCAAGCGGAAGTGGAACACATGTCCGGCCTGGTTAACGAGCTGTTGCTCTTCTCCCGTGCGCAACTGGACACTTCCACAACGGCGTTGACCCCCGTCAAAGTTGCGGAAACGGTCCGGCAGGTTGTGGAGCGTGAGGCCGGCGAGCGCACCGCGATTGAAATCGATATCGACGAGCGTCTGGAGGTGCTGGTTCGGCCGGAGTACCTTTTTCGCTCGCTGGCTAATGTGGTGCGCAACGCCATTCGCTACGCGGGGGATTCGGGGCCTATTGCCATCGCAGCGCGGGAAAAAGATGGGAAGATTGCGATTACCGTTGCGGATTTTGGACCGGGGATTCCCGAGTCGGAGCTGGAAGCGGTTTTCAAACCGTTTTATCGTCCCGAACTCGCGCGCCAGCGGGAAACGGGCGGGGTGGGTCTGGGCTTGGCCATCGTCAGAACCTGCATCGAAGCCTGCGGCGGCACGGTCGAGTGTCGCAACCGCTCGCCCCAGGGTCTTGAGGTGGTGATCAGACTTCCATCCGCGCGACCATAAGACCATAACCTCGCAAGCCTCCGCCATGGCTGCACCCAGCCGAATAATCATACTTCATAATTTTTACTTCATAATCCATAATTGACCTACATGACTGACCAACGGAAATCCTGGCCCTCTCCAGAAATTTACATCGACTTCCGCCACGTTTATAAGGCGTTTGACGACCACGCCGTTCTTGAGGACGTCAGCTTTGAGGTGCTCAAAGGGGAGATGGTGGGGGTGCTGGGGCGCAGCGGCGTGGGAAAAAGCGTGACGCTTAAACACATTCTAGGTTTTCTCAAACCCGACGCGGGGCAGGTGTTGGTGTCAGGCCTCGAAGTCTCGGCTCTGAGTGAAGAAGAACTGATGGACGTCCGCCGGCGGGTCACCATGGTTTTTCAATCCGGTGCGCTATTCGATTCCCTGACCGTTGGCGAAAATGTTGCGTATCCTCTGCGCGAGCGGGCCGTGCGGGGACTGGCGGTGGACGAGGACGAGATTCAGCAGCGTGTTGATGATCTGCTGGCGCACGTGGACTTGCAAGGCATGCGCGATTTGATGCCTCCCGACCTGAGCACCGGCATGAAACGTGCGGTGGCCATCGCCCGCGCGCTGGCGGCGGAGCCTGAGTGCATCCTGTACGATGAGCCCACCACGATGGTTGATCCGCTGATGGCGCAAACCCTCAGCGACCTGATCCTGAAGGTCAAGCGGCAAAGCGGCCTGACTTCTGTGGTGGTGACCCACGATGTGAAACTGGCGCGCAAGTTGGCGGATCGGGTGGTGTTCCTGGTGGACGGCCGGGTGGCGTTTTTCGGCACCATCGAGGAAATGGACCGATCCACGGTGCCGATGATCCAGGAATTTATCCAGCTCGATGAGGTTTCTTTCCTGAGCTCATGAGCCCGGCAGATCTCGCGGTTGACGCAGGGCGCGGTGGCGGCAAGGCTGGTGTTGGAGGCCGCGGAGAAAAAGAGAGTGGGGCGAGAAATGGAGATGGAATGAAACGCAAACCCACCATGACTCTCGATCGGGTGCTTTCCCGCTTTGGACTGGCTTCCCGCACGGCGGCGCGGCAGGCCATTCTGGCGGGCCGGATCAAGGTGAACGGTAGAACTGTGCGTGACGTGGAAGTCTGGGTCACCCCTGACCGCAACGCGTTTCACATGGATGGCCAACGCCTAAAACCGGCGCGTAAACGTTACCTGCTTTTCTATAAGCCGAAGGGCGTGATTACCAGCCATGGCGACCGCGGCGGCCGCGCGACCATTTACGAGTATGTGGGGGAAAACAACAACTGGGTGGCGCCCGTTGGGCGTCTGGATAAGGACACCTCCGGTCTTCTACTGCTTACCAATGACACGGAGTTCGCCCACTTCATCACCCATCCGAAGTCCGAAGTCCCGAAAACCTACCTGGTAAAGACCAATGCTCTGATGAGCGATGAGGTGATCGCCAGCCTGAACGCCGGCGTCGAGATGAAACGCGGGGACGTGGCGGAACCCATTAGCGTGCGGCGGCGGGAAGATCGCGGCAAGTACACGTGGCTCGATATTGTGCTGACAGAAGGCAAAAACCGTGAGGTCCGGCGCATGATCGAGGCCGTGGGCTTTAAAGTTTTGAAGCTGGTTCGCACCCACATCGGTCCGCTGAGCCTGGAGGGATTGGAAGTGGGGAAGTGGCGCCAACTCACCCCTGCCGAAGTGTCCAGCGTGCGGAACGCCCGGTTAGCGGAAGGCACGACGCCAATCATCCCGCTGCGTAAGTCTGAGGAGTTCAACGCGAAGGTGGGTCGGGGCGAGGCGAGCCGGAAGTAGTCGCGGCACCCGCATGATCGCTACCAACCCCTGCCCCACTGTGGCATACTATGTTGGTCCTTGGGCGTATCGGGGCCAGTGCGTTACACGATCGAACTGATACGGGATAAACTCAGGGGGTTCATGAGCTGTGGTCGCCGTGGTTGACGGAGCCAGCATCGTGAAGCGGCGGTCTTCCACCGTATGGGCATTCCAACCATTCATCTTTTCCTGGCCCTGACTCAGGGAATTTTCCGCGCCGTCTCCATCGGCAAGCGGGAGCGCCCTGGATGGTACCAGGAGCCCGGAGCGTAGACCGGGCACACCTTGAATCAGCCGATACCATCGGCACTGGTGAATGAACTGAAGCTATTCAGACGAAATACGTAGGACCGACCTACACTCGCGGATCGCGCATCATCGCTACCGATGGCGTTATGGGAACAAAGTCACAATCAGCTATTCACATGAACTGGCAGACGAACTGACCGCAGCCGCCCGCAGCCCCTGCGCCAAGATGGATGCACTGGCAATTTGATCAGCGGATCAATCAAGAATGGTATGGTATTTGTATTTGTCGATTGACCTTCGCCGCGCTTCTATACTGGAGGAAACAATGAGCATCAGACTGCGAAACGACGCAATACTCTCAAACGAAGAACTATTCGCTATTCCGGTTAGTCGGAATGGATGGAGAGTCTTACCTGACGGCAACGCCGCCAGCATCGGCGACGACGCCAGCATCGGCGACGACGCCAGCATCGGCGACTACGCCAGCATCGGCAACGACGCCAGCATCGGCAACGACGCCCGCATCGGCAACTACGCCCGCATCGGCAACTACGCCAGCATCGGCAACCACGCCCGCATCGGCAACTACGCCCGCATCGGCGACTACGCCAGCATCGGCAACTACGCCAGCATCGGCGACCACGCCCGCATCGGCGACTACGCCAGCATCGGCAACTACGCCCGCATCGGCGACCACGCCCGCATCGGCAACGACGCCAGCATCGGCAACTACGCCCGCATCGGCGACTACGCCAGCATCGGCAACTACGCCAGCATCGGCAACTACGCCCGCATCGGCGACCGCCAGCATCGGCAACCACGCCAGCATCGGCGACCACGCCAAATGCATAGTATCCCCTCTCGCAGTGCAAGGGACTCGCCATCTCGTAGCTCAATACTCTCTCGGAAAGATAGTAATCGGGTGCGAAGTCCACACTCACAAGAATGGCTCCGCGACTACCGCACCATTGGCGAAGAAAACGGATACACATCTGCTCAAATCGACGAGTACGGGCGCATCCTCCGCTTCGTCATTGATAACGGAGTCGAAATCGGAACTGTTGCTAAGAAAGGAACGAAATGAACCTGCTTTTGATTTTATCAATTCCTGCTCTGATTGCCCTCGGCATCATGGCCGCAGTGCTCACCCGCGAGACATGGGTGGGCGGAAGGGCTTGGAAGCCATGACCGATACT
>CAWIUZ010000113.1:0-5073 GCA_963838915.1 uncultured Acidobacteriota bacterium
AGAAGGCCACTTCGGCGACTTGCCATTGCATGAAATACGCCATGGCCGAGGCATTCGCAGCCTCGAACTCGACTCGATAGAAGCGGCTCTGGGAAGCTGCATCGAGAGAGATGGAGGGCTGAAACACTACTCCTCCTCGCTCAAAACCGGTCGGGCCGCCGGTGAGAGTCGCTGGCTGAGGGTTTGTGGCATTGCCCGCTTCCTTCCATTCGCGCCCGTCGTCCGAGACCGAAACGGACACACTCACACTCTCAGGTTTCAACCCACCGGGTGCCATAAAGAGCACGTCAACCCGGTCGATCGCCGGCGCGCTTTCTCCACCGCCCACTTGCACCTGCAGCCAAGGGCGAGGCCCGCGCAAGTCGACGACGGTGACCGCGTTGTGATCGAGAAATAACTCGCGCTGTGTTTTGGGGAGCTGGCCGCGAAAGCTTAGCGAGGTCGCCACCCATTCTGGGGGATGGGTGTCTTTTATTCCGTCGGTCACAAGCTGAGCGGTGAGGTTGTAGTCATAACTGCTCGAATGGTAAGCGGGCCGGTGCAAGGCCAGGTTGCGATACGTCGACGATGCGTCGGGCACAAGCGTGGGTCCAAAGTCCTCGCGCGGGTCGCCTGGGTAAATTCCCACGCCGCGTGTAAACTCCGTGGGCGCGCTTGCCGGGCCTTCCGGCGCGGCCGGCGCGCCGCCGGGACGAGCCTCTCCGGCAGCAGCCACACCTTTGGGATTTCTAGCCAATCCCCGCAACTCCCCTGCCGCCGCATACGCACCGCCAATCGAACTCACTAGAAAACTCCTTCTTGTGACTGACATGGAATCTCCTCTCAACCGGCTGTCGCTCGTCTAGGGGCGACGCTTGGAAGCCGTGAAATAACCGGCCGGCTGTCATCCTGAGCGAAGCGAAGGATCTCCGCAGTTCCCCATGGTTCCATGACCTACGAACAACTGCAGCGATCCTTCGCTTTGCTCAGGATGACACATGGCGAATTTCTTCACACGTTTTTGTGGTTGCCCCAGGGCGACCACAAGGGCCGGCCTACGTCGCGTTCCCTGCGCGCAGATTAAAGCGAAAGCGCATGTCCTCAGCAAACCACTGAACGTAATTCGTGCCCCAGGCGTTGTTGAAGAGGCTGAAGTGAAAGCCGCCGGCGAGGTCCGGCTGCGCATCGAATTAGGCAATGGGTGACTTCTCTCCCAAGGCCACTACAGGCGCGTCCAAGGTCTCAATGCTGAACTCGCCTTGCGTGTCCTTGTATCGTATGGCATTTGTAACCGCGTGCATGTGCCGGTTTCCTCCCCGCACAACATCGAGCGGAGACATCCAGCGGTCCACCTTCTCAAGACACCAGCCTTGCGGATCAGGCGCTTGGGGCAGAAAGCTGAGCCACATTGCTTCCGGGAGCCGATTGGCGGCTTTTCCGAACCAGCTGAAATTGATCCGCGCCGAGGGCTCGGCATCCGGAAAGAGCATTTCAAGGTACAGCTTCTGTGGCCAGGCGACAAGGCCCGCACGCTCCGCTTCCGCATCTCCAATCCGCAACTCGGCGAGAACGCGGTGGCCCGAGGCGGCTTTGCCCGCCCAGCAATTGGTGAGCGCCGGCAGCCATACGCGGCTTTCCGCTCCGAACTTTTCGATGTGGGGCTTGCCGAAGTCCATCGGCGCCCACCAGGTCTTGGCGGTGATATATCTTCCAATGAAGCGGTCGTAGTCCGCCTTGGAGAGCGTCTGGTACGCGAACAATGCCAGCGGGTGTTCAGGCGAGGCCCACTCGCGGCCCGCCTCCTTGGCGCGCAGGCGGCAGATTGCGCCCGTATTCGCATCAAGCGCCAGCGTGAAGTGGGTGGTTTCGATTTCCGTTCCGGCAGGGTGGAGCTCGAGCCCGCCCTGCTCTGGTTCCACCGGTTGCACGGCGCGAAGGCTCTGGAGTGCCTGGCCGCGTAGAGGTTCGGGAAGGTTGGCAATCCCCTCGTCAATATCTTTGCGCTTCTCGGCCCAACTGGTTTCCGCCCAGCGGAATTTTGGCGTATCGACTACTTTCGCCAGGTCCTTCGGCGTGTAGTGTTCGTAGTCCTTGAGCCGCTTCGTATCGACGCCCCAGGTATGTTCGACCGCAAGGAGAAGCCGGCGGAGCAAGGAGAGATCCGTGGGATCTCCGACGCGGAATTTCCCTTGTGCGATCCACTCCCGGCGCAAGCGCGCCACTTCCCGGTAACGCGCTACCTTCACGGGGTCGCTGGGTACGCCGTAGATCCACGTGTCGCCAATTTCCTGTGTCACGACGGGCAGGCTGCCGCGGTAGGCTTCGACCGCATTGGCGATCTCACTCAGGCTGGCCGCGGTCACCGTGGCGTTCGGGAATTGCTTTCGCAAGTCTGCGTAAATCTTCTTGATTTCCTCCACGGAGTGAGGGCCGTCGTTGTCATTGCGCATTTCCACATCGATGGCGAGGTCCGATCCCGGCACCCGCACGACTCCGCCATAGCCTTTGTGGTGATACATCATGACGAGAGAAGCGCCCTCCGCATCCTTCCAGACAAACAGCGGCGGCACGTCGGGCGGGGTGCTCGCGCCGTTTACGCCGATGTCCAGCAGCTTGACGCCATTCTCGGCCAGCGGGCCCACTATTCCGATCGAGTGGCCCGGCACATCGCTCATCTTAGCTCCTGTGGTGGTGCGGCCGAAGCGACGATCCAACGACTGCGAGATGCCTAAAGCGCCCACGATCATGGATCGATCGAGCATTTCGGTCTCCCAGGAAAACGGCAGGGCATGCCAGGCCAGATCTCCGGCGGATACCGCCTGCTCCGCACGACGCCGCTGTTCGCTCGAGGCCTGTTCAAGATATTCGTAGAGAAGCCACGAGCCGGTAGTCCACACGTAGCGATCTTCGCCCCCTTGCCGCAACACGCTGGCGACCTGAATGGCTTGGGGAAAATAGCGGTCGAAATAGAGGCGCATCACCGCAGCTTGGGTGTTCGTGAATCCCACGTCCAAATGACACTTGAACATCACCAGCACCCGCTTGACCTCTGCATCAGGCGTATTTGGCGGCGTGCCCTGCGCCAAGTGTGGCTGGCACGCCATCGCCCCTCCTGCCGCGATCACGCTTTTTATGAATTGTCTTCTTTGCATTATTGCAACTCCCCCCGCGCCGAGCGAGCGATTACGGCGCCCAATTCTATCCCAAGAACAAAACCCGAAAACAGAGAACAATACTCGAAACGCCTTAAGGGCTGCAAGGCGCAACGGCCAAAAATCGTAGCGCGGGGCGTCTCGCCCGAGGCGGCCGAGGCGGCGGGTGCAGGCTACCCCTTCCTTTGGTGTATAATTTCGACCGTCCCAGAACTCCGAGGCGGAAAGGACTACTCTCCATGACGGAAACTCGTGTTGTCAGACTCGGATCGCTCACCTTTGCGCTGTGCGCTCTGCTATCGTGTCTACCGGTTGTCCAGGCGCAGGAACAGAGTCAACAGAAAAACCCTTACCAAAATGAACTGTCACGCCTGCATGGGATGTTCGCGCAACCCCTGGCCGACTGGAAGGCGCACGTGGATAACCTCGCCCATGGCGAAGACCCGGATCTAAACGATGCCGACTGGACCCCCGTTCGCATCTCGGAAAAAGCGGGCTACGGCCCGATGTGGTTCCGGCGCATAGTTGAGATACCGCAGACGATGGGAAAGTACAGCGTCCGCGGCGCGCGGGTTCGGCTGGATTTGAGCGTCAGCGCAGATGGCCCCTCGCAGTTTCGTGTCTTCTTTAACGGTTCACTCGCGGAGGTGGCCGACGGCGACACCCAGCAACCCGTTCTGTTGACTGGGAAAGCCGAGCCAGGCGCGAAGATCCTGGTAGCCGTCGACGTTCCCGCCGCCACCGGTGCGGTGCAACTCCAAAACGCTCAACTGCTGGTTGACTACCCCGCCGGACGGCCTGACCCAGGCTTGCTTTACGAGGAGATTCAGTCGGCCCAAGCGATCGTCTCGGGGATCTTTCGGGGCGCTTCGGAGGAATCTCGGAAGCTTGATGATGTCGTTCACGCCATTAACTTCGCTGCGCTGGACAATGGTGACCAGCAAGCGTTTGAGAATACTCTCCGCGCGGCACAGGACAAGCTCCAGCCCTTCGCAGACTTGGCAAGTCGTTATACGGTTCGCGCCGTCGCCAACGCCCACATTGATATGGCCTGGCTCTGGCCCTGGACCGAAACAGTGGAAGTAGTACGCAACACCTTCGGCACCGTCCTGCAATTGATGAGGCAGTACCCGGACTTTGTCTATGCTCAATCGGCCGCGCAGGACTACGTCTGGATGGAAGAGAAATACCCCGACCTGTTCAAAGAGATTCAACAGCGCGTCAAGGAAGGCCGCTGGGAAGTTGTGGGAGGCATGTGGGTCGAGCCCGACCTCAACATGCCGAGCGGAGAGTCCCTGGTGCGCCAACTGCTGGTCGGCACCCGCTACTTCAAGCAGAAATTCGGCGTGGATGTGAGAATCGGCTGGAATCCCGATTCCTTTGGCTACAATTGGCAGCTCCCGCAAATCTACAAGCGCTCCGGGCTTGACTACTTCATTACCCAGAAGATGTCCTGGAACGAGACCACCAAGTTTCCCTACAAGCTCTTCTGGTGGGAAGCCCCCGACGGCAGCCGGGTCCTGACTTATTTTCCGCACGATTATGTGAATGACATCGATCCTGTGCGGATCTCGGAAGACGTGGCCGAATACGCCCCCAAGACCGGCATGCACGAGATTCTGCACCTATACGGCATCGGAGACCACGGCGGCGGCCCTACCCGCGCCATGCTCGACTCTGCCCACCGCTGGCAGGATCGTCCCAATTCCTTCCCCAAGCTGACCTTCAGCACTGCCCAGTCGTTCTTTGATGACGTCGAGAAGAACCTGTCCAGCCTCAATGTTCCGGTGTGGAAGAACGAACTCTACTTACAATACCATCGCGGGGTTATGACCACCCAGTCTGAAACCAAGAAACGCATCCGGCAGAGCGAAGAACTCTTGCTCAATGCCGAGAAGTTCTCCTCGCTGGCCACGCTGCACGGGCTTCCTTATCCGCAGGA
>CAWIUZ010000114.1:0-32598 GCA_963838915.1 uncultured Acidobacteriota bacterium
TCGTCGTCGCCACTTGAGTCAAGCGGACGGCGCAGCGATGGCGGATGTCCGCGTCGGCCGCATTGCCAGTCTGGGGTCCTTTGACTTCCTGGAAAATCAGCACGTCTGCGGGCTGCAGGTTTGGGTACGAGCCCTTCAGGGTCGTTTCCGTGGCGCCTTTCGGCAGGCAGCAATTCGTGTTGCCCCAGGTGTAGAACGACATCTGGTTGTGTTCCGGATAGAGGATCGCATCCTGCATCGGCTCGAAGACCTTCACGCCGGCCACGAGAGCCGCTTGCTCGTTGCCCGCTCCCACGGCGAGGCTGGCCGGCATACCAGGCGCATAAGCGTAGAAACATGTGAGGGCCTGATCGAGAAATATCCCGGTTCCCGGGTTGCCTGCGACCTGGAGCTCGATCCAGGTTCGCGCGTTGCAGCCGTCGTGGACATGGTAGTCGACCAAGACAGCGTGCCGCCGCAGCGAGATGCGGCTGCGCGCTGTTTCTATGTAAGCTTCGGTCGCGATGGCGTCCTGTTGATAACTCAGGTTGTCGCCCACGTAAGCGATCAATTCGGCAAGCGCGACTCCCAGGTCGGCTTCGTTCGAGGGATTCCAGCCCGGCAATAGCTGGCTCATGCGGTCCAGCATGATTTGCCGGAAGCTGCCGTAATCCTTGGCGAGGTAATTGATCGAAGGCGGAGTGGCAGCCGCAGGCGGGCAGTTGGGCGGCTGCGCCTGGCAGTCGAATGTCGGACCGCACTCGACCTTGAACGAGAATTGGACCTCCGCCAGCTGGGGATCGAATCCTGCCAGCACTTCTGTGACTTCGAAGGGATCGCCAAGAGCCTGCGAGGCGCCATTGACGAGCCGCAACGTGTAGGTGGAGAAATCTCCGGCGCGATCGGTGCGCACCACCACGATGCTCGCGGCGTTGGGCAGCTTGGAGAAATAGGCTTTTTCGAGTGCGTTGGCTTGGGGCGGAGGCGCGGACGCGAGCGCCACCCACGCGATGCCGATGTTGGTAATGCTCTCGCCGCCTTCGATCATCACGTTGGCGGCAGCGAGCGGCGATTGCGCGCTGCCGAGATTGCTCGCATTGAGACAATGCACGAGCAGCGTCTGCTGCCGGGGACTCTCGAGCGCGATGGCTTCCTGATCCAGCACTTCGAGGTAATCGATGCCGTTCAGGTTAAGGCCGGGATTCTTGAGAATCGCAGCCTTGCGATTTTGGTTGCAGCAACTGTAAATCATGCCGTCGTCCCGTAAACGAAGGTCTGTACCTGGCTCACGTCGGTGCTGAGCGGCGTGTAAGTCACGGTCACAGTCAACGTCGCATCTTGTGCGGTCGCCACCACCGACTGCACCTTGACGTAGCTGCCCAGCCACTTCTGCAGCGCCGCCTGCACGCTGAACTGCGTTGCAGCGGCCATTTCCATGCTGTTGGGCGCGAAGGGAAGCTGCAGCAGCCCGCTGCCGAAGTCGGGCAGGTTCACGCGCTCGCCCGGCGAAGTGAACAAGACCTGCTCGACGATCTGGTTGATGTAATCCGCGAGCGCGGCTTGCTGGGTGCGGCCGCGCCCGTCGAACTGAAATGGAAAATTAATGTTCATGCCCAAACCTAATTCCCCTCCTTAGTAAGGAGCGGCTAGGGGTGGTTGCCCGTGACCCACCACCCCCTTCCCCTCCCCAACGAGGAGGGGAGTCAGCTTCACGTTGCCAGCACTCGCGTCTGGGCTTCCACCGGAACGAGCGGCGTGCCCGTGGGCGCGCAGATCGCGACGCCTGTCATGATCACCACCGGCTGTCCGAGAGAAGTCACGCGCACTGCCCCCACTGTCCACTGAGCGGTGACGCAGGGCCCGTTGCCGGCGGGCGGCACAAAGGTGCAGCCCGCGATCGCATACGGCGCGGCGATCGTAGTGATCGGCATGCCCGACACCAGCACACGTAGGCTGGGCACAGTGGGCATCGCTTGCCCCGCGTGTGAGCAAAGCACCGTCGCGCCGAGGTGCAAAATGGGTGCAGGCATCGTGACCTCGTGAGGCCGCTGCTCGGGAAGATCCCCGAGCCGCCTCGTGGGGAATTCCGTGATAGCTCGTTCTCCTCGTACCAAACCCTCGGCGTGCGGCTTCCGGCGGGGGCCTTCCCGGCCAACACAGAAAAGGCCCACCGAATTGCGCCGGCTACACGACCGTCAGCGCCCCGAGATTGATGTCCACCGCAGGGCCGGTCAAGGTGATCGTCGCGCCTTGCCCGTTGCTGATATAGATTCCAGTCTCGTTGACTACAATCATTGCGCCGCTCACGCTTTTGAGCACGATGCCGCCGGTGACCGGCGTGGGCGCCGAATCGCTGACCATGATCATGTTTTGGCCGGTCGTTTGAAGCACGATGTTCTGTCCCGGCGGAATCGCGGGCGGCGCGGTGGCGAAGATAGGAACGTCGGCCACCAGGCCCCAAAAGCCTCCCGTCCAAATCGGGTAGTCCGGATCGCCCTGCTCGAACTCCACCCAGACCTGCGACCCAATGGGCGGCACAATGAAGCAACCCGATTGAATTCCCGCCGCGGGCACGCAAGGCATGGCCCAACTCGATGGGGTTTCGCCGAGCACGTCGGGCACCTGCACGAGCACGCGGCCGATCTGTTCCGGGTCGATGTTTTCGATCACCAGGCCGCGATACTTTCCGAAAAAACGATTGCGCTTTTCGCTGGGCGATTCTTGTTGTCGGCTCATAGATTCACCGTGGGCACGGTCGAGACCAGCCCATTGCGGGTCAAGGTAAAGTCCTGTTTATACTCACCGCGCTTGATTTTGTGGGTGACACGCTTAACGTAATAAAGGCCGTCGAATGCCGGTCCGGCGCCTCGCACGCCCACGAGTTGGCGGGCCTTCAGGACGCCGCCGTAGCGCGTCACGTCGAGGCTCCCTTCGCACGACACCGCCTCCGCATTCTCGGCGGCTGCGGCCAGTCCCATCATGATCGCCTGCGGAATCGGCTTCTTCGACAGGTCGGGCCGCATGGGCGCGAGATCAGGCGGCAGCAGATTGGTCGGCAGGGGTGGAATCAGCCCCAGCGGCGGATTCAGCGGCGTGATGGGCGGCAGCGGAATGGGAATGCTGACGCCGGTTTCCTGGTTGGAGATGTAGACAAGCGGCAGCTTGTTCTTCTCCTGATCGAACTTGAAATGGAGACTCTCCACGTTCGTGTAAGCGTCCATGTCCGCGCTCAGCGCGGGCTGCGCCGGGCCCACTTTTACCTGAGGCCCCCAATACGCTTTGCTCATGCCGGGCAACGGACCGGGGTCGATATAAAACACGTAGCCGGCCTGCTCGGCCATGTATTGGATGTACTCGAGGTCCGTGCCCTGCTGGCTGGGAATCTGGTCGATGGGCAGGGGCACGAAGAGCAGCACGCTCGGAATGACAAGCGGCACCACGCCGAACATCGAGTACTTCAGCAGAATCAGCGTCACCCGTGCCTCGGCGGGCATCGCGGGGTAGGGAAATCCGCTCCAATCCGACTTATCCATCAGCACGCTCAGGTCCTTGCCCGTAAGCGTCAGCGTGGAGTTCGAGCCCTTGTCGCCGGGCGAGATTTCGTTGTTCGTAATCACCCCGTCGATCAGCACGTTGGCCACGCCGTTCACCGTGGCGACAATCACCACCCGCATGAAGAGCAGGGGCAGCCCCCCGGTGAGCAGAAACAAAATCTGCAAGGGCGATTGCTTGTCGATGCTGAAGGTCAATTGGAACCCGCTCTGTCCGGTATCCTGCACCTGCACTTCGACCGAGGCCAGCGAGTCGAGCACCACCCGCGGCACCGTCAGGGGAATCACCGGCCCCATCATAAGAGTCAATTGGACGCTGCTAAGCACTAGGCGCCCCCGGCACGCCTTGCGGCATGGTGATTTGCAGAAGCGTTCCGGGTGTGGCCACCAGGTCGCCGGGCCGCGTCGCCCCGTTGGCGTCGCAGATCAGCCAGTAGATCAGCGGGTCGCCCAGATACTTCGCGGCGATCAGGTCCAGCCGGTCGCCTTTCTTCACCGTGTACTGCGCGACGGTCGAATAGTTGGCCGCGCCGGGCTGCGGTACGAACCGACGCGCCAGGTACGTGATGCTTTGGCCGGCGGGCGTCGTGTACGTCAAAGTACTCGAGCCGTAGTAGCGGCTGTCCGCCGGGAATGCGACCGAGGGCACCACGCCCATCTGGATAAGCGTTTGCAACGGATAGTTCACGGCAAACCTCCCAACCCCAGCACTGAGATCGCGACGTTGGCCACCTGCGAGGCCAGTTGCTCTTTATTGCTGAGATAGGTCATGAACATCTGGCCGCCCGGGTGGTCGAAGCCCAGGTCATCCACGTTCAGGACCCGCAAACCCAGGCTCACCTTGGCGCGAATGGGATTCAGATTCGTATCGAACGCTTCTTCAGTGATGGAGAAATCGGTGAGCCGGACGGGGACCACGCGGCTCTTGCTCCAGACGAAGAGCGTGAGCGGCTGCTCCAGAGGGATGATCTCGAGCGTCCCGGCGTTGGCCATGTTGTTATCTTCCTCGAGCGTTTCGACCGTGGGATTCACCAGCATTTCGAGCTGCGCGAGTTGCGGCTGCAGCCCGTACTGGACGGCCAGCGGGTTCTGGTTCGGGAATTCCAACTGGTCCACCGCATCCAGTTCCGCCTCGAGCTTGATGGTCTCGATCGCCGGCCCGCGCAGCCTCAGTGCATCCACACGCGCGCCGTCCTCGCCGCCCTTCACCGCCTGAATCTGCAGCGAGCGCGTAAGCGTGTCCGGGTTGTACTGCAAAGCGATGATGCTCTCCACCGCCGACGTATCCGGGTCCATGGTTACGATCCCGGCCCGCACCAGACGGGGTGAAATTGGAGATGCCGTTGCCATTTCTGTACCTTTCGAGTGGCCTGAGTCAGACGATGCCAGCACACGCCCCGAAGCGGCGGCCTAACGCGGCCCAGGCCCACAATGCTGTGAAAAGATCTATAACCTCACCCCGGAGGCGCCGAGACGCAGCGGCGCGTTATTTCCTCGCCGTTGCAGGCAAGGCAAGCGGCGTTTCGAGTCCTCTGCACTTCCCCCGGATGATTTCCAGGAGACCGCGCAGAAAGTCGGGCATCTCAGTTCGCTCCATCGTCTGCTTTTGCTGCAGGGCTTCGAAAGCTTCCTTGGATTTCGAGACTTCCCCCACCCCCTCTAAAGCCAGGTCGCGCGCCCGGATGTCCAGATCCGCGTCCGGGGGGCCCGTTAAGTTGTAGCTTCTCCATTCGCGATCTTCATAGTTCACCCAGGCGTCAAACGCTTCGCGGTGCCGCCGGTCAAGCGAATGGCAATAGTATTCCTGAAGCCGGCCCAGCGCCTCCGATTTGACCTCCTTGGTGGCGCCCTTCCAGGGGTTTCCTTCTCCGGTGTCAAGCGCTCCCCAGAGCTCCGTAAAAGCAATGTCCTTCGGGTCTGTCGGTGCCGGCTGCGCGAGGTGGAAATGGGTCATAAATCCCTCGACATGAGCCAGCAACTCGGTATTGGCTTCATGAGGAGTATTCGCGCCCCGGATGAGGGCAGCGTTCACCTCGGATAAACCGCGCTTCGTTTGGCCTTTCAGCCAATCCTTGAATTGGTCTTCCGGACTCTTGCTACCCGCGCCCGCTTTGGCTTTCGGAGCGCGTAGAAAGTCTCGGACCGCGGAAAGGGCCATTTCCAGGTGCTCTGCGTGCATCATTTCGTGGCGCAGGATGGCCAGCGTGCGTTCCTTACCCTGGTTGAAAGCGAGAGACCCGAGAATGATCCCGACACCCAGCTTCAAGTCGTCGGACGTGTAGCTTAGTTTCACGGCAAACTTGCCCCCGTCATTGACGAAGGCGGTGCTGCCCTCGGCGTCCAGCCCGAACAACGCAAAATTCAGACCGGCCGTCACGTGGTCCGGTGGAGAAGCGCCGGCCGTCACGTTGATATCGCCGCCGGGCGCACCGGCGGTCTTTGCCGCGTCCCTGTAAAGAGCCAGGTAATCGTGCACCGCTCCGTCGTTGTCGTGCCCTCGTTTCTGACTCGCGGATGCCGCCAACTCGTGCCATTGCTTTTCGTCGAGACCGCCTTTGCCGTAGGCCTCCTCGATGAGGTCGGTCTCCGCTGCCCGGGTTTTGAGCGGAGTCGGGTGAGCCCTACCATCGTCCGGCTTACGTTGGACGGTGGCGCTCTGCGGGGACTCCGACTGTTGCACGACATGGGTGAGTTCGTGAGCCAAAAGACCACGATCCTCGGAACTTTGAAAAGCCTGCCGTCCGCTCGCAAACACCACATGATCCCGGTGTGTGTAGGCAAGGGCGTGAAGGGAATGGGCCGATTCCGCGGCTTGCGCGTCAGTATGGATGCGCACCCGGCTGAAGTCGTACCCGAAGCGGGGCTCGAAGAAGGCGCGAGTATCAAGGTCGAGCGCCTCCCCCGGCGAGTTCAGGACTTCGTTCACGATGGGTGGGATAAGTTCGGGAGTGCCGCACCCATCCGCGCGCCGTTGCAGCATCTCTTTTTTCTTACACTCCTCGCACTCGCCTTCCGTTCCGCCGGAACCGCCGCGCGAGCATTTGCGTTGCAACCGCGCGCCAATCCTCGCCTTCCGCAGAGGCAGCTCGAAGTTGTTCAGTCTGCCGGTCGCGACCTCGCTCGCCACGCGGTCTGCCTCCTGCTCGAAAGCATCGTGCGGCTTCCCGATTCCGAGACTCGTAGGAGCCGCCGGGCTTGGCGCCGCCAGCGTGGTGTTCGCCACTTTTACAAGTGCACGATAGCCCATGAGCTCAGTTCCTGTTCACGCGGGTGGCGCCGCTCTTTGGCATGTGTGCGCTTCCCCGATTCAAGGCGTAGACATCCCGGCAAAAACCGTCGGGACGTATGCGCCACCCGCGCCGCTTGATTCTCCAATCCTCAGTAGCCCGAAGCTGTGAAGAAATCAGCCGCCTGTCATCCTGAGCGAAGCGAAGGATCCCCGCAGTTTCCTGTGGTTCGATAACTTACGAACAACTGCCGAGATCCTTCGCTGCCATGAAAATAGCGGACTCGGACCCCCTCACCCGGCCCGCGCCGGCTGATGAAAGCGCCGTCGCAGGCCACCCTCTCCCCCAAGGGGGAGAGGGCATTTTCATGACCAGTGGTGAGTCGAGGGATCATGAAGTCTGTACTCAGGATGACACGTTCGAGTTTCTTCAAGCCTTCCCGAGATCGGAACCGCTTACGGACAAACCGGTGTATAGCCCCGTTCGCCCTGATGAAACTGGTCGATCGTCTTGCCCACGCAATCCGTCGTCTTCTTCACGGCCTTGAGTCCTGCCGTCCAGGTGGAGACGGCGGCCAAGTAGGCTGCCTGGGCTTTCTCAAAGTCTGCCGCCTTGTCTCCGTTCTTGCCCGTAAAGACCGGCAGGGGATGGTTGCGGACGTAGTCGATATAATCCTCGCCGTGCGATCCCTCGTGAACACGCAGCGCCGTGGCCTTGTTCGCGATATCCTCTTTGGTCGTGCCTCGCCCGTAACCGGAGGTGCCTTCCGGCTGGATGCCGGCCCCATAGCTGGTCGTAATGGTGAGCGAACCGGTGGGTGCATAGCCGGGGAAGCCGGTCACGAGCCCCGTTGAATCGGTTTGGTAGCCGGGACTCCGGGGCGGGTTCAATTCGAAATTTGCGCTCGTATCGCCTCCCGTGACGCCCGCCGCTCCGCGCACGTCGGGCTGAATGGTGATGTTTACGCCGTTCACCAGCATTACGGTGTTGCCGGAAAGCGGATCCAC
The DNA here is from genome assembly GCA_963838915.1 of uncultured Acidobacteriota bacterium. GTDB lineage: Bacteria > Acidobacteriota > Terriglobia > UBA7540 > UBA7540 > CAVROP01. The sequence continues at coordinate 7,765 of CAWIUZ010000114.1, forward strand.
GGCCGAGCCCGGCTGGAGCGGCGTCGAAAAGGTAATCAGATTCTCCGCGTAGCGCTTCACTTCGTTGTCCTTCGTCTTGTCGCGATAGTCGATCAACCGGCCCGCCGACATCGAGCGCAGTTGGCCGCTGATCCGCGGGTTCTGCAGATCCTTTTCATCGATCAGGAAATTGGCGAGGCGCCAGTCGTCAATCGCCTGGATCTGGTTTGCGACGTCTGCGACACGGTCTTGCAAATGCGCGGAGTCGGTCGAAGCCACAAAAGCCTTGCCCACGTAGATCATCGGCACGCTGCGCGTTACCTTGGGATGCGCGGGGTCGGTGGCCGAGAATTCCGTACGCAGTCCCGGCAGAGCTTCCTCGCAACCCGCGCCCGCCACCTTGCGCGTGTCGTCCGGAAAGTGCTTCTTCAGAATGCCCCAGATGATGGGGCCCACGTTGCAATGGAAGCTCGCGGCCTCACGCTGCGCCGTGTCCACAATCTTCTGGTCGTCCGCGTCGAGCCCGCCGCCTGAGCCCCCGCCAGGCTGTTGGCGCTGGAGCGCGCCGCGACCGCCGCTGTGGCGCACGGTTGCAGCGTTGGCTGTTCCCAAGCCGCGCGCGTTGCGTTCGGCCTCCGACTCCGCTGCCGGGTCATCCACCACGCCCGGGCGGGCCGAGGCGCCGCGCTGCTGGACGACGTGCGTCAGTTCGTGAGCGATCAGCCGGCGACCCTCGGGGTTTGAAGGTTGGTAGCGGCCTGCACCGAAAACAACTTCACTCCCCACCGTGTAGGCCAAAGCATTCACCGCCGCCGCAGATGCCGCTGCCCGCCCATCGTCGTGAATTCGCACTTGGCTGAAGTCGTGGCCGAAGCGCGCTTCCATGAAGCCCCTTGTCGACGAATCGAGAGTTTGACCCCGCGAGCGGAGCACTTCGTGGACGACGAGAGGGACGTGCGAAGGCGTCGCGCCCTGCGCCGCGCGCCGTTGCAGCATCTCTTTCTTCTTACATTCCTCACATTCGCCCTCGGCTCCGCCCGAACCGCCGCACGAACACTTGCGTTGCACCGGGGCTCCGATCCCGACGCTCGAGAGCGACCAAGCCAGCCGGCCCCTTCCGCCCATGACCTCGCTCGCCGCGCGGTCGGCTTCCCGCTCGAAGGCATCGTGAGGCGCGCCGACCCGCAGGCCCGCCGCGGCCGGGGGCGCCATGCCGTATTCCGAAATTAAGGCGTGCTTCATGCCGTTACCACCCAAACCCACTGCCCCAAAGCCGGTGGCGCAGAGGTGGGCGCAGTGTGCCCTCCCCTGCGGTTCTTCATCCAATTGGGGAAGAGCCGGTAGCGCAGAGGTGCGAGCAGTTTGCGCTCCTCTGCGGTTCTTCGTTGAATTCGCGAAACCCGCGGAGGAACGCAGACGGCGCGTACCTCCGCGCTACCGCTCTGCGGTTCAGCGGAACGCCCACACGTCCTCACCCCGGCCAATCCTTTAAATACGCCTCGAGCGGGATATCCGTCTTTCGGTCTCCGCCGATCTCGACGAAGCTATCCAAATTGTTGTACTCAGGGTCATGGTCAGTGAAGACGGTCAATCGATGCGAGCCACACGTCGCCAGGATTTTCCAGAGGGCTCGATTCAGCTCTGGTCTCTGCCAATTGCGCGGCTCGGTCGCATCGCCGATATGGAAGTACTGCGACTTGCCATCGGGGGCGAGCACGACCTTGCCCAACCACATCATGGTGTTGCACTCTTTGCATGCCAGGTACGCGTACCGACTCATTGCCAAGCTCCTCAGGGTGCGAGTGGACCGTCAAACAGAACGGTGCCTCCCGGATTGACAATTGTGATCGTCACCGATCGGTATCCGCCGAGCTGCTCCACAGTCCGGGCGCCGCGGAACCTCTTGACCATACTAAGCCCATCCGATCCTTCCGGCACCTGTACAAATACGTTCCCGCGGCCCTGCAACTGACGCGATGCCGTGCTCACTTCAGTGTTGAAGCTTCCCTGGGCGGCGCCCTGAATGCATTTCACCTCGCGCCGATCCACGATGTTGCCTTCCGGAGTGTGCTGCCGGAATTCGATGTCCGCGCCTTCGCCGCCCGGTCCCGCGACTTTCACGACGGCGCCCTCCGGCCCTCGCAGCGCCGTCTCGGCATTGGCGCGGCTGAGCCGGAAGTTGGGGTTGCTGTCCTCGACGAGCGTCTTGATATTCTGCTCGGTGGTGGCGCTGATCCGCGGCAGGAGCTTAGGACCTCCTTCCGTGCCTGGCGTCTTCGGTACGTCCTGGGTCACTCCCGGCTGCCTCGCCGGTGTCTCAGCGGCCTGTCCGGTCACCTGGACTTTCGCCGTGCCCGTGCCATCCGCTGTGGAGACAGGCGCGCCGGGAGTCCGCGCGGCGCCTTTGCCCTGCCCGGCCAATACTTCCTCTTCGGCAAACGTCGCGCGCGCTGCGGCCATGTCCGCGACGATGGGCGCCGCCTGCAACGCCATAGTCGCGGCAATGAAGAGCGGATGTTCGCCCATCAAATCGACTTCCAGCCCACGGCCGAAATGGCAGCCGGGGCATTCCGGTGTCCCCATCAGCACGCGGTAGCGCGTGCCTCCAAGGTACTGTGCCGGAGTCGGCGGCCCGCCCTCCATGTTCATAATATAGACATCGAAGTTGTATCCCGCCGTCGGGTCAGGCCCCTTCTGAATCCAAGGCGTGCTCGGCGAAACCGTAAGCAGCCCTTCCATGCCGAGAAATCCGAGCCGCATGAACTGTACTGAGGCGACCGGCCGCTCGCGGTAGGGCAGTTTAGCGATCGCCGGCGCAGTCTTTTGGCGCGGAGCCTGGCGAGCCGGTGCTGCGGGTTGTGCCTGGGCGTACTGCGTCACCGCGGCGGGCACCGCGGCCGGCTTGTCGGGATCGAAATCAGGATAGTCGGCGATGGCGTCCTGATATTGTTTCGTCAGTCCGTGTTCCTTCGCGTAGCGAATGTAGTCGCGGATGAACTCCCGCTTCTCTTCTTCCGAATTCCAATGCGTCGACTCGACCGATTTCTTGAGTGGCGTGCCGCCGGCCGCAATCATGCCGGCGGTCTCGTAATTGCTCGGCTTCTTCGGAGCGCCAAACCCGAAGAATTCGTCTGCCGCCTGGCGCTGGATGGAAGTGGGCGCCGCCGCGTGTACTGCGAGGCGTGGCGCCGGCAACGGCGCAATCGTCTCTCGGCTTTCCCGTCCAACCTCGACTCCGATTCGATGCGCTTCGAGTTCGGCCGCATCGTCCGGCTGCCGGAGTGCGGCGGAGTCCGCTCGCGATGGCCCGTCGTTCCGCTGCTGAACGACGTGCGCCAGTTCGTGGGCCATCAGTTGCCGGCCCTCGAGCGTGGCGGGCTGGTAATGGTCGCGCGCAAAGGCGATGCTGCTGCCCACGGTGTAAGCCCGGGCGTGGACCGCAGCCGCGGACTCGGCTGCGCGCGCATCGGCGTGAATCCGCACCTTGGCGAAGTCATGGCCGAAGCGAGGCTCGAAGAAGGCTCGCGTCTCCGCGTCGAGCGGCGTGCCGGCCGAGTGCAGGATGTCCTCGACCAACTCCGGGACTGCGGCATGCTCGGCAAGTCCCGACTCGAAGTCGGCTGCCGCAGCCTTCTGCGCAGAGGCGCGTTCCGGTCCGAGCGCGCGCTTCATCGCCAGTACCGCCCGGCTCATGGCTTAAGCCCCTTTTTGATGGCGCGGGCCACGCTGCTTCCAAATTTGCGCGTGGCCGCAGGGCCGGGCTCGATCGGCATGCGGCCCAGGCGCAGGACGGGCGTGCGATGTGAGCGGGCCCACTGCCGACGGGTGGCAGGATCGGCAAGGAGGCGCGACAATTCGCTCTCCAGGCCCTCCACCAGCGCTTTGCGGTCAGCGGGCTCGAAGCCCTTCAGCACGAGGCGGTCGATCGCGAGAAGAATGCGGCTCACACCCACCCCCGAATCTCCGCTTCGGAAAGCGGGCGCTCGATCTTTTGCGCTTCCATTCTGGCGGCTTGAAGTACGTGCTCCATTTGAACCGGCGTTTCCGCTGCCGCGGCCAGAAAAGCGGCGTTCAAGGCGATATTGCGGATGTTGCCGCCGGCGACGTTGAGCTGAGCGAGTCGCGCGTGATCCAACGCCTGCGTGGGCGTCGTCGCCGGGAAGATGCGGCGCCAGATGGCTTCGCGCTGCGCGGCATCCGGAAACGGGAAATTCACCGTGAAACGCAGGCGGCGCTGAAAGGATTTGTCGAGCGCCGATTTAGAATTGGTGGTTAAGATCGCCAGGCCCTGGTAAGCCTCCATGCGTTGCAGGAGGTAGCTCACCTCGATGTTGGCGTAGCGGTCGTGGCTGTCCTTCACGTCGCTGCGCTTGCCGAAAAGCGCGTCGGCTTCGTCGAAAAGCAGGAGCACGCCGCCCTCTTCGGCCGCGTCAAAGACTTGCTTCAGGTTTTTCTCGGTCTCCCCGATGTACTTGCTGACTACGGCGGAAAGATCGATGCGGCAGAGGTCGAGCGCCAGTTCGCGCGCCAGAACCTCGGCCGCCATCGTCTTCCCTGTGCCGCTTTCTCCGCTGAAGAGCGCGCTCACGCCTAAGCCCCGGAGCCCCTTGGCGGAGAAGCCCCATGTCTCATAGACCTTCATGCGATGGCGCACCTGCGCGGCCAACTGGCGCAGGGTGCGGAGTTGAGGTTCCGGCAGCACCAGATCTTCCCACGAGGCGCAAGGAACAACGCGCTGCGCAAGGTCTTCAAGGCGTGGGCGGGCGAGAGAGCGGCAGAGATTCCATAAGCGATCGGCCGCACAGGAGTCGCTGGCTGGCGCATCAGAGCTAAGCTCTGCACTGTCAGGCGAGACAGGCTTGTCGAATCGCAGAGCTTCGCTCTGCGCGAGCCCCGAGTCGCGATTGCTCGTGGAAGGGCGGGGCTTCAGCCCCGCCGCAAAAGCGGCCGCTCCACCTGTTTGGTCCGGCGACCCGCAAGGTCCGTCGGCTGAGGGACCTTGCGGGTCGCCGGAAGGGGAATAATCGTGATGGTCTCGAAGCGGCGGGGCTGAAGCCCCGCCCTTCCAGTTCTGGCAGGAAGTCGCTGCCAGTGCGGCGGTCGAGTGGATTGTTCTAGCGCTCAGCCGAAACTGCTGGGTGAGCGCGTCGAGGCCACCGTTGTAGTTCGCGGCGCGCGGGCCCAGCACTTTCTCCCAGAGTTGCTTCTGCTCGGCGGGCACCGGCTTCGTGACATCGAGGCGAAGGAAGCCCCGGTTAATGCGAACCGGCTCGCGGCTTGCCACGATCAGCGGGCCCGGCAGCCTTTCCACCAGTTGGCGCGAGGAAACGGTGAGGCCGCCCGCCGGGCATTCGATGAGCAGCATGCCCGGCAGGAGCAGCGATTCCCTTTCCCAAAGCGCGATGAATTGGCTAAGCTCCGGACCCATCGCAGGCAGATCCTCAGCACGCACCGCAGCCAGATGTCGTCCGATCGCGCGCGCCGCGAGTGCGGCAACGTCTTCCTGACCATGTGGATCGTCGCCGCAAAGGTGCAGGACGCGGCAACCTGACTCGAAGAGCCGCGCCGCCTGCGCCGCATTCTTCCTCTGGCCGTCCGCGATCCAGTCGGGAAACGCACTCACGCGTGCCAGCGCCTCGAGGCGCGAATCGAGCAGGTTCACTCCGGCGAGATAGTGCAAAATGCGTTCGTCAATTCGCAACGGTGCGGAGGTGAGACCGCGCCCCGCCTCGAGTTCCACCAGGCGGAAATGGCGTAGCGGCCGGGTAGGCGTCAGCGAGCTCCAGTGCGGGTCCGCGAGCGCGGCCATAGCCAGGCCAAAAGTGGCGAAGGCGCGCTGGGGAAGGCCCTGGGCCGAGGCGCACAGAGCGGCCAACTCGGAATCCATCTCGACGCCGGCGCAAAGCAGAAGCACGTCGCGCTCGAAGGCGCTCAAGCCGAAGATTTCGCTCAGCCGATCGATCGCCGCCGGCGTCTCGAGTGCGGCTCGCACTTCTTCCGCCAGTTCTCGCGGGCAGTCCTCGCCGTGGCCGCCGAGCCGGCGCTTGAGGCGGGTGAACTGGGCCACCAGATAGGCTTGGTTGGCCTCGAGCCAGGAAAGTTTGATTTCGGTCTCCGTCATACATTTATGAATGGCGCCGTAAAACTCGGCGGCGTTGCCGCCCAATTCACCGTCACGGGGCTGTCGACTCCGTCCACGCGAAGCCGAGCCAGGTAAGAGCCGTGCGCCAGTGCCGGAAACTGGAAACTCAGCGTGGCGGTCGGAGCGGTGAAAGTCTGCGCCGGCGCTGTGGTTCCGCCCATGGCCAGGGACACGGTTTGGCCCGTAACAACCTGAGGATTCGCCGTGAGCGTTACCAACGTGCCCAAAGCGTTGGCCGCCGCGGTCGCCGCAGCCGGCGATGGAATCGTGGGGGCCAAGGCGATGGGCTGGCCAAGCGTGCTTTGCAACACCACGCCGCTGCCATTCGTCACGGTTACCGAAACGGTGTAATTCCCCGCCGGGGTGTTGCTAGGAATTGCGAACGAGACTGAGCTGCTGGTTGCGGCTGACGGCGTGATGGGCGGCTGCGCACCCAAGCGTTGGTGAACGAGCAGCACTTGAACTGTGCCGGTCGAGAATTGCCCGGCGAACGTTACCGTGTCGCCTGGTAATGCGGCAGACTCGCCGCCGGGCAGTTGAATCTGAAAGCTCGGCGCGGTCGATCCGGGCTGCGCAGTAATGTTCTGGCTCAACACCGGCAGGGGCGAAGAGCTTGCCAGGGGAGACTCAAGCAACGCCACGGAGACATCAAAAGCAAAGGTGGGGCGATAGTCGGCTTTAAGCGCGGTCCAGATCCATGCCATCTCCTCGCGGCCCAGTGTTGACGGCGTGATTTTGAGCATCTCAATCTGGTCGGCCAGCCCCGACGAACTCAGGACTTTAGCCAAAGGGTTGCTGGGGGGATTGCTGGAGGCCAGATTGTTGAGCGCCGAGCTGATCTGGCTGCGCGGCAGCACGGGATTCTCGTGCATCATGAGCACCGCGAAGCCGAGCAGCGCTTCGGCCTGCGTGTCTTTCGAAGCGTAGGCCGTCAACAGGTAATGCAGGTTCAAAGCTAAGGGGGGATTCTTCAGGCGCGTGCTCCCGTCGCCGGCCGCGGATGGCAGCCCTACATTGCGCCAGGCCGCGTTGGGCGTCACCTGGTGCAGAAACAGATTCACCTGGAGCTGCGCTTCGGCGCCGCTGCCCAGGCTCGATTGCACGATGTCCGGGGCAATCGCAGAAACCGATACACTTCCTAGAGGCGAAGACGGAGCGTTGTAAACGCTGCTCAGAAACGACTGCAGAACAGCCGTGACCGCAGAGATGGCCAGGGCGGTGCTCATAAGCCCCTCGCGCGCCCGCGCCTGAGATACTCGTCGAGCCGCAAAGATTTGCGCACGGGCTGCGCCGCCGGCCGCGCCGGAGCGGGCGGCACAGCCGTCACCTCAATTCTCCCAATGTGTATCTGAATCTCCTCCGCTTCGCGCTCCGGTCGAGCCGCCGGGCGAACCGGTTCCGTTCTGCGGTGATCGGAAGCGGATGGACCGGGATTCTGGAAAGCCCGATCCTCCGCAGTGTGGACGCCCTCGCGGACGAGTGGTCCGTAAATCTCGCGGCGAATGGTGGGTTGGCCCTGCTGCTCTCCCTCGAAAGGCTTCGCCGCGGGTTCGCATTCGCCGCTGGCGTCGAGCCCAGCACGCCGGTCTTGCGGGATCTCATTCACGAGCGGCGTAAAAGATGGTCGTGCCTGCGGCTCCGGGTTCGTGGGGGATTCAAATAGCGTGTCTGGCATCGGCTTCGGACCAAGTGGCACGCTGCTGGTTGCGCTCTCTTCTTTCACCGGAAGTGCAGCGTCGCTCGTTCGGAAGACGCGCTCCTGCGAAATCTGCAGTTGTGGCTCGGCATTAGAATCCTCGCGCCAGGCGCCGCGCAGCTCTAAGGAAGGCTGAATGCCTTGCACTGATTGCGACTCGGGTGTGGCGGGGAATTCCGGTGGGCGGGCCAGCACCGTCTCTTCCAATGCGTGGAAGGCTTCCGCAGTTCCGTGATGTGGCGAATTCGAGTAGAGCGATCCCAGCAGCGGACGAATGGCAGCGCCGGGCGTCCGAGCGCTCGAGACCAGTCGTTGCAAATAGCCACTCATGCTCGCACCATTTCGAGATATCGCCACCGCCGCGCTTCGCTCAAAGCAAGAATATCTTTCTCAGCCCAGCCGTAAGCCGCGGCCAGAGCGTGGACTTCCGACAGAAGCCGCCTGGCTCGCGCCTCAATCTCGAACCAAAGAAAGGCCACAAGATCCAGGCACTCGCTCCACTCGTGACCGCACTTGGCGCAATTGAACGTCAGTCGAATCTCCGCCAAAGGATCGGCCGAAGCCATCTTTTCGCCGATTTCCTCGAGGTCCTCATCCAGCCACGCAGTCCTCTCAGCGGGCTCTATCCTGCAATCCTCGAGAAGCTTGATCGCGGCTGAGCGAAGCTCAGTGATGCCCGCCGCGATGGCCAAATCCCGGGTCGTCGGAAGGCGATACGTGTGCCCTCTAGCCTCGATGCGAAGGGCCGCGCTTTCTTGCTCGTCGGCAGGCGCGACCGTGGGGCGGGCCTTGAGCAAAACCCGGCTGTCCATCTGAAATTCCAATTCCTCCGAGCACTGGGTACAGGCAATGCGCCCTGCGAGGTTCGGCCCGAAACAGACTGAGCACAACTCGAGCAAAGCGCGGTTGCGGCGGCCCAAGGGCCAGTCCGCCAAGGCCGCGTAAGGCGTCCCCGGAAGCGCCGCGCCGAGCGCCAGGAGGCCCCGGTCGAGCGGATGCAATCGAACGCCGCGCTCCCACAAGTCCAGGCATTGCGCGTTGGAGAGAGGGTCCATTTCAGGCGTTCACAGTGCTCAGGGTCGGCTCCTGGGGTTCGGTAACGCTGGTATCCCGCTCCCAGCCTTCGTTTTCCAGCTTGATATGTTCGATGGCGATGGCGTTGGCGTTGGCATCCAGGTCGGGCAGCGCCTGGTATTCGGAAACCCAGCAGCGATAAATCTTGTAGGCGATCACCAATTGTCCCGCCTCGTTGTAGAACTCGAGGTAGATATCCTTGCGGAAATTGGCCAAAGACACCTCGGAGCCGAGAGCCGCCCCGAAGTTCCACACGAGGCCGGCCCACTGGTTGAATTCCAAGTCCTGGGTGAGCCCCCGCTCGAGGGTGATGGCATCGAATTTGTTCCGCCCTACCGACTTGTGCGCAGTCGAGGGATCGCCGCCCGAACGATGCTCCACGACTTCCGTGGTCCGTTTCAAGGCGCTCACCTTGCTGATCCCGGCCACGTACTTGCCGTCCCACTTCAGCCGGAACTTGAAGTTCTTGTAAGGGTCAAGACGCTGTGTGTTCACGGAAAACTGAGCCATCGGATTACCTCCTAAGAACGCCAGTACTTGCTGACTAAAGCCCGCGTCGCATTGCGGAGTGCAGGGAAGGGCGGGGCTTTAGAGTCTATGTGAGAACCCATTTTTGCTGTCATTCCGAGGAGACGCAGGCGACGAGGAATCCCGCAGTGCCTTGAAAATGCTCAGAGCGAGATTCTTCGCTTCGCTCAGAATGACAGCGTGGAAGGGCTTTTCCGCAGCCTCTGAAGCCCCGCCCTTCAACAGCGCCCTTTTGTGAATGCAACTTCCTTCATTACTTTCTAAGTTTGGACCTGGCCCGCCATCTGCTGGATCTGAATCACCACAAACTCAGCAGGGTACAAGGGCGCAAAGCCCACCAGGATGTTGACGACGCCCTGGTCGATGCTCGACTGGGGATTATTCTCCGAATCGCATTTGACGAAGAAGGCTTGCTGCGGCGTCGTGCCCTGGAACGCGCCTTGCAAAAACAAACCCTGCATGAACGAACCCACGTTCAGCCGGATTTGCGACCAGAGGGTTTCGTCGTTGGGCTCGAAGACGACCCATTGCGTGCCGTCGTAGAGGCTGGACTCGATATAGAGCGCCAGCCGCCGGATGGGAACGTATTTCCATTGCGACCCGGCCTGGTCGTTTCCTTGCAGCGTTCGGGCCCCCCACACCACGTCGCCGTAAACTCTGAAGTTGCGCAGGCAGTTGATAGCCTTCACATTCAGCGTACCGTTTTCGGCATCGGTCAGGACGTATTGCAGCCCCGACTCGCCCGTCAAGCCGGCATCTATTCCGGCCGGAGCTTTCCACACCCCGCGACTGGCGTCGGTTGCGGCGTAAATGCCGGCCACAAAACCGCAGGGCGGAAACGCCCGCTGGCGGTTGCCGATCAAAGGATCAGGCGCTTCGACCCAAGGAAAATAGTAAGCGGAGTTCATTGAGTAGGTGCCCGTGATGCTGCCGGTATCGCTCCCTACCGGTCCAGACTGCGCGAGGTTGGAAACAGTGGCCGGGGAAGTTCCGACCGATTGAGGCGCGTCCACAATGTAGAAGGCTCGTTTGCTATTGCAGTATTGCTGCAAGGATGAAATCGTACTGGTTTCCGATTCCCCCGGTACGCAGAGAAGGTTGAAGATATCCACTCGGTCGAGCAGGTGGACGCCGCCCGTGCCGGTGCCGGATGCGTTGAGGGCGGTCATGAACAGCCCGCCGCTCGCGCCGTCGGCCGTGGGGTCGAGCACCACGCCGTCATAGCCGCCGGTCATAAAAGGCGGCGTGGCGTAGGGCGCGGCGGATGGAGTTGAGGGAGGGAACGGACTGTTGAGCGCTTGCGTGGGCGAGCCCGCCACGGCGGCCGTCACATAGCTCGAGTCCGAATTGATGACGGTCACGACGTACGAGGGATCCGAGGCGTTGACCGAGAGGTTGTTGTAATTCTCGAGAACCGAAAGCGAGCCATCCGGATTCACCATGACGACATTCAAGCTGAACCGCGTATTGGTGGGGTCGCCGGCCTGTGCGGTGGCGCCGATGGCGAGGAGATTTCCCCACGCGCCGGGGTTACTGGCACTGAAAGTGAAGCCATTGGTGGTGCTGCCGGGGCTGAAAATCTTCACGGAAGCGGCGGCGGCACCCGGCACGTTGACGCCGTTGCCGTCCGTGCCGCCCGTGAGCATGTACGTTCCCGCAGCCGGGGCCGCCGTGGGAGTGCCGGAAGTCGAAGCAGTCACGAAATTCGAGGTGAGGGAACTGACGCTGGCAATGGCCACGTTGGAGTGGCTTTCGAGCGTGACCGCAGCCGTACCACTCGGCGCGTAGATCACCGCAACGTTGAAGTTCCCTCCCGAGGCTAGCGTAATCTGGATGCCGTAGGAGTTCGACCATGCGCCAGGTGACTTAGCCGTGAAGAACACTTCGCCACCCGGGACGTTGATCCCGACGAAAGCCGCCGTGCCCGTCGCCGTCCCCGTGGTGATGGGTGCTGAAACCAGCCGTACAATGTAAGCCTGCTGGCCGCCGTTATTGAAGAACTGCGAGACGGCGTAACCGAGGAGGCTGCGGGCATCCAATCCCCTGAATCCACGCTGGTAGTCGGAAAAGCTTTCCACCAGAATCGCTTCAGTGGTCGACCCCTGCGGAGCCCAGCCTACGAAAGCGGCAATGGACGTGGCCACACCGGTGATGGTGTGGACGGCGCTGGGAAGCTCCTCAATGTAGACGCCCGGGTAGTTCAGTACGGGTGGCATATTTCATCCTCCTGATCAGATCACTTCGAGGTCGCTGACGGGCACGATGAGGGCTTGAGTCTTCACCACCTCAATCAGCGCATAAACGCGCGGCTCGGCGCCCGAATCGGAGAACCCAATCACCTTGCCCACAATTTCCGCCTCATCCGGCGGCTCGGTGAGCGAACTTTGCTGGGGCCAAAGAAAAACACTGGCGGCGCGGAATCTGACGTGATCGCCGATGCGCGTCTGAATGCCTCCTGCCCCGAATGATCTGGTTAAATAGGCACGGCGATGGCCAATGCGCGCGGGCTGGCGGCGATCCCCTGCAGAAGCTGAAAACTCTGTTCGGAATCAGTTGACTAGAAGAGTTGGCAATGCTGGACTCGCAAACAAGACTGGCGTGGGAGGTGAATTAAGCTGCCGGGACTGGCAGTGAAAAATCGCCTGCCGGCGGCGTCACTCCCGTAGGCGCTGTGGAGGACTGGCTTGAGTTCTCAGGAGTTCAGTGTTTCTGCATCCAGACTGCCAACCTTGGCAGGACGCCCTGTCAGATTTGAGGGATCCAAAGCGGCCCCGCTGCCGTACTCCAAGGCACGTCGCGAAGGCGCCGTTCGGCGCCACCCGCCGATTTCAATATGCAATGATTACGCGCTGCCTGTTCCCCAACCGGCGGTCAGGCGGGGTGTTAAACCGTGGGATTGGAGTCGCCGGTAGAGAGTCCGTTCGCTGGTCTTCAACCGCTGGGCGAGTTCGCGGCGGCCTCGCGGGCTGCTGGAGAGAGCAAGTTCAAGCAGGTGCTTTTCCGTGAGGCGCAGTACCAGCGCAAAGGGGATGCCGTCATGAGACACGGCTCTCCAAAGGGCTTGAGCGGCCTCGCGCACCAGGTCACGGCTTGCCTCGTTATGGCTGCTCTGGTACTGCGCCATCCAATCGCCCAGGCCCAGCGATGTTCCCTCCGTCTTGCGAAAGAGCATGCGCTCGACACAGTGCTCCAACTCCCGGACGTTGCCTTCGAACTTTTGTGAGGCGAGGTGAGCGGTCAATTCCGGCTCCACCGTCGAAATCCCTGGATAAACATCCTGGTGACGCTGGGCAAACTCCAGCACCAAGGCCCCCAGGTCGGGTGTGCGCTCACGGAGCGGGGGAAGCGACAAGTGGACGACATTGAGACGGTAATAAAGGTCCGCGCGAAAACGGCCCAGCCGCACCATCTCCGCAAGCGGCCGGTTCGAGGCGGCAATGATTCGCGCGTCAATCGACACTTCGCTGTCCGAGCCCACGGCCCGAACCACGCTCCGTTGCAACACGTCCAGCAGTTTCGCCTGTAGGCCGAGGGGGAGATCGTTGATGTCGTCCAGCAGCAAGGTTCCGCCTCGCGCCGCCTGAAAGAGCCCCTTGCGATGCGCTACGGCTCCCGAAAAGGCGCCCCGTTCGTGCCCAAAAAACTCGCTCTCCGCCAGGGTCTCGTTGATGGTGCTGCAATGGACGGTAACAAATGGGTGGGAGCGCCGTTTTTGATCCAGTCGGTGAATGGCGTTGGCCAGGACCTGCTTTCCCGTGCCCGTCTCGCCTTCCAGGAGCACCGTGATGTCGCTCAAGCACGCGGCTTTGGAGGCTTGCCGCAAGACGCCCACCATCGGCTCAGAGAGCGCGACGAAGCCCAGTTCCCCGAAAATCCGGCGCAGTTCGTAATCCGATTGATCGCAGGTCATGACGCCTCCTTGACGAGAACAGAGCGTCTCGTGGTGGCCTTGCCTGGTTTGTCTTCAGGGTCCCCTTTTCCGAGACAGCTTACCAATTAGACTCGGAATAGTCCAGTGTGGTGCTCGATTCGTGGAGGCAGAAGGCTTTGCGGGCGCGGGTCTACGGGTCTGCTTTCCTCTCCGTGCAGCACGCGCGCTGTGCTCGCGGCCATCGCCCAGGGCAGAAGACTGGCCAGCCGACAAACCGTGAAAGTGAGATGTGGTCGGCGTTTACCGCGCTGTTACAGGGACTCTCGCTTCGCTGGGGTCATCGAGATCACTGCCAGGCGGAGCGACGACGTGCAGGAGTCCATCACCGACGTGAACCAGGAATGCCTGCGCTGGTTATTTCGCCGTTGACCCACGCACTGCCTGCAGATCCTCGATCAGGTTCCAGAATGCGTGGTATAGGGCGTCCTGCCTTTCGGCCGGAGTGCCTCGACTTGGGGGTGGTAGCTCGGAGGCGGACGTCACGTCTTGGTCGAGAGTCATTGCCTGCGTGCGGTACAGAAGTTTCTGAGACGAATCGGTGACGGTCAGAACGACCTTAATGGGTGCTTCGGGATCGCGCGAGTCGGTGCCACTCAAAGGGGGACCTGTGGGCTCGCCCGCCCCAATGGCGATCCTGTTTAATGGAACGAATTCCACTGCGGCAATAGCGTCGGGACTGCCGCTGCCGCAGCCTTCCACCCGCTTCCATGGCATCTTCGTTAACAAATGCTTGGGCTTGCTTTCGGCTTTCAGGAAGCCGTCCACAAGGTAACGATCGGAGCCACTCAGCCCGCCCTCTTCAATACAATAGCTGCTAACTTCGGTCAGCGCCCGCCGATCGAGAACTTCTCCGCCAGGCTTCTTTTCTCGACCGGTAATCGGAAAAGCAATGAGGAACATGCAGACGGTCAGTGTGCCTTTGTTGAGCATGGTCGCAACTCCCTTGGGGTCAGAAGGTGTGAAAAAACCGTCTGTCATGCTGAGCGAAGCGAAGCATCTGCATTTTATCTCCCTGAAACAAACAACTGCAGATTCCTCGCTCCGCTCGGAATGACAGGCCCTAGCGATTTTTTCACACCTTCTCAGGCTCTGGGGTGCGGGCGAGTCCACAGCGATGTTACCGCAATGAAGAACGGCTTGCAACTCGCGAGGAGTGGCGGCGGCTGCGGCCTGCGGCCGTGTAACCATCACCCAGAACGTGTGAAAAAATCGACGCCTGTCGTCCTGAGCGAAGCGAAGGATCCCGGCAGTTTCCTATCGTTCAGCGATTTATGAACAACTACAGAGATCCTTCGCTGCGCTCGGGATGACACCTTCCGAGTTTCTTCACGCCTTCCCAGCAATGGCGCCGCTATTGGAACCACTCCAGGTGATGCGATTCGGATTGAAGTACTTCTGGTGACGACCCCCAGCGACGGACTCGCGATTACAAGGTTTAGTTCGGGACCACGCCGTTCCGGCGGGCGGCGAAGTATCTTTTCCTTGGGGAGAAGTGCTTGGAATCGCACGCTCAAATTTCGGATCGGGATTGAAACGCTGAAGGCCTGAACTGCACTATAGGTATAGTTCGCAGACACACAGAGGTCGTTCTAAGACCCAGGTTGAGAGTCGAACAGAGTTGGGTTGTATTATGCGGGGGCAGCTCAGGGCTGCCCTCAATTTTCAGACGGGCAGGAGGTGCTGTTTATGGATCAGGACGGAGGTTTAATTTGCATTCTCTGCGCGGAGGCGGACCTCTCTAGTGACAATCATCTTCCGGGGAGCTCAAGCTTCCCAGCGGGCGCCACGTTGATCGCGGTGGAAAGCACTGACCACGAAACACTACCTCAGCAGCCCAAATCCGTTTGTCATACCGGCGGGGAGGGCTTGGTGCTTTCTTCCGAAGAGTTCCAGATCATTACCCTGATTATTTCGGGCTACACAAACCAGGATATGGCACGGCATTTCTGCTTCAGCGAAGCCACGATTCATCGGCGGACCCTGCGCATCATTGAAAAGCTCGGAGTCGCAAACAAACTTGAACTGGTGCTCTACGCGCTGAGCCACCGGGTCGTTAACTGGTTTCCAAGGGACCCGAACTAAGGCCTGCCGCCCAGCGAATCGGTAATCACCTGAAAGGGCCCCCAGTAGTATGGTTTCCGGTAGGGCCCGGTGGAGTGGAGCAACTCCAACTTGGCCGTTCGCAGCGCCTGTTGCGGGGTGACTCCGCCACGCAAGTGAAAGTACATGCGTTCCATCAGCTTGGCCGTCGAGGCGTCATCAACCTCCCACAGACTCGCCACCACATTCTGGGATCCTGCCTCTAGAAAGGCCCACGCGAATCCTACAAGTCCCTCACCGGCATAAGTTCTGCTCCCCGCTCCGCGGCAAGCCGAGAGGGTCACCAGCTTGGCGTGGATGGGCAAAGCGGCGATGTCGCGAGCGTAGAGCTTATAAGTGTCGCCGCCCGGGGACAAGATGATGGCGGAGTCGAGCGGGTCGCGTTCATTGGCTTCGGCATGGGCGGCAAAGTGAATGACCGAAAACTGGGCGGGGTGAGCCTCCGCGTAAGCGCCCGGATCGGCTTGGGCGCCAGTCCGGACCACGCTCTGGCGGAATTGGCGCCCGATATCACTGACTTCGAGCGCCGCGTTCAACAGCTTGGGAAAGCTCTCCTGGTCTGGGGGTGAGGGGTCGCCGATAAGCAGGAGCGAGTCTGCACTCCTCGAACGGAGCCCGAGGTTCCGATATACGAGATCGAGCGAGGGCACCACCGAGAGCGTAACATCTTCAATCCAGTAGTGCGAATTGGAACCGGCGACGGGCAACGTCCCGAAGTCGAGATTGTGCAGCGCGCCGTCCGCCACGATGGCAACGTTGGATCCTAGTGGAACTAAAGGTAGAGCCGGCGCCAGAAGCCGCTCGTAAAGCTCGCGCCCCGCGTTACCCCCTTCGCGCAGGGGATCGTGGAGGCCTTCAATCACACCAAGATAAGCATTCACAAGCGACGATATTTCGGGCTCCGGCGGGAGCTTGAAAAGCGAGACTCGCGATGGCGTAATCACCCATAGAAACGACCGGGCCGGCGCGAGCCAGTAGGAGAGAAAAATGTTGTTTGAGGCTCGAGCGACCGTGCGATAGTCGGCGGGCGGAGCCGCGGCGCCAGGGGCGCTGCTACCGCCGAGCAGTTCCGTCAGCACGCGCGCCCGGCTGGACTCCGCCACCCTCAATGCTTCGGCGTTCCGGTTCTGCTCCACAAGAAAGTCCACATAGTCCCGGTAGAATTGTGCAAGGCTGGAAAGGTAGCTAATCCGGTATTGGTAATCAATCAGTTCGGAGCGCCTCGCATTGATGAGAGCCAGAGCAAGTTGAAATTGGTTCTCGGCCGAGCGTTGGTGGTGTGTGCGGACCAGGAGATTCGCCAGCCTGCCTCGCGCTTCGAGAAGAAAGCCTGTCGCTTCCGTTCCCTTGAGCTTTTCGGCTGCTTGAATTACTGAGCCGTAGATTTGCTCAGCCTGGCTTGATTGCTGCTTCGCGTCGGCGATTCGGGCCGCATTGATCTGCGGCGGGAGGCTTTCCACCGGATTTCGAATCTGCGCTTCGAGCCCGAGGGCGCGCCGGTTGTAGTCCTCCGCACGAACCAGATCGCCGGCGGCAATTGACACGGCAGCGGTCGCATAAAGCCACTTGGCCTCCCAATAGGGGTTGTGGGCTTGCTGCGCAGCGTCAATGGCCTGTTGATAGTCAGCCAGAGCTTTCGCGTGTTCGCCTTTGCCCTCGTACCATTCCGCAAGGCGTCCGAAGTTAAGATAGCGATCTGTCAAATCACCGGCGTCGGCTGCGAGGCGCACCCCCTCCTCGAACAAGTGCACACCCTTCTCCGGCTGTCCGAGTTGAGTGTAGCAATATCCGGTGCTGTTGAGCACGCGGGCCGTGGCTACTTCGGCGCGGATCTGGCCGAGGAGGGCAAGGGATTGGTTGAACCACGAAATAGCCTCGTCGTAGTGAGCGGAGGTCATTCGGATGAATCCGATGTTTCCCAGAGCGTTCGCCTCAAGGTAAGTGTCCTTCGCCTGGCGGGCAAGGCGGAGTGCGTCGCGAAGATCGCTCTCGCTTGCGTTCGGATTGCCTAAGCGGGCAAGAACTGCGCCGCGGCGTAGCTTGATTTCCGCGATCAGGGGCTCCAACTGGTGGGACTCCGCGAGCTCGAGCGATTGATCGTAAAGCTGCTTCGATTCCGGATAGTGAGCCGTGGAGAATTCAGCCAGTCCCTTGTCCAGCAATAATCGCGTCTGGATTTCCGGCGACGCGGGGAACCCTGAAAGCGGGGCTGCAAGCAGCTTGGATCCCTCTGCCGCCTTACCATGAATGAAAAACACTTCGGCTTTGAGAAGGCGAAACTTCCAATACCATTCAGAATGAGGGTTCGCACCGAATAGCGCTAATCCGCGATCAGCGAGGGCCAAGGCTTGCTGCCCGTCGCCGCTTGGGCGAAGCAGGGTCGCCCGTTGATAAAGCGAATCAGGGTTAACGGCAGGCCGTCGCCCACACGCTGCCAGCGACAGAGGAAGCAAAATAAGTCTCAGGATACGGCATGCCCCACCCACTCCACGCGCAGGCGGACGGCTCACCTTCGCCTGATTGTCTGATTGCACGCTGGGCTGCAACTGCCCTCTCATGCGACCGAGAGTCATCAAACTGAAAGATCCGATGTGGCAGGACCTTAAGGTTTAATCCGCCCGGGCATCGGTTCCCCATTACTGGAGGCATTGGCGGCCGTTAGTTGTCCTTCGACGGCGCAGCCCAATACTACGCGAAGCATGGAGATACTCGCGAAGCTGGCGGTTGACAGGCATTCTGCAAGATAAACTTTGCCGAGTTGCAAGAAGTGAAGTGCACCATCCTCGAGCAGCTCCAATCCGTAGCATCGCTCAAGGCTAATGGGAGCGGCGAAAGTGCCGAAGCGAGCCCTGTCCGAATGCCTCGAGAAACTCAGCCGCTCGGGGTCAATCCGAACCTCAATCGGGCAGCCGGCAATGCGCAGATTTTCGAAGTGACTCCCGGCAAACGTGGTCGTCCGTTCGCCGGTTTCCTTCGAGTATTTCGACGCCAGTCGCGCCACCACCCGGTCAGCGGTCAGCACGTTTTGGATGTTGAGTCGCTCGATCGTCGCCGTGGCGAGAGTATTGAAGAACTCGCGGTTTTCGCTTCCTGTCGTCGACGATTCGGCAGCAGCGAAGGATAGAATGTGTTCGTAGCGATACCCTTCCACTCGTGATGTCGAATAACCTCCTATGAACGGAAGAGCGCTGGGAGCCTGGACGGCAACAGTGTGTTGAAAGGGCAACGTGATGTGCCCGGATACTCCGGTGGCAAGTGCGTGGTAAAGAAAAGTTTGTTCCACGGAAATCTCCTATTGGTATTCAATCTTGAATGGGTACCGGCCGATTTCCGTCGCGTGTGCGGACTCAACACTGACGACCAGCGTATAGCTGCCCGGCGGCAGCCCTGAACGCCCAATCAGCAGAGTCAAGACACCCCCCGTTTCCGGCTTCGCCGGCAACAGATGTTCCGTGAACCTCACGGAGCCCGTCCCATCCAGAATGGAACAACTATATCCCGAAGCGCTTTCTTGCGCCACATCGAAGTAAAGACTGAAAAAGCGTACGTTCGCAGGGACTACTATGGACTGCGGCGCGCTGCGTGACACAGCGTGCAGCGCAAATGAGGCAAGCGGCTGCGGAGCAGTTGCTTCCGCTAGCCGCGTCCGCAGGCCGCCAATAACGACTAGTTGCTGATAACCGGCCACACATAGCAGCGCCAAGGCTGCAAGGGCCGGGAGGAAAGAGGGAGTCAGCAACCGATTCCACCATGGCGTTGGCTTCCACCTGACTGTTTTCGTTGTCGCTTCCCTCCCGGCGTGAGAGAGCGGTTCGCGGAAAACGGCGCGCGCGTTTTCAACGAATACCACTCCTGTCTTCACGGCTTCTGCGCAATCCGGGCAGATGAACATGTGTTCCTCGAATTGCGCAACTTCGGTTGTTGTCATGTCGCCCAGCAGATAACGCTCGACTGCCAAAGTTTGTTCCATTTCATTATGTTGCATGTCGATTCTCCCGAGCCACCGTCGCAAGGGCAACCGTGGCCATTCCCGCGGGACATCCCTACGACTTCCTCTTGTCCTTCAGTTCCTTGAACCTCGTCAAGGCCCGGTGTAGCAGCACCCGTAAATAACCGCGGTCTACGTTCATGACCCGGCAGACCTCGTCGCGGTCCATCTCATCCAGGAATACCATCTTCAGGAGCGTCTGGTCTGCCTCCGGAAGCCCATTCAAAATGAGGCGGACCATCTTCCTGTTTTCTTCAGCCAACACGCTCCCATCCATATCAATCGTGTGATCGACGGGGTCATACTCGGCTGGGTCGAAGCTTGGGTGCCGGGCACGCGTCTTAATGAATTCGAAAATAATATTGTTGCAAACCGAGTTGACGAATGCGCCGAGGCGCTCCGGGTACTCCAAGGCGCGCTTCTGGCGAAGAGCTTGCAGCACCCTTAGAAATGTCTCCTGGCGTATATCCTCAATTTCGCTCGTGTCGTAGAAGCGCCGGCGAAGCTTGATATTCAGAAACTCACTGAAATAGGCAGTAAAATGCCGCTCGACGGAAGCGTCCCCGTCCGTCAGGAGTCTCACGTACTCGGCGTCAAATTCCTGCCTCTCCATGGTTATGGCTGGCGAACGCCGCCCCGTTTCGCGCGTCCTTGCAACACTTCTGTGAGGTGCTCCCAGTCTATCGCACCGCAATCGAATTGTCGATTTGACAGCAACCGTGTCTGTCGTCAGTCCGCCTGAACCTTCCATATCACCGCCTCGCCACGACCCGCTTATCGGCTTCATTCCTGAATACTCCACCCAAAGGAGTTCCCCGGGGATTACAATTCTTTACGATCCAGCGTCCCGAGATCCGGCGCCATCACCGCTGCGGAACCGGTCACAAAACGCGACGGCGTTCGGGCGGCTCCGGAACTTGCTGCCTGCCTCCTGACACCGCGACCAAGCCTGCGCTTGACGAAGTCACCCGCCGCGACGGTGAGAAGCTCGAACGCACCGTTCAGCATTGAGAAGATCAGAAACCACACAAGGAATTTCATCTGCATGTTCTTTCCTGACATTCGGTGTTGAATACCCGAGCAAAACGGGCAGAAGCGAAACCTTGCAAGGCTCGGCAGCCTCGGCTTACCCCCAGGCTCCTCCCTCGTTGCCCGGGCCTTCCCCCTGAGGCCCAAAAGCGTGCGCCGCTTTCGTACAATTAGTGGCATTCGGGCGTTCAGCGTTTCAGCGCTCTGGTTAGCAACGTTTCTCGCCTTGTCGTCACTATCTCTCAGTCGCAATGTTTCTTCGGAATGACAGACACGCGCCGGCAGGCGAAATCACTTATCGCCGTTTGCCGGTGGCCATGCACTGCGACGAGTGCGTGGGATGTTTCAAGAGCGACAGAAATCCATTGGAAGGTGACTCATGCTCATGCCCGTTGTGATCCTGATCGTGCTCAACGGCCTTCTTTGCTTCTGGCTTCAGGCTTGCTGCCGGAGAATCCTGGCTCGCCCGTTTGCTCGGGAATACTTCCAACCGATTGTCATTGTGCACCGCTTCGAATTCCTCCAGATCAGAAACAGCAGCGGAGATTTCGCCCAGCCTACGGAATTCTCCCGGCTGGCAGCGGCACTCAGATGCGATTTTTTGGGGTTAACGTATTTGCTCAAGCATACGGCCAACTTTAATCAGTCCTACACCTGGGAAGAGCTCCGCTTGATCCTTTACTTCAGAGTCCTACATGCTCTGCTCGTCGCACGGCACTGGCTTCGGTTGCGCGAGGAGCCGGCTCTGATGAATATGACCTCTATCCTTCTTTATTTTGCGAATGTCGTCGGGGAACGTGTCACGCGCATTCGGTTCGAAAATCTGGCGGCTTGAGTGGCGGCCGCGAGCCGGCCTGAAACGGTTTCGGGCCGAATGTCACTACTTGGTTGATGCCCAGATTGACAGGGCCACAATAAAACAAATAAGAGAGGATACAACAATGACCGATATCGAAAAGCAAGTGATGAACCGTGTTTCCGCGAATGCTGATCTGGAGGGCGCTCAGGATCTCGTCGACGCCCATCTCGACGACGTGACGGCCGGAATGTATGGCCGTGGCTTCAGCCTGCACATTCAGTTCGTGCTTCCTTGGTAACTCGAGCCCGCTCCGTCAACCGAAGGATGATGCGCTCTCTCCGTTAATGAATAGGAAGGGCGCATCGTTCTTGGTTGGAAATCAAGAGAGGATTAGTCATGCAGTCGGCATCGCTTCAGAATTTGAACATTGTCTTTAAGATCAGCGAGCGCTGTAATCTGAAATGCGATTACTGCTACTTCTTTTTCGGCGGTGACGAGACGTGGAAGTTGCACCCGCCAATGGTTCCCCAACAAGTGATCGAAGATCTCGGAGGATTCGCGTCGCGAGCCGCGCGCGACTATGGACTCGAGGTCATCGCGCTCATCTTCCATGGCGGCGAGCCCTTGTTGATGAAGCGTTCGCGATTCGCTGAAATGTGCGAAACACTGCGCGGTTACGAGAATGGGTTTCACTTCGCCTTCGGACTACAAACGAATGGCGTACTCGTGGACGACGAATGGATTTCTCTATTTGAGCGCTATAAGGTGTCCGTGGGAGTGTCACTGGACGGCACTCGCGCCATCAACGATCAGCACCGCCTGGATTTTCGCGGCCGCAGTTCCTACGACCGCACCGTTGCCGGCCTGCGCCGCATTCAGGAAGCTGCTGCCCACGGCAAAATGGGTGCGCCGGGACTACTTTCCGTAATCAATCCTGTTGCGGATGGTGGTGATGTTTATCGCCACTTCGCGCACGATCTCGGTGTCGACCGGATGAGCTTTCTCACTCCCGATTACACCTGGGATTCGGGAGTGACTGAATCCGTCATCCTCGGCGTCGAACGTTTTCTCGTTGCCTGC
Source organism: uncultured Acidobacteriota bacterium (assembly GCA_963838915.1). Taxonomy (GTDB): domain Bacteria; phylum Acidobacteriota; class Terriglobia; order UBA7540; family UBA7540; genus CAVROP01. Next base: position 30,111 of record CAWIUZ010000114.1, read on the forward strand.
CTGCGTGCCTGGCTTCGAGACAAGAATCCTAATATTCGCATCCGGGTGTTTTCGGAGCTGCTGACCGCGATGATCGATGCTCGCGCCATGGAGGTCCTGCAATCCTACCGCGACGATTACCGCAACATTATTTCAGTATCTTCGAATGGCGATCTGGGGCCGGAAGATACCCTGAGGATTCTGGATCCTCGCTTCAGTTCAATGGGATTGAATGTTGCGAAGAGTGATCTGCGCGAACTCATTGAGTCCGATGCATGGCGCGAGCAGGAGAATGCCGCCACCCAGCGGCCGGGCGCCTGCCAAGGCTGCGGATGGTGGAAGATTTGCAAAGCCGGCCGCCCGATCAACCGCTATTCGAAAGCGATGGGTTTCAGCAATCCTTCGCTTTACTGCTCAGGTCTGAAAAACGTCTACGCGGAAATTGCAGCGTTCCTGGTGCGGAACGGAACGCCGTTTTCCGAAATCTCATCCCGCCTCGAATGCTGAACGGCGTGGACGGGGAATCGATGAAGGAGGGTTTTATGCCGGACATGCTTGCTTTTGCTCCCGCATTCGCCAGTCCCGATGGAGGCGAGGCCATCGGGGCGGTGCGCGCTATCTCCCTTGCGCGCTTGAACGGTACACGCCGCCGCATCGCCGCCGCGCTCGATGGTTCAGGCCAACCGGAGCGGGCTCAGGCACTCCTCGCATTTGCCTGCGGTCAGGGCAGCGCATGGCGGCCTGAGACAGGCCTGGCCCTGCAGTTTCTGCGAAGTCAGACGCCGCAGGAAACATCGAATCTGCAGATGGCGGCGCTGCAAATGGCGGCCGCCTGCGCGGGCATGGGCGGCGCAGGCTCCCTGGACGCACGAATCGACGCGCCCCGGTGGCTTTACCTGGATGGCTGGCTGACGCCCGTTAGCGGCGATTGCCGCATGATCGCCGACAGCCGTTCGATCCGGATCAACTCCGATCTGGGCGAGGCCGTGTTTCTTACTTCTGAACACAACGGCTGGTCGCCCGCAGACAACCCCGCGGGCCCCTGGACGGCTTACGCCAGCGGCGGCCTGGCGCCGCGCTACGTCACGGCCAGCGGGCTGCGCCACTCAGTCGAAGGGTTTCCCTGGATTTCGGAGGCTCCACCACTCGCCGCCGTCAATCGGCGGGACGCGGCCGATCCCCGCATTGCGACTATTCATGAAGGATGGCTGAGGATTCTTGAGCTGACGCCCAAGTACGGCGCTTGGGTGGCCAGCACGGCGGCAGGCTGCTTGCTGCTCGATTCCAGTGCAAGCTGCAGCGCTCAATCCGGGAGTTCATATGACCACCCGGGGTTAATCGCCATCGAGCCCCCCGATTGCCCCATCTTCTGCGGCGAAATCCTGGTGCATGAGTGTTCTCATCAGCATCTGCTCGTCTACGGGATGGTCGCGCCACTAGTGACGCCGGGCAGCGCGGAGACGGCGTATTCGCCCATTAAACGCGCGAACCGCACCATAGACCGGGTGCTGACGGGCGGGCACGCCGTCGGCAACATGATCATCTACTACGCAACGCTGCACCGAAAGGCGAGGCTTGACCCGGCCACGCAGGCGAGGTTCGATCGGCACTGCAGCTGGTTTGCCGAAGATTACCGTCCCTCTCTCGATCGAAGCGAAAGCCTGACTGCGGCTGGCCGCGCGCTCTGGGCCAGCCTGTGCCAGACCGTGGACCGCGCAATGGAGAATTAGCGTCGCGTCCCAGAAGTAAGTGAGATGGGTGGCATTCATTGATCGAGAGCCGCATGGCGAGGCCGATTCCGAAGCCCCCTCAGGGGCGGCAGAAAGTAGCCCACGGCGCAAGCCGTGGGTGCCCGGTGCGACCCCTTCCCCCCGGCCCCCCCCTCCCCCGCCGGGCGGGGGAGGGGGAAGAAAAGGGGGTGTGGCCAGGCTGGCCTGTCAAATGGGTAAGTACGTCGGTGAGGGGCTGAATGGCGGGCGCTTTCATCCCCGGTGGTACGATGCCGGAGGCAATAACCGCGGCCTTGAGCAAGCCCAGGTAGTCGTGCGCGAAATCGAACACTTCAGCAATTGAGCTGAGTTCAGCGCTGCACTGAAGGTCAACGCTGACCAGGCGAAGCACCGGCTGATCGATGACGCGGAACCATGCTTCAACGGGAGGCTTCGGGGGGCCCGCGCTGCGCACGCTCAGGTCGATGGAAATGTTGAGCACACGGGCGCCTTCGGGGAAATCCATCCCCAGAAAGAAAATGTCGCTCCACCCGCTATGGCTCAGGTCCATGCGTACCGGCGTGGCCTCGTGCTGGATGGGGAAGAGATGATCGAGGGTCTGGCGCTTCAGCAGCTCGGGGCGAATCCGCAGGGGCGCCTCTTCCGGGTAAGCGGCGCGGAACATCCACTGATTGCCGCGCACAGAGCGCACGCTACGCCGCACTTGGTCGGCGAGAGTCTGAAAACCCAGCGCGCGATAGCCTGCGGCCAGCGCGCTGGAAAGGGCAAGACAATACGGC
>CAWIUZ010000115.1:0-5392 GCA_963838915.1 uncultured Acidobacteriota bacterium
TCTTTTCCGGTTGATACCAGGCCAGCAGCCGCCCCTGGGCATCCAGCACGGCTGGGTGCCAAGGCACCTGGGCATTTACGTAGAACGTCTTCACCGGCAACCGCCACCGGCAGAGCCAGACACACCCACACCATCGCTAAGCAGCAATTTCGGATCCCGCACAATTTTGAGCGTCGCATATGAAGTTCCATTCTGAATCCCTTTTGGTAAGGACCTCGCCTCCGGTAGAGTTGGAAGAGTCGTCTGTCAGTTGATATGATAGATGCTGCACGAACAAGATTTCATTGTATTACAATCTCAATCGGTCGTTGTACAACTGCTGGCCGAACGGCTGAGCACGGTGGCGATGATCGGCTCCGGAATAGGCCTTGCCGCCACCGTTCTGATTGTGAAATGTGACACCGTCCTGTCCTTACCCGGCATCGCCGGAACCCAAAGGAATGAACATGAAACCAGCTATCAGGTTCGCCGCTGTTCTGCTGCTCTTCACAACCGCCGTGGCAGTGGCGCAGGAGCCCTTCCGGGTTGTTTCGAAAGTGGATGCCACCACGATCGCGGGCCGGCCGGTTCAGCTCGACGCCGGCGGAAAACTGTTACCCTGGCCCATGCCCGATAACCCCGGCTATTCCTACAGTTCCCACTTCCTCACGCAGTGGAGCATCCTCTGGGATCTCTACAACCGTTACCGCTATCAATACTTTTTCTGCTGCTTCGATTTCGATCGCACCTCTTTCGAGATGCAGCCGGAGTGGCACTGGGCGAACTCCACGGCCTACCTCCGCGCCATGATGCAGGGCTTCATCGAGCGGCTCTATCCCTACACCGGTGACCCGAACACGATCACCTTCCTACAGGACTTTATAGATTACGAGCTGGAAAACGGCCTGACCCCCAGGAACTATGTGTGGGGCGGCGTGCCGTACACGTCGGCCAATCCCGGCGACCGCCGCTACACGGGATGGAGTCGCCACGGGGAGGATTACCTCGAACCGCCCATCGTCGGCGAGGATGGTTACGCCTACCTCCGCTTTTACGAGATGACCGGCAACTCGAAGTACCTTCAGGCCGCCATCCGTTGCGCCGCCGCGCTTGGAAAGAACTACAAAACCGGCGACGCGGAGAACTCGCCGTGGCCGGTGCGCTGCTACGCCCGCGACGGAAAGGTCGAGGGCCGCGGAATGGGTCCCTACTCCGCGAATGTCGTCGAGCCCATCATGCTCTTTGACGAGTTGATCCGGCTCGATCAGGGCGATGTCGTGCGGTACCGGCAGGTCCGCCAGGCGGCCTGGGAGTGGTTGCACAAGTATCCGATGAAGAACAACGTCTGGGTCGGGTATTTCGAGGATGTCACACCCAGCATGCAGAACATGAACCAAGTCATTCCGCTGGAGTACGCGCGTTATGTGCTTCTCAACCCGGTGAAGGATCCGGAATGGCGCGACAACGTCCGCAAGCTCATCGAATGGGTCAAAACCACTCCCAAGTGGCCCAAGTATATCGTCCACGGCGCTACGGTGACCACAGAGCAAGGCGACGGCAAAGGCTTCTGCTGCAACGCGCCCAACGAGTGCTGCGACAGCCATACCTCCCGCCTGGCTGCCGTCGAGGCCCTCTATTACGCGAAGACCGGTGATGCAACCTATAAGGAAGAAGCCTTCCGATCTTATAACTGGGTAACTTACTTTCAGGGCATGCCTCCCAACGCGCACAGTCCCTGGGGCAATCAATGGTGGTTTACCGACGAATTTGCAGATGGTCCGCGCCGCCTGATGGACTCCTTCTGGGCGGTTCCCGAATGGGCCCCGGCGGACGAATCGCACTTGGTGGGTTCGCAATCGGTCGTCACCAAGATCGCCTACGGAAGAGGATCGGTCACTTATTCAACCTTCGATCCGGCCTCGGTTAACGTCTTGCGCCTGAACTTCGTGCCGGAATCGGTGTGGTCGGGAGGCCGCAAGCTGGCCCGCCGGGACGACTTGAAGCAGGAAGGCTACACGTTCGACGAAGCCACAAGGGTACTCCGCCTCTGGCATGATCATTCGCGAGATGTTGACATCCAGGGTAGCGCCGCCGAACCCGTGCCGCTGATCGTCGATTTCGACAATCCCCACGTCGGGGCCAACGTCAAGCTGCGCGGACAGTATCCTTCGGGCGTGATCGATTGGGGTGACGCTCAATGGAAGGTCCGCCCTCCGGGCGGCCGCATGAGCACGTTCTCGCTGGGCACCGCCGAGACGGACTTGCAGGAGGCGCACTTCCGCTTTTTCTACCCGCGCGTGCTGGTGCACCTGGACGTGTACAATCCTCTCCCTCAAGAAGTGAAGCTCACGTTGCGGGCGCCCGAGATGCGGGAGGTCACTTTCACGCTGAAGCCGGGCCAGCTTCAGCGCCTCAGGACCGGATGGGTCAACCGCGCATCCATGGTTTCACTCGAATCCGATAACCTGGCGGCCCTGCGTTTCGATAACCTGGCGTATTCGCTTCACCTCTCGGCCAAAATCGATGGGTCGGAATGATTGCCCTATGAGTTAGAGTCTGGCTGGATCGCGAGATCGTGCGCGGAGAGACTCCTGCCACCCGGATTTGGGGCGGGGTCCCCGAGACGCGTACTCAAACTCCCTTCCTGAATCGGGGGTCGTCGTTTCGGCGCAGGCGCACCGTCAACGAGCCATCGGAATTGACGGCTTCCCGGCATGCCCAACGAACCGGGTGGCGTACTCCTTTCACTTCTATTTCTGCACGCAGGCGCAATTCCTTGCCATCCAATCCCTTGGGGAAGAGCAACGAGGCTTGGCGAACCTTCCCAGCGTAGGGTTGACCGGCATCCAGGTTTCCACCAACCCTGACTTTTCCATCCGGGGTTTCCGCGTACACACCCAGGATGCCCGGTACGCCCGCGACGCCATCGTTCGCGATGCCCAGGACGAGTTCTGCCGTGTCATATCGCTTCCTCTGCCAGATCCACGAAGGGCGAACGCGATACCCCATTCGGCGCTGCATCAATTCGAGCGAACGAGGATATTTCTCGTAATAGCGTTTTATGTTGTCCGCTTCCGTCCACAACGCGAAGTAGTTCGCCCCGATATCGAGGGCATGCAATCCTGCGACTTCACGATAGCGCTCGTCGATCCTATAACCCATGTCATCTTCGTCCCGCTTCAGTTCGCCGGTGAGGAGGTAATCCCGATTTGCGCCGTCCTCGACAATGGCAGCGAGCCAGGGAGGCCGATTGCCCAGTTCTTCGATCTGAATTGGTTCGTCTACGATGATGCTGTCGGACCTCAACCAGCCGCCGGCCCGAACCACCCTGTCCTGCACTTCGCGATTACCGACGCCGCTGATATCCGGCTGCGTATTAACCGCGATAGGAATTCGCTTGAAGGCTTCGAGCTGCAGTTCTGTCATCCCGACGAAGGTCCGCTCCGCAGTCAGATAGTCGCGAAAGGGCGTCGGGTGGTGGTCGCTCGTGTGACCCTCTCCCCAGAAGCCGTACATCATGAGGTCCATGAATTCCAGCAGCGGATGGTTATCGAACTCTGCGGCTAAGAGCTCGGTAAGACCACGGAACGCCTTCTGGAATTCCGGGTGGTCATACTGCGGTTCGTAAAAGTCAAAGTCGCTGTCGCCCTCCTTCGATTTTCTTCCAATGTTGAAAAGCGGCACCTTTTCCCTGACGAAGTCCGGCATCGACACCAGTTTGGGCTGGATATTGGGGCTGGAGAGTTGCACCCGAAATCCAACTCGTAGGTTGTAAGCTTTGGCGGCGTCAAACACCAGCCTCCAAATCGGCATCGGGTCCAGCCTGCCGGGCCGGTTCTGCACGTCGCGCCAATCGCAGCGGATGTAGAGCACATCGACAAAAGGCAGCGTCGCCAGCTTCTCAACGTGCTGCTCCAGGGTTTCTCTCCCCTGCCGCGCGGCAACGGAGGGGCCGTTTTCTTCCCACGCGTAGCCCACGAGCCCCAGCCCGAAGTTCTTGACTTGCTGGTCTGAAGGGGTTGTGGTCGCGAGGGTCAGCCAGCCTTCATCCTGGTCGATTCCAAATGGCCCCTGGTTGAGCCGATTTCGCACCGGAGGACCCGACCCAAAGTCGTACCGGTCCCAATTGTGGTCAGGTACGTCGGCGCGAGTCAGGCTGGACCTGGCAACTGTTAGCACGCCGGCCAGACCGGCTCCACCTCTGATAAAGCTTCGTCTTTGCATTTGGGCTCTCCTTCCCTTCGAGCTACCTACGTTCATGCGAAAGCCTCATCGAGGCGTTTCGTCGAAGAGCGATAGCGGCGTTTGTGGCGGGCGGCTGAGCAGACCCCCCACGATCAAGCTGCCGAGCAGAAGGACATGCTGCGCGATAAGAGTCGCGAGCGAGTCCAAATAGCGGGCGTCCTGAAGGGCATCCAACGCCAGCCTGATGAGGCCCGGAAAGTCGAAGGGCAGCCAAGCTTCGAGATTAAAGAAGGCAAGAGTTGCCGCAAAGGCGAACACACCCGGGAGCGGCGCCGTGCGGTGCACTCGACCGATGGCCCATCCGGTTGCCGCAAGCTTCAGGCAGTCGAGCGTCAGGCCGGCGGTCGCCACCCAGTGCGCGCCCACAATGGGCCCCGCCAAGAAAAGTAGGGGGCGCTCGGCGAGATAGGTTAACACGATTAGCACCGCCCAACCCACCGCGATCGACCGCGCCACGACCCATAGCCAGCGCCGTAGCATTAGAAGGAATCTCCCTCCCCGGACTCTCAGTCGATGACTAACATAGCGTTGCCTTATGCCTAATGCAAATATCTCGAGAGCGAGCCCTGCCGGGGCGAATAAGCCACAGGGAGCCTACGCCCGTGACAAATCAGACCTCGTAGCCCTGAGTTGGTGTACACTCTCTCACTTCCAGCAAAGAAGCGCGGACCACCGTTTTTGTGGTCCGCGTCCTTTCGGCCCGGTGACTGCACGACAGGGTGGTGGCGATGGCTACGGAAAAGACGCGGACCGCAGAGTCGGCGGTCCGCGCTACTCACTCGCTGTGGGACGAAACAGTTGCAAAGCACGGGCGACCCGCCCGGGAGGGTAACGAGTGGAAGAACAGATACTTCTGCTTCAAAAGCGAAATTCTGCGGGCCTATCCCGCCAAGACGTTTTACGACGAGAGTCTATGGAACCGAATCCTAGCGCACCTCGAACCAAGGCGCGGTCCGTCGCAGAACACGACTACGACACCAAACAGCTTGTGGTGTACGTCCTCATCAATCATGGCGAGACATTCCTGAGCTATCAGCGCACCCCCAAGACGACAGAGACCCGCCTCAAAGCCCTGTATTCGATCGGCATCGGCGGCCACGTCAACGTGGCCAATCAGATCCAACCCACTTTATTCGGCGCGCAGGAAGCGGCCTGGAAAGACTTCGTT
>CAWIUZ010000116.1:0-5359 GCA_963838915.1 uncultured Acidobacteriota bacterium
TAACAGTTTGCGTAGTCGTTGCAGGGAGAATGTGTAATGAGAAAGACAATCACGCTTGAAGTCGAGGTCACCGTGGATGAGAGCGTCGAGCAGCGCGCCATCCAGGTAGCTCGTGACCACTTCGGCAAAGTAGGCGGGTCGAGGATACCTCTGGATCATAAAGTTGAGCGTCGGCGGGAGGTTTCGCCTGAGGAGTTCATACCAGACACCGTATCGGCGATGATGGAACTCGTTGCCGCAAATGATCTGCTTGAGGAGGCGGGTGTTGAGGTGACTGGAGTTTCGGTCCGCGAGGGTGGCCGGGGAGAAACGGAACCTCAAGTCGCAGGCGAGGTGGAGCTACAAGAGGCCCCGAGTCTAACCAGTCGGTCAGGAGAAGGCACTGAAGCTGATTTGGACGAATTCGAGACCGGCGCCTATCTGTGTCGATGGCCAAATGGCGACTTTTCATTAGTGACGGCAAACACGCGGCGAGAAGCGCTTGTCCAGCTTGACGAGTGGGACGTAGCCCATCCCTCCCAACTGTTCCCGCTTGAATCCTGCATGGTGGACTTCAGGCTGAACGAATTGGGAGAGATCGAACTGAAGCAGTTTGGAGAGGAAACCGAGGACTTAATCTGGGAAACTAGCTACCCGGAGCTTCAAGCGCTTCTGTCGAAGTTGGTGCTGCGGGACGGGAGTGGGCATACCGTAGAAGTCAAGGAGTCGATTTGCCAGGCTGTTCAACACGAGCGTACCAGATTATGGAGGAATCAGCCGGAGTCGCCTCCAGCGGAAACAGAAATCGGAAGGACCTTGCAAAAGCGACTCAGAACTGCGGGGCCGGTTGCCGACTACTACGTGCAAGAAATGGCTACTAGGATCTTGAAATCAACGGACGACAAAGGCGGAAAGTCCAACTAGCATTCTCTGGACCTCAGACGATCTGCTTGGTCCCCAAAGGCGAAAACGCCAACATTCCTGCCATCGTTAAACACCCAGCATGTTCTTGAACCGCTCAGGGCAGGGAGTGCCTGGCTTAGCAGGTGTCTATTGGCCTGACGCCGTAACTTCCTGTCGTAACTTCAGAAGCAAAGGTCAGTAAAGAAACTCTGGGTCCCGGACTCCGCTCGCGAATCAGGAATTTGACAGGAATGACCCCCGCAAGGTACGCGTCCGGTGAACCCACCTTCCATGGTTGAAATCCCTGCCTGATAATTCCAGACAGTTAGATGTGGAAGGCCATATGCGCTAGGGAGAGGCTTGGCCTATTGCGGAGGTGTGGGATGAGCAGAGGCGAAAAGGGCGATGCTGAGAAGGCACGATATTGGACGAGGATGATCAGCGAGGCGGCGCGGAGCGGGGTGTCGATCCGAGCCTTTTGCCGTCAGCGCCGGTTGCGGGAGAGCCAATTCTACTGGTGGCAGCGCAAGCTCCGGGCCGGTCGGGAAGCCGGAACGGCGCCGCGGCCAAGTGGGAACGGCAGCGCCGCCAGCTTTGCCCTGGTGAGCGACGAAGCCGGGGGGACGGACGCGGGGATCGAGTTGGTGCTGGGCGAGGGACGGAAGCTGCGCATCCGGCGGGGCGTCGATGAGGAGACGTTGCGCGCTGTCCTGTCGGCCCTGGAGCAGCTGCGATGCTGAGTTTTCCGGCGGCCATCAAGGTGTACCTGTGCACGGTCCCCTGCGACATGCGGCGCTCGTTCGACGGGTTGTCGATGCTGGCCGAACATGTGATTGGATGCAACCCTTACGCTGGCCACTTGCTGGTGTTTTCCAACCGTCGTAGCGATCGGGTGAAGATTCTCTATTGGGACCGCGACGGCTGGGCGATCTGGTACAAACGGCTCGAGGTTGGCACCTTCGAATTCCCCTTTGCGGCTACGGGGCGGAAGGAGATCGCGGCGTGGGAGCTGGCGGTGCTGCTGGAAGGGATCGATTTGAGCCAGGGGAAGCGGCGGAAGCGCTACGCGCTACCGGCGGCGATGAAGGAGGAAGAGAGCGAAAAAGCGGGGCCGGAGACGTAAGCCTAGGGAAGAATATTTCTCTTTTTTCTCGTCTCGAAGGCATTTTTTTCTTGACAGATTCCGATAGCTCTGCTATGACACAGGACATGAGCCTTGCTGAAATCGAGCGACGGATCGAGGCCCTTCAGCACCGGCTGACTCAACTGGGGCCGATGCATCCAGGCAGCCTGGGGGAACAGTACAACGTGTGCGGCAAGGCCGGCTGCCGCTGCAAGGATCCCCAGAAACCGCAGAAGCATGGGCCGTACTATCAGTTGAGCTACACCTGGCGGGGGAAGAGCACGACGCGTTTTGTGAGGCCGGAGCACGTGACCGAGATGCGGCAGAAGGTGGCCCGCTACAAACGCTTTCGAGAACTGGTGAACGAGTGGGTGGACCTGGAAGTGGAGCGGGAGCGGGCCGAGCGAGAGAAGGAGCGACACGCCGGTGGCCATTGATCCAAACCAGTTGCCCAACGATCCCGCCGCCTTGCGCCAGATGGTGATGAGTCTCCTGGAAGAGGTGGAGACCAAGGAGCGGAGGCTGCGGCAACTGCAACATTGGGTGGAGCAACTGCTGCGGGCGCGCTACGGACCGCGACGCGAGCGAGTGAATGAGAACCAGCTTTTTCTCTTTGCGGTCGCCCTGGTCAGCGCTGGCCGAGAGGCCCCGAGTGAGCCGCAGGGGTCGGGCGCGCCGGAGAAGGCAGAAAGCGGCGGGGCGAAACCCAAGGGACATGGCCGGCAGCGGCTGCCGAAGTCCCTGGAGCGGCGGCGGGTGGTCTACGATCTGGAGGAAGGAAAACGGCAATGCCCAGAATGCCAAGCAGAGCTGAGGCGGATCGGGGAAGAAGTCTGTGAGCGGCTGGAATACGTGCCCGCTTCGCTCGTGGTTATCGAAGAAGCCTGCCAGAAATATGCCTGCGCCAAGGGCTGCACGGTGATCACGGCGGAGAAACCGATGGCCCCCATTGAGAAAGGTTTGCCGGGACCGGGGCTACTGGCGCACGTGGCGGTGAGCAAGTATGGGGATCATTTGCCTTTGCACCGTCAGGAGGCGATCTTTCAGCGGCAAGGCGTGGAGTTGTCGCGCCAGACGATGGCCGACTGGATGCGTGCTGGCGCCGATCTGGTGAGCCCGCTCTACGAGCTGATGAAACAGCAGGTGTTGGACTCGAAAGCGATCCAGACCGACGATACGCCGGTGCCGGTGCTCGACCCGGACTTGCCGCACGCGCGCACGGGCCGCATCTGGACGTACGTGGGTGACGGTGAGCATCCCTACATCGTGTACGACTACACGCCCACTCGTAGCCGCGACGGGCCGGAGGAGTTCCTGAAGGCGTTCCGGGGATATCTACAGGCGGACGCCTACTCCGGGTACGATCATTTTTATGAGGAGCCCGAGCGCGGCATTGAGGAGGTGGCCTGTATGGCCCATGCTCGTAGGAAGCATTGGGAAGCCCAGTCCTCGGACTTGATGCGGTCCACGGTGATGCTCGCCTACATCCGCTTACTTTACGACGTGGAGCGGGAGGCGCGCGAACAGCAACTGAAGGGTGAGGCCCGCCGAGCGCTGCGACAAAAGAAGTCGAAACCGATATTGGATGACATCCACACCTACCTGGAGCGCGAGCGGTCGCAGGTGCTGCCCAAGAGTCCCGAGGGCGAGGCCATCGCCTACACGCTGTCGAATTGGAAGGCGCTGATCCGCTACTGCGAGGACGGCGATCTGGAGATCGACAATAACGGTGCCGAGCGCAGCCTGCGTGGCATCGCCGTCGGTCGCCGCAACTGGACGTTCTATGGCAGCGATAACGGCGGACGAACCGCCGCCGTGCTCAGCAGTCTCATCGCGACCTGCAAGCGACTCGGACTCGATCCCTTCGCTTACCTGCGCGATATCTTCGAACGCATCGGCGCTCATCCCCACAGCCGACTGGCCGAACTACTCCCGGACCAATGGCAAGCCCCCTATTCCCCGGTGGACGGAAAGGAAGGGGGATAACTTCGATGGCCCGCTCCCCACGAACCCGGGGCTGGACTTGGGTCTATGATCCGGCCGGGGCATTTCGGCGATCCAGAAAGCCCGTGCCTGCCCACCTCCAGCAAGAAGTCGAGCGGCGCGCCCAAGCCTTGATCGATTCAAAGTTGAAGCCACGCTATATCCAGCCGCCTCTCAAGAAAGCGGAGTTTAACTATCTGGTGGATATCTCCTGCCAGTGGCGAGGCCCGTTCTTTTACTTCTGCTCAAAATACTGCTCGCCAGGGCCCCGCGTCCTTTCGCCCTTCTTCGACTCAAGGTTCGCGCGGCTTCAGTACGCCGGGGAGAATCAGTTCAACCTGGCCTATTTCCGGCACACCGGTCGGTGGTGGGAAATCGCGCAACTCCTCTCTCTGGAAGAATGCCTCTCCGAGATTGAAGCGGGCGGTCTCTTCACCCCTTAAGCAGCCTTCCAACGATCCGCTACAGCCAGTCGTCATCGCTAACCGATGTCGCCTGGGCACACCGCACAGACACAACACGGCCGCCTTCGGACGCTTAGGAAAGGACACGGATCACCGGACGCATACCCAACCACCAGCCTGGTACGGCAACCCCTGGTAAGGATCAAACCTCGATAGCCCGAGGGGCGGTGAAGTCACTTCGTCTCCTTCGCGACACGCTCGATCATGGGAACCCACTTGGGAATCAGGCCCAGGAAATCCGCCTGAAGCGAAGAGCGCTTTCTTTCGCAACGTTGGCGATTCTTGGGGTCGTCTCCTCCCGTATGCCAGACTTCCAGGGTGTGGCCGGCCGCCTCCACCGGGAAGTCGGGCGCCCATTCTAAAACGTCGCCCCCCGCACGTTCGCTGAGCCGATAGCAGCCCAGCACCAGGCCTTTGCAGATTTCCAGCGCCTCCGCTTCCAGTCCCAACTCTAGGTGGCGCTTCATATCCTCGCGGAAGGGCTCCACCGTTTCTTCGAGAATTTCCCAGGCCGCCTCCGTGGGCTCGACGTAGCCCCACTCGTGACGGCCCGCACGTGCATTAAGGTCGTCATAATCCAGCGCCCGTATTTCATCTTCAATCTGCGCCGCGATCTCCTCGTACTCGACCTCGTGGAGCAGCGATCGTGCTATCTCCTCGGCTTCGCCCGCAAGATCGGGATGTACCTCCAGCAGCCGCCGCAAAACCAGTGCAGCCTCATCCGGCTTCAAATGCTCCAGTGTGCGACGGACCCCGCTGTCCCGTGCTGACTTGCTGTTGCGCTTACCTTGTGATGCCATCATCCTCCCATATCAGAACTCCACTATCAGTGTCGCGTTTAACGATACTGAGTATAAGAGGCAGGGTTCATTGAAGAAAAGATCGGAATGGGTTCGCCGGACGGGTA
>CAWIUZ010000117.1:0-5016 GCA_963838915.1 uncultured Acidobacteriota bacterium
ATTGGACGAGAACGTGGAATGCGTCGAGCCGGGCGGGAAAAGCTTCGGCGTGATGAGTTCTTCGCGCGCCCAGATGCCGGAGATGGGGTTCAGGCCGTTGGTGAGCGCCTTACCAAAGACAATAATATCCGGGGTAATACCAAAATTCTCGATAGCCCAGAACTTCCCGGTGCGATAAAACCCCATTTGAATTTCGTCATCGACGATCAGGATCTTGCGCCGATCACATGTTTCCTTAAGGCGCTGGAAATACGATCGCGGCGGAATCACATAGCCGCCGGTCCCCTGTACGGCTTCGATATAGAAGGCACCGTATTCCGGGCTCTGCGCCTTCGCGTCCCACACGCCGTGATATTCGTTGTCGAAGAGGTGCGCGAACTGGTCCTCGCAATACAGATTGCAGGTCTCAGGCTTGAGGCCATAAATGCAGCGAAAGCAGTAAGGATAAAAAACAAACTGGGCGCGCTCGCCGAAGTGGCCGTAGCGCCGGCGGTAGCGGTAGCTCGAGGTAATGGCGGAAGCGCCGAGCGTCCGCCCGTGATACCCGCCCATGAAGGCGAACATCAGGCTCTTGCCGGTGTAATTCCGCACCAGCTTCAGCGAGTCCTCAATGGCTTGCGATCCGCCCACGTTAAATTGGACCCGCCCCTTCACTCCGAATCGTTTCTCGCAGTATTGAGCGATGCGCGCCGCCACTTCCACTTTTTCCGCATGCAGGTACTGGCAGGCAAGCTGTGGAAGGCGGTCCACTTGGCGCTTCAAGGCCTCGCCCAGCCGGCGATTCTTATAGCCGAAGCTGGCCGCGGAATACCACATCTGAAGGTCGAGGTAGGGCGTGCCGCGCTCGTCGTAAAGATAGCTGCCCTCACAGTCGACAAAGATCTTCGGCGGCTCGAGGTAATGGACCGTATCACCAAACGAGCAGTACTTCCGTTCGAGTTGTAGTAGTTCGTCAGTTCTTGTACTTGCACCAGAAATAGCCAAAGGATTATTGCCTCCGTCAAAGAATGCACACGACAGTTGGCATTCCCGGATCCCCGCAGGGGATCCATTGAGTCGCCGGGGGCGTTGCCCCATAGGCGTTTACTTAACACCGCCAGTAGCGATGTACGTCCCGATAACCGCTACTACAGGCCCGGAGGGCCGTCAGAGAGTAGCCCACGGCGTGAGCCGCGGGACCGGGGGGCAACCCCGTGGTTATCTGAGCCCCGGAGGGGCGGCAGAGCCTTTTGCGTTAAGTCTGTCGCCCCTTCCGGGGCTGTGAATATCAACGCGCCAAGGGGCCCCACGGCTCACGCCGTGGGCTACTGTCTGCCGCCGCTCTGCGGCTCTGGAAGTCGCTGCACCTTAAGTGAACACTTATGGGGCGTTGCCCCCGGCTACTATCTTCTGCCCTTACAGGGCAGCGTTCAGCAAACTCGCCACAGCCTGCTCGACATCCGCAAAAGTATTGAACGGACGGCACGCTTTGCCATGCTCCTGGCAATAGGCGAGCAACTGCCGTTTGGCAAACACCACGTCCGCCTCATCCACGGCGAACCGGTCGGAGAGCCCGTCGCCCACGAAGATGATCGGATGCTTTCCTTCGCCGAGGCGCCGGAGCAGCGCCGCTTTGCAAGTGCCGCAGCCATGCTCGCAGGGCGGGGAAGAATGAGGGAAGGAAGGCATAAGGCGGCGGCCTTCGACCCGCAAGGCACTTGAGAACACCTGCATGCCGTTTCGAACCGGGTCGACCATACCGGCGCGCTTCAGGACCCGGGCGATCACGTAGTCGAACCCTTCGCTCAGAACATGGAGCGGAATGCCTCGCTGGTGCGTGAAGCGATAGAAGGAGGCAAAGGCGGGGTCAATAGGAACCGCATCGATTAAGGCGTCGAGATCCTCGGCGGAGGTGTCTACAAGCGCAATCTGCCGCTCCAGGCATTCGCGCGAGCCGATCAATCCGCGCGTCCACTCTAGCTCGACCTCCCGCCAGGAAGGGTGCGCCAGTTGCGCGAGGATTTCGTCCGTTACATCGCGTTGAGTTATGGTCCCGTCGAAGTCTGTAAAGACGATGGGTTTAACATTTGCCATTTGCTCTTTGCCATTTGCCATTTGAAATTCTGGTTTACCCCTTGCGTTCGTCGACCAGCCGCCGGGGCTTCCTCCCCTGTGTCAATTCGCCCGGCGGGACGATTCGAAACTCGAGCCGGTACATCCCACAGACCTGGTTTGCCCAAACGTCCGGATAGCGGGCTTCGAGGTTTTTCCGCACCGCGCTTTCGACGGTCGAGGGGTTCGTGCCGTTCCTCAGCTCGAGCCGGAACTCGAGGATATCGTGGAGTCCTTCCTGCCGAACCACCACCTGCCAATTCTCGGAAATGCCTTCCACATCGTGAAGCACGCGCTCGAAGATTTCCGGGTACATGTTCCCGGCGCCCATCACCACCATTTCGTCAACCCGGCCGCGAATTTTGGCCATGCGCCGGATCGTGGCGCCGCAGGGGCAAGTCTCAGTGATGAACCGCGTCACATCGCGCACCCGGTAACGAACCAGCGGCATGGTGCGCCGCGAAAGCGTGGTCACCACGAGTTCGCCGTAGCCTTCCGGGTCTGGGTCCAGGATTTCGATGAAGTAGTTGTACTCGTCGAGGTGATAGCCTTCGCGCCTGAGGCATTCCATCGCTGTGCCGCCGCCCTGCTCGGTGGATCCGTAGCCGAGGACTACCGGGCATTTCCAGATGCGCTCGACGTAGCTGCGATAGACCTCCGTCATGCGGTCTCCGGCTGCGACGATCAGCTTGAGCGGGAAGACCCCTTCCGTCTCCGCTATCTCGCTCAGGCTCACAAGCCAAGTTGGATCGGCGGCGATAACGTTGTATTTGTAAATCGGCATGCGGGAATAGAGTTCGCGCGGATGGGGCTTGCCGATCGCGGAGCAGAAAACTTCCATGCGCTTGCACGCCAGAAACGTGACCCAACCGCTGATCCAATATCCCGCGTCGAACGTACAGACCACGCGGTCGCCCGGGCGGACGCCGTTTTCCCACATGGCCGCCGCTTCGTAGCGCGCCGTGAATTCCAACTCATCGTAATCGAAATAGACGCGCTTGGGGCCCCCGGAGGTGCCCGTGGTTTCAAACACCAGTTGTGGTTCACGGCAGAGGAAGTCCTCCGCGGGCAGGTTGCGCAAGTCCTCGGGCGTAGTGAAGATGTCCCCCAGGTCCTCCGGGCGTCGGACGCTGCTCGGCTCGATGCCGCTCTCCTGCAACTTGCGCTTGAAGAACGCTTGCCGCTCCGCGGCGTAGCGCACCAGCTCGCGAAACGAATCGCGTTGGATGCCCTCGATCAGCGCGCGAGGCACGTATTTCCCCCAGCGAACAAGGCTCGGAACGGATTCGCCGATTACGGTGCGTTCGAACAATTTGCGGAGACTACTTAACATTCGGAAGCGTTCCTGGTCCGTGGTCTTTTGTCCGTCGTCCGTGGTCAGTCGTCCGTTGCACAAGACCATACCACATGGGAACAACTGACCACGGACTACGGACAACGGACGGTTTACATCAGGTACGTGGACTCTCCGGCCCTCGCGGGCCGGGTAGCCAGCAAGTCGATATAGGTACTTTTTTCGAGCAGCGCCTGGGCCACTTGCGCGATGGCATGGGCGGAATCCGGCCGGGACAAGTCCTTCTCGCGGCGGCTCATTTCCGCGAGGCTTTCCGGTTTGCTTAGCAATTTCGTTACGGCTTGGGGAATCTCGTCGGGGGTTTCGGCCTCGACTGCCACACCTTGCTGCACCAGGTATTGGACGTGCCGCTCCTCCGGTCCCGGAATGGGATGGGTCACAATCATGGGGAGGCCGGCGGAGAGCGCCTCCGCAGCGGTCAAGCCGCCCGGCTTGGTGATCAGAAGATCGGCCACGGCCATCAATTGCGGTATGGTGTCTGTCCAGCCAAAGACGTGCAGGTCAAGTGTGACCTTGCCCCGCAATTGCTCCAGGGTCCGCTTTATGCCCCGGTCGTGCCCGGCCACCACCAATACTTGAAGAGGAAACCGGCACAGTTCCAGCCGTGCGACGATAGCGTCCAGCGGGGCCGGACCCATGCCCCCACCCATCACCAGCACGACGGGCCGGCGAGCGTCCAAACCCAGAGCTTGCCGGAGTTCACGCCGATCCTGGGGAAGCGAAAAAACGGGATCTATGGGGATCCCACAAACCAGAATCCGGTTGGGCGAGGTTCCCCAATTCACAAGCTGCGAACGCGCTTCTTCGCTCCCCACACAATAAGCATCGACTTCCGCCTGTACCCAGGGCGGCTCCGTCTGGAAATCTGTCTGCACGGCCAAGATGGGGGCGTGAAACCACCCTTCGCGTTTGCCCAGAGCTGCGATCTCAACCGCGCCGATTTCGTTGGCGATCACTAGGTGGGGAGCGAACGTTTTAAGCTGCTCGAGAACCTTCTTACAGCCGTGCCGAAAGACCCAGCGGGGAGCTGTGGCGCGGTGCAATTTCCTCTGACGGCGCTCGAAGAGCCATCGCCAGAGACTCGGGGCGCTGCGAAGCAACCACCAGTAGGAGCGAACGTAGAACATCAGGAACCAGGAGTGCGCTACCTTCAGGACGTCCAGGAGGTGAACTTCGACCGGGTCAATGCAATCGTAGAGCGCCCGCTGGAGCACTTCCGCCGCACGGATGTGCCCCGTACCGACACTTAGAGTTAGGATGAAAATACGTTTCGAAGTCACGGAAAACCAGGATTCAGGATCCAGGATTCGGGATTCAGGAAAAACCGCGTCGCCGCCCTGATTCCTGAATCCTGATTCCTGACTCCTGCCTTATAGGAATTTTCGCACCAACAGCACCGCATTGAGGCCGCCGAAGGCGAAGGAATTGGAGACGGCAACCCGCACGGGCACTTCTCGCGCTTGATTGGGAACATAGTCCAGATCGCACTCGGGATCCGGCGCGGTGTAATTTGCTGTGGGCGGAATGACAGAGCATTCGATGGCCATCGTCGTCGCCGCCAGTTCGATTGC
>CAWIUZ010000118.1:0-7648 GCA_963838915.1 uncultured Acidobacteriota bacterium
CTAGCGCGTTGCTGAATTAGCATGCGAATTTATTCGTCGGAAGCGGTAGGGCGGGGCTTTAGCCCCGCCGTGGAAAAACCGCCTATCATTGGGGCTTTAGCCCCTGAAGCGGCTTTGCTTCAGGGCCTTAAGGCCCTCCCAACCATGCGCCCATAGACGGCGGGGCTAAAGAGTCTGTGTGAAAAACCTCCTTTAGTCTGTCATTCCGAGCGAAGCGAGGAATCTCGCCCTGAGTGTTTTCAAGGCAGTGCGAGATTCCTCGTCGCCTGCGACTCCTCGGAATGACATGTTAATGAGGTTCTCACACAGACTCTAAAGCCCCGCCCTTCCGAGGGCCACTTGAAATTGCGCTCATTAAACCAACCAAGCACTAGCTCCTTAACAGCCGCCGGCCTTGCAGACGAACCTTGTCCTCGATCAGCAGACAAACAGCTTCCGAATAGATCCGGTGCTCTTCTTTCAGGATTCGGGCGGAGAGGGATTCCGGAGTGTCTTCATCCAGGACGGGGACGACGGCCTGGCAGACGATGGGGCCGGAGTCTACGCCCTCATCGACGATGTGAACCGTGCAGCCGGTGAATTTTACGCCGTAATCGAGGGCCTGTTTCTGCGCATCGGTTCCGGGGAAAGCCGGCAGCAGTGCGGGATGAATATTCAGAATACGTCCCGGAAACGCGCGCACGAAATAGGGGCCAAGGATGCGCATGAACCCTGCGAGGCACACCACATCCACTTGAGAGTCTTTGAGGACGGAAACAACTTCGCGGTCGAAGGTTTCGCGCTCTTTGCCTTGGGAGGGAATGAAGCGGGTTTCGAGGCCCATTGTCTTGGCTGTGGTAAGGCCCGCAGCATCCTCTTTGTTGCTGATGACTACAGCGATCTTAGCGGGGATTTTGCCGGCTTGCACATTTCGAGCGATAGCCTCGAAATTCGAGCCGCGTCCGGAGAGCAGGATGCCCAGGTTCTTCATGAGAGCACGTCCATGGGTGATTTGCGATTGGTGATTTGCGATTGATGATTTGTGATTGGTGATTTGTGATTAGCGACTGATGATTTGTGATTGATGCTCTGCTGGTGATTCCTAGTCATTCAACCCGCTTCGCATGTGATTCTGAGTCGCCCTTCGCTTGTCATTCTGAGCGAAGCGAAGAATCTCAGCAGTTCGTCCAGGTAGGCGGAAAAACTAACCAACTGCCGAGATCCTTCGTTACGCTCAGGATGACAGCGCAAAGGCGCTCAGGATGACAGTCAAAATCACAAATCACAAATCTCAAATCACAATTCACCAACATACTTCACGCTCGGCTTGCCTTGCTGAATATCGCCAATGATCCAGAACTTTTCCCGCGCTTTCGAGAGCAATGTCGTGGCGCGAGCCAGCTTTCGCCTGGCCACAATCAGCAGCATCCCAATCCCCATGTTAAAGGTGCGGAGCATGTCAGGCTCAGGTACGCCCCCCAGGCTGGCGATCAAATTGAAGATCGGGAGCACCGGCCAACTCCCCAGGCGGACCACCGCTTGGGCGCTTGGAGGAAGTATGCGCGGCGTATTATCGGTGATGCCGCCACCGGTGATATGAACCAATCCTTTAATCAGGTGTTCGGCAAGAAGGGGCTGCAGGACATTCCAGTAGCAGCGGTGCGGGGCGAGCAGTTCGTCACCCATGGTTCGGCCCAATTCCGGCACCTGCCGGGTCAGCTTGATTCCTGCCTTTTCGAGGAGCACCTTGCGCGCCAGAGAATATCCGTTCGTGTGTAATCCCCAGGAAGGAAGCCCCACGATGGCGTCTCCCGGGGAGATCCGGCTGCCGTCGATGATCTCGCGCTGCCGCACCCAGCCTATGATGCAGGCCGCCAAATCGTATTCGTTGGGCGGGTAAAAACCCGGCATCTCCGCCGTCTCGCCGCCAATTAATGCACAACCAACGGATCGACAGGCGGAGGCCACGCCTCGCACAACGTCGGTAACCACTGCGGGATGCATTTTGCCTGTTGCCAGGTAGTCGAGCAGGAACAAGGGCGCCGCCCCGTGCACCGAGATGTCGTTGACGCAGTGGTTCACCAGATCAGCGCCGACCGTGGTATGCCGCTTCATCGCGAACGCGATTTTGAGCTTGGTTCCTACGCCGTCGATGCTCGAGATCAGAACGGCGTCGCGGGGAAGGCCCTTGATAGAGAAGAATCCGCCGAAGGCTCCGACTTCTTTCAGCACGCGTGCGTTGAAGGTTTTGCGCGCCAGGAGTTTGATGGACGCTTTAGCTTTAGTGGCCGCGTCAATATCAACACCAGCATCACGATAAAGCATAGGTCATTTGTGATTTGCGATTTGAGATTGGTGATTGGTGATTGCCGTACTTTAGCCACGTTTCACGAATTCACCGCGCTAGAGAATAGCACATTTGTGATTGGTGATTGGTGATTTGTGATTGGACATGTTCTGTCGAAAGTAACGTCATTCCCGCGAAAGCGGGAATCCATCCCCTCGCAGACTCACAATAGGCCCCCGCTTTCGCGAGGGCGACGAATTCCGATTCTCATTTTGCTGGCAGATCACTTCTCAGGAGGACAGTGGCAATCACCAATCACAAATTTAGAAGGTTTTTCCGGTCCTCGACCAGCGAGTTTTGCCGAAGAAATTCCAAAGGATGGAGGCGTCGAACCTGAGCCGGGATGTCAACTCCTCGCTGGTCCACTCGCGGGTGGGGGCGTCGTAGGACCAGTAGACAAAGAGCGGTTCGCCCACGACGTTTTCGAGTGGAACGAACCCCCAGAATCGGCTGTCCAAAGAGTTGTCCCGATTGTCGCCCATGCAGAAGAGGAATCCCTGGGGCACGTGCAATCCGTCTTGGCGAATGAAATTGGGCATTTCGCGCGCCCATGACGGGTCCAGCCCCCAGGCAGCAGGCAAGGTCTCGAGCACGTTGAGGGGCGGTGGGAAGTTGTCCCTTAAGGGCAAAGTAGAGGAGTACTGGAACTGGATATAAGGCTCCTTAAGCGGCCGGCCGTTGACGAATACGCTACGGTCTTCGATCCTGATGACATCGCCACCCACTCCAATAACGCGTTTCACAAACATTACGGAGGGATTTCGCGGATAGCGAAAAGCGACAATGTCCTGCCGGTGGACGCTCCGCAGAGGTGGAATGCGAAACGACGTGTAAGGAAGCCGCGGCCCGTAGAGAAGCTTATTCAGGAACACGTGGTCGCCGATCATGATCGTTGATTCCATCGACCCGGTCGGAATCACCGTAGCTTCCGCGATGAAAGTCCGAATGCAGAACACTCCCACTAGAACGACCAACAAGGAGCGGACGGTCTCCCACGCGCTTTCGCGCCGCCTGGAGGTGGCTTCCGGTTTCTCGCTTTCCGGTTCAGGCGAACCGGACGCAGCCGGTTCCGAAACGGGCTGCCCCGAAACAGGTCCATCCGCAGTTTGATTTTCGAGCGGTTCCATATCTCTCAGTCCCGGTTTCGAATCGCAATCAGAGGCTCTTGAACGGTGGTGGGATAATTCCCTGAATAGCACGCCAGGCAAAATCGCCCCTGCGTATCGCCTACCGCACGGCGCAGACCCTCGAGCGACTGATAACCTAGGGAGTCAGCTCCCAGATATTGTCGTATTTCCTCGACATTATGGGTAGATGCGATCAGTTCCTTTTTCGTTGGCGTGTCGATGCCATAAAAACACGGGGAGGTAGTTGGGGGGCAACTGATGCGCATATGTATTTCCTTCGCCCCGGCCTCCCTTACGATTTGAACGATCTTCCGGCTGGTGGTGCCCCGCACGATCGAATCATCGACCAGCACCACTCGTTTGCCCTCCAACAGACTTCGCACGGGGTTCAGCTTCAACTTGACGCCGAAGTCCCGGATCGCCTGGCTGGGCTCGATAAACGTGCGCCCCACGTAGTGGTTACGGATCAAAGCGATCTTGAGCGGAATCCCTGATTCCTCGGCAAAGCCCGTGGCCGCCGGAACGCCTGAGTCCGGCACCGGAACTACCAGGTCAGCGTCCGCCGGATGCTCGCGGGCCAGAAACCGTCCCAGCATTTCGCGGCTGGCCTGCACTGAACGCCCGAACACCATGCTGTCCGGGCGGGAAAAATAGACGTGCTCGAAGATGCACTGGGCGGGCGAAGCAGGAGGTGCGAAATGCAGCGAGGTCACTCCGCGGCGGTCCAGGATGACCATCTCGCCAGGCTCAACGTCGCGAATGAACTTGGCGTCGATGAGATCGAAGGCGCAACTCTCTGAGGCCAGGACGTAAGCGTCGCCCAGTTGTCCCAGGCTGAGCGGGCGGAAACCGCGCGGATCGCGGATCCCGTAGACGGCGTCTTTGAAGAGCATCACCAGCGAATAGGCACCCACCACTTTGTCGAGCGCCTCCGCCACGGCCTCGGGAATGCCGGCCTGGCGGGAGCGGGCCAAGAAATGCAGAATTACTTCCGTGTCGCTGGTGGTTTGAAAGATGTCTCCCCGGCTCTCGAGGTCGCGCCGGATTGAGCTTGCGTTCACCAGATTCCCATTGTGAGCCAATGCCACCTGGCCCTTATTGCAACTCACCTTCAGGGGTTGGGCGTTCTTAAGGTCCGTGTCACCCGCCGTGGAGTAGCGGGTGTGCCCAATCGCCAGATATCCAGGCAAGGCCTTAATGACTTCGGGGGGAAAGACCTCGTCCACGTGGCCCATCCCTCTCTTGCAGGTCAGTGACTCGCCGTCAGAAACGCAGATGCCGGCGCTTTCCTGTCCCCGGTGTTGAAGCGCGTAGAGGCCTAGATAGGCCAGTTTCGAGGCTTCAGGGTGTCCATAAACTGCAAATACCCCACAATGGTCGTGTAACTTGTCGTCGGGCAGAGAGAAAACTGGGAAGAAAGAAGACGCGAGCTGCAAAAAATCCTCCTCCAAATCAGGAAGGATGGCGGTCCTGAGCGACCTTTAACTTCAGTTGAATCAATGCGTTCGGCGTGAAAACCGTCCCCCACGCTCATTCGGTTTTCGGCGCGCCGGCCACAATTCCCAGCCCCTCGCTGAAAGCTTCTCCAGCAAGACGCGCCGTCCATGCCGGCAATGACGGCTCTTCCTATTGTGCGCCTAAACCCAGACCAGCGCAATAGGTTTGTGCGGGACCCCAATCCGTCGATGACCGGCCCACCGTAGGGGGGCAGCTTGCCGTCCCCGCGTTTCTGCTGGTCCTGACGAGGGCAAGCCCTACCCCTACACCGCCCGGGTCCAGCCGCGTGCGGCATAGAGGCGCGAGGCCATGGGCCCTACCGCCCTCGACCTCCCTTATCGACGGATTGGGGGCGGGAACAGCTTTGGTTTGGATGTAGCGCACGCCTTCAGCCAGCGTTTGCCGGCCTGAAGGTCGCGGCGCTCGCTTCGAATCAGGACACCGCCAGATTTGGGACACTACCCGGCAGAGCAGATCAACGAAGCTTTCACTCTCCTTCAATCTGAAATCGAAGAACTGCGAGTGCTCATGCAGGATTCGGATCGTCTGTCTGTGAACCTCAGCGGAGCGAGGCAATACAAGAGCATCGCCAGGGGAATAGTGCTTCAGGCTCAGAGGATCGAAGAGTTAACAAAAGCCAACGTCTTCTCGCGCTAGAGAGGGGGGCCCCGAATAGTGACGCCGGGGCCCCGTGTTCAGGTTACGTGGCAAGACTTTCTGAGGGTGACAAACATCTAATAACTACTTGGACATTTTGTCTGTGCCCTTTTGATCACTTTTCGATTTTTCTCAGCAACCCAACTATATATCACAACCGGGAAGGGCAAGCTCTACCGTTACGTAGTCAAGTTGCGGTAGACTATTAAGTTTCCGGAAGAACGTGAATCGGCTACTGCGGGGCTTCAACCGCCAGTTTATGACCCGCCAAAGTGAGCCTATGCGATCGAGCCGGAGACAGTTTCCGACAAACTACGGAGGAGCTATGGCCCATCCCTGGAAGACGAAGAAGTGGTTTGTAAGCCCCTGGTGTTATCTGCCTGAGGTCCGGAAGGGCTTCAAGTTTGCGCCCAAAATCAAGATCCATGACGTGACGTTGCGCGATGGCGAACAGCAGACGGGCGTGGTTTTTCGCCGCGAAGAGAAGGTGGAAATTGCCAAGCGACTGGACGCGATGGGGGTGCACCGCATCGAGGCCGGAATGCCCGCCGTCTCGCCGCAGGATCAGGGGGCGGTGAGCGATATCGCTAACCTGGGCCTGAAAGCAGAGATCTTCACCTTTGCCCGCTGCATGGTGAGTGACGTGGCGGCCGCCAAGGCGTGTGGCTGCAAGGGTGTGATCGTCGAGATTCCCTCGAGCGAACACATCATCAAGAATGCCTATGGATGGCCACTGGAGCGCGCCGTGAAATCCTCCATCGAGGCTACACTGGCGGCGAAAGAGGCCGGCCTTTACACCGTTTTCTTCACCATCGACTCGACCCGCACGGAAGTGGAGAAATTGCTCGACCTCGTTCAGCGTGTGGCCGAGGAAGGCCATATGGACTCCTTCACGATCGCTGACAGTTTCGGCGGATGCACCCCGGAAGCCATCTTTGCTGTGGTCAAGAAGGCTATCAAACGACTCAAGAAGCCGGTGGAGATTCACTGTCATCAGGACTTCGGCTTGGGTGTGGCCAACACCATCTACGGCCTTGCGGCAGGCGCCTCCGTCGCTCACACCACGATTACCGGCTTGGGCGAGCGGGCGGGGAACGTTCCCATGGAAGACGTGGTCCTCTCGCTGCTCTGCCAGTACGGGATCAAACTGGGGATACGCACCGAGAAGATGTGCGAGGTGTCGCGGTTTGTTCTCGACCTTGCGAAGGTCAAGATTCCGGGCAACCGTCCCATCGTGGGCGAAATGCTCTACCAGGTGGAATCCGGAATTGTGGCGGGGTTCGTACGCAAGGCGCGAGACAAGGCCCCGCTGGAATTTGTCCCGTTCTCTGCCGAGTTGGTGGGCCAGGCGCCAGTGACTATCGTGCTCGGCAAGAACAGCGGGCTGCCCTCCATTCAGGAATGGTGCGAGAAACTGAAAGTGCAAGCCAACGAAGAGGACATGCTGGAAATGGTGCGCCTGGTCAAGGAGAAGTCGTTCGAGAAGAAGGACCTGCTGACGGAGGACGAGTTCAAGACCATCGTGGGCCAGGTGCAAAACCGGGCAGCAGCAGCGAGCTAACCGATGGTCCCAACTCATTGTCGGGGACTACCACTCCCTTCCCCTCCTTAACAAAGGAGGGGAGTCGCGATTCCCCTCCTCTTTGAGGAGGGGCAGGGGTGGTGGGTGCAGGTGACACGCTATATTTGGGAGACGCAGACGAATGATCCATAGCCTAGAGGAGTTGATTGCACGCGCACGGCAACTTGGCCCGGCGAGAATCGCGGTGATCGAAGCGCACGACCCTGACGTGCTGGAAAGCCTGGCGCAAGCCGAGCCGCTCGGGCTGGCTCTCCCCACTCTGATCGGCAAGCCCGCCAAGATTGAGGAGGCTGCTCGCAAAGTAGGCTATAACTTGCGTCCCGAGTCGCTGATCTCGAGCTCCGGGGAAGACGCCTCGATTCGCCAAGGCATCGATTTGGTACGGGAAGGCCGGGCGGACCTTCTAATGAAGGGCAAGGTGACGACGGCCAACCTGATCCGAGGGGTTCTCGACAAGGA
>CAWIUZ010000119.1:0-4471 GCA_963838915.1 uncultured Acidobacteriota bacterium
CCACCTCTTGACTTACAAAATCCTGACCGCTGCCACGCCCATGAGCCCGAGATCGAGGCCGCTATGGGCAGTCGATTGGAAATGATTTGGAACGGCTTCACACCCTGGGAGGAATTTCGCCCCCTGGTGAAGGGCATCAGGCGTCGCTGGTGACGCGAGGCCGCGATGGCATGGTCCTGTTCGAGCCGCGAAGGCCGCCCCGCCACCTCCCCATCTTCGGGTCTGACCAGGCAGTTGACGCGCAGACGGTGCGCGGGCTACACGCAATCGCGGCGTTCACATTGGTGCTCGCCGCCGGGGGAAGCTTTTTTCTGAAGCCGCCACAATTACCAATTGCGCCGGCGGGATCGTAGTGATGAAGCGCGGTACCGCCACGGTTTCTCGGAAGAAATCACGGAGGCGATTCGCAACGCATGAGCGCAACGCCGACCGCGCGAAGAATAAGCGCCCTCGGCGAACGCCTGCGCCTGGAAGGTCGCTGCATTGCCGATGGCTGTTTCGACATTTTGCACGTCGGCCATGTGCGTTATCTTGAAGAAGCAAGGCGTGCAGGAGATGTGCTGGTAGTGGGCGTGAACAGCGACCGCACCGTCGCCACATTGAAAGGCAATCCGCGCCGGCCGCAAGCTTGCCTTCCTTCGCGAGACGCAGCAAGTTGCCATAGGTGCTGACGCAGTTGAATCCGTGGTCGGTGCACGCCGGTGTGGCTTAGGTGCGGGGTCAGGCGCTCGAGGGTGTTCCGGCACCCATA
The DNA here is from genome assembly GCA_963838915.1 of uncultured Acidobacteriota bacterium. Classification (GTDB taxonomy): domain Bacteria; phylum Acidobacteriota; class Terriglobia; order UBA7540; family UBA7540; genus CAVROP01. Next base: position 752 of record CAWIUZ010000119.1, read on the forward strand.
GTCGAGAGAGTCACTCTTCGCCCGTTGCGTCGTACTGCAGGAGGCGCCGAGCCGTACATGAATCCCTGTGTCCAGTCGGTCCATGCGCGCGCCGTGTAGACGCCCTCGACCGTCGAGACCGGCGACCCGCGCGACGGGTCAAAGGTCTTTTCGATGGCGCGGACTTTTGGCGGAGATCTCGAAAAGGCGTTCAATTCGAGGCCGGAGTTTTTCGGGCGTGAGTTCTGTGTCGATACCGATCATGATTCTTGCCTTGAAGTTCCAGATGCTAAGGCTGTGAGGCCGCGGCCCGGGTTTCTAAATTTCAGACCGTGTATCTCAATATTACTTTTCTGTGTACCCAGCGGCTTCGCCGCCCTGTCTTGCGGAAAGGCTGTGCCTTTCCGGCGAGGGCCTCAAATCTTAATTTGAGGTTGAGGCTGCGCCTCAACCGGCGAGGCGCAGCCTCGCCAATAATCCTGATATTGGGATCGGTGCAGGCCCGGAAAGGCGGAGCCTTTCCGCAAGGCAGGGCGGCAGAGCCGCACGTTCCGAGCCAGCACTAAGCAGAAGCTCCAGCCGCGGACCTCAAGGGCAGGTCCGCGCTACCCGGGTTAGAGCCGCCGCACGTGAAATCCGCCGTCCACGTTGATGACCTCGCCCGTGGAAAAGGGCAGGCGGCCCTCGGCGATGGCCGCCACGGCGCGGCCCACGTCTTCGGGTGTTCCCCAGCGAGCGAGGGGCGTCAGTCCTCCGGCAATCATGGCATCGTACTTGTCTTTCACCGGGCCTGTCATGTCTGTCAGCACAATGCCGGGACGGATTTCGTACACGTTGATTCCGTACTCGGCCAGTCGCGCGGCAAAGAGCTGCGTCATCATGGAGAGCGCGGCCTTGCTCATGCAGTAGTCGCCGCGGTTGACACTGGGGGCGTAGGCGGAGACGGAAGAGATATTGATGATCTTCGGCCTGAGGTTCTTCTCCGGCCGGGCGCCTAAACCTCGAATCCAGATCTTGGCGACCGCCTGGGTGAGGAAGTAGGGCCCGCGCACATTGGTGCTCATCAGCCGGTCGAAGCTCTCTTCGCCTGCTTGAAGTATGTCAACTCTCGCGGATGGGGCGATGCCGGCGTTGTTAACCAGAAGATCAATCCAACTAAAGCGTTCCTGAACGGCCCGCAACAGGCCGGCGCGATCCGTGGCGCTCGAGATATCCGCTTGGAAAACTCCGAAGCGCGGCGCCACGCCGCTCTTCGCCAGCCGGGTGGGTGAGGCAGCAAGCGCCTCCTCGCACAGCTTTGCGGATTCGAGGGCCAACTCGCGGTTTTGGACGTAGTTGATGGCGACGCTGAAACCAAGGCGCGCCAACTCAATTGCGATACCGCGCCCGATTCCGCGCGATGCGCCGGTGATGAGGGCAACGGGCGGGAGTGTCTCCGCAGCAGCACCCGGTTGCTCAGCCCTGCGAGCGGATGGCCGAGGGGGCTTATCAACTTGCTCCCCTGCCGCCGAGGGTTTTGCAATTTCCGCTTTCCTCGCTTGTAGTTCCTTTGCCTCCGGCCGCCCTTTATAGAATGGGTCGAGCGGATAACATCCCGAGACAAGCCCCTGCCGCGGGCCATTGGTGCAGTCGCTGAAGGTACGGCAGATTTTCTTTCGGTCCAGGCGGCCTTTCTCCAGGACGTCAGCGGGGAACTCCGGGTAGGCTAGTATCATCCGGCCCAGGCCCACGAAGTCCGTCCACCCCGCCCTTACCACCGCTTGCGCGAAGTGCGGGAAGTAGTCCTGAAAATAGGTGCCGCCTGAGGATACAAAAACCAGGTCGGGTACGGTCGCCTTCAATTCCGCGGCCGCCGCCCACATCCGGACCGCACCCTCGAGCGGGTCTTCCGGAGGCAGGTAAGCGTCCGAAGGCGGGAAGAGGGCCGGCCGTTGCAAATGCGGGGAGTAATAGGGGCTGCCGGCGCTGATGTTCACCAGGCGCACATTCAATGAACCAAGCAGAACCAGCACACGCCTCGCTTCCGTAAGGTCAGAGCGAGCCGGGTTCTTCGCGTCCACTCCGAAGCCCCAGGTGTAAGGCAGTTGGCCGTGAGTACTGACCGGTACGCCCCGCTTGGTTTGAGCGTCCGGCACGAAGGGAACAGAGTCGTAAGCGCTGAGGCGGACCCCGATCTCGAGCGCGGGGGCCGAGGACCGAACGGCCTCCACCATCCCGCGCAAAAAGCGGGTGCGATTCTCAAATGAACCCCCATAGGGACCGGGGCGATGAAAAGCGCTCAAGAGCTCGTGACCGAGGTAGCCGTGGCAGTGCTTCAGATCTACAAAATCGAAGCCGCTCTCCTGGGCCAGTCGGGCGGCACTGCCGAAAGCCTGTACGATGCGGACAAGCTCGTCATCAGATACCGCCGCCACGTTGGCGGAAGCGGGGTAGCGGAAATCCAAAATCGGATGGTGATAGGCAATGATGGGTTCCAGACGCGCTTCCTCGCGCGGCCGGCAGAAACGTCCGGAGTGAGTAAGTTGCAGGCCGATGACAAGGTCCGCGCTCTCACCGAAGCGTTCGCGGTGAGCCTCGACCATCTGGCGGCGCAACTCGGCCAGAGCGGGCGCGGTTCGCTCGTTCAAAAGCAGTTGGTGAGGGTTGGCACGCGCCTCGGGAAGCACCGCTACGGCCTCGCATCCCCAAATCAGCTTGGCGCCGCTTTGCGCGAAGCGCATCCAGCGCCGGCGGGTTAGCTCCGAAGGCGCGCCGTCCGGCTCGGCGTCCCAGCCTTCCATGGGCTGCACGGCAAAGCGGTTTCCGACGCGGCGCTCTCCCTTCAGCCAGGGGACTATGATGGGGTCGGCGAGCGGCGAGCGTGGGGCGGAGAGAATCGCGGCGTCTACGGGAATGTCCCATCCCAGGCGCTTGAGATGGCTGGCCAGTTCCAGCGAGGTACGAAAACTCGCTACGCGAGGATAGGGGTGTTCGGGCATGCGCGTAAGATAATAGCACGGAGAAACAAGGCAGAAAGCAGAAAGCAGAAACAGGTCGGCAGATGGGCAGGTCGGCAGGGCAAAAGGGAGAAAGCAGAAAGCATGCATAATACCTGCGGCTCCGAGCAACCTACCTTTGCCACCTGCCGACCTGCCCACAGCAATCTCGCCGGGGAAAAATTGCATCAATACTGGGGACGCTCGCCGAAGTTCAAACGATTTTTGGAACTTTTCGCAGGCGCCACGGGAATCTCGAACGGGGGAGTCATGAAAGGGTAGTGTATCGGGCCGATATCCTTTACAATACTAGACACCTCTGGTAGGTCATTTGAGGCTGTGAGTAGTCCAGCCGCAGAACAACGCTAAAAGACTTAATCAGACAAGATGGGTGATGGGAGGAAGCATGAGAACGGCACGCGCAATAGGGGTACGAGCGGTATTGGTGTGTGCATTTGTTGTTTCATTCGCTTTGATCTCTAACGGGCAACAAAGTCAGGTTGTGCCGGCTCGGGTCACGCAAGCTGTGAACCCAGAGAATTGCGTTACGCTGCGGGGGAACACGCACCCGCTGGCGCGTCTCGACTTCGACCAAGGTGCGGCGCCCGACAGTCTGGCCACAGAACGCCTGTTGCTGGTCTTGAAACGCTCGACGGAGCAGGAAACGGCGCTGCGGAAACTACTCGACGCACAGCAGACCAAGTCCTCGGCCAATTACCATATGTGGCTCACGCCTGAGCAGTTTGGCCAGCAGTTCGGCCCTGCC
>CAWIUZ010000120.1:0-13389 GCA_963838915.1 uncultured Acidobacteriota bacterium
TTCTATAGAGTAGAAGGAAGCCTTTGTAGAGTAAAGTCTTCCGTTATAGAGGCATACTGCCCAAAAAGAAAATAAAAAGGCCCGTTCTCTCACCGCAGAAAAGGGACTTACGCAGTTCCCATTTTCGAGACCGAGGACGAACAAAATGGAGGGCGACTATGACTAAGCAGATATTCAAGCTCCGGCTTTACCAGGATGCAAACCGCATGACCGTCCGCAGATTCACCCAGACCGGGGAGCTGGGCACGAAAACCCAGTGGAAAATCGGCAAGAAAAGCAACCTGCCGAAGGGCTTGTTCTATATGATCAAAAATTTCATCCAGCAAAGGATAAAACACTGCGAAGATAAGAACTCGTTCCCGTCGGTGAAGGAGGCGGCACTGAGTGGACTGCGCGAAGCGGCTAAGGCGTGCGGATGCACGCACAGCGTCGATGGCGCCGGAGCCGACATACTGTGGAGCTTGAAAGACGTTCCGTTTCTCGGGGTCCAAACTGCACGACAAGAAGGTCAACATGAGTCGGCTAAAGAGGCTTCTAACGGGAGAGGCAATCTTCCGCTGGACCATCGCTCTCGGGAGAGGAGGCTTTTTTCGCATCGTGGCGAGGGAAGCCAACTTGAACCATTAGGCGTGGCGGCAATGTCGTGGATTGGCGGGCTCGTGCTTGGTCCGGTCCTTGGCGACCCCGAAAACGCCGGGACCTTCGCGAACCAGCAAATGAAGGTTGGGGGAGTCCTCATTCAGGGCCGTGAAAAACGGCACCCCCGGGGACGACTAAGGCGGGGACGTACAACAGGCCGGACACGCCGCCGTGCGCACCTTGGCAATTATTTGGCAGTCTCCGACTCCTCAAAAATAGCGAAACAACTACTTTGCTTCCAATGTGTTCCATATAGGACGTATCATAACCTCGCGTTTTGAGGCCTCGCATCTCCTCACACCCGCCGTCCTCGGGCAGCTTTTCTATTTTTGGCCTGTCTGCTCTCCGGCCTTCGCTTGTGGCGCGTTTGTTGCTTCCGCCCTCAGGTCGCGCAGCAATCGCCCCAGCCCCTCCTGATACGAATCGTGGTCTTTCCAGTTGCTGAAGTCGGGGATGAAATACTCCCGGATCTCCCGCGCCGAGTCTTTGCCCGTGTCCGCATCGAAACACTCCCAGTCGCGCACCACCTCGAACGGGACCAGGCGAATCGGAAACAGCACGTGTCGGTTCTCCCCCACTTCACGTTTCCGCGCCTTGGCAATCTCGCTCTTGACCCACGCGCTGTTCATGCTGTCGGGTCACAGGATGAGCAGCAGCTTCTCGTGCCGGCCGATTTCCACGTCGATCTGTTCATGGATTTTTCGCCCGGCCTGGATATCGTGCGGTGCAAACCAGCACCGCACTCCCCTCGCCTGCAGGCCAGCACATAACTGGTCGGCAAATTCTTGATCTGTAGTGGAGTAACTGATGAAGCAGGAATAGAATTCGATGGGCTTCGCGACCAGGGACCTCATGTAAACAACGAAATCTTCCGGTACCCCCGCCCTACGCAGAAACGCTTCTGAAACGCGTCCTTTGGAGCGATAAATCGTCTCAATCCCAATAATCGATGGCCCCTGATGGTATACGGAGTCCAGTCCCTTTACTGTACTGAAGTCGTTGTTCCCGAACACGGTCCAACCGACCCGAGCACCAGTAAAGTCTGAGTTGCTGAGATCGGCCCCGCGGAGATTGGCTCCGGTTAGGTCTGCCTTCGCAAGATTCGCCTCACCTAGGTCGGCCGCAGTAAGACTTGCCATATGCAGGTTTGCTTCGTAAAGATCGGCCCCCCGGAGACTCGACCCGTGAAGATTTGCCCAATTGAGGTCGGCTCCGCGAAGATCAGGCACTCCTAGCCCTTCATCCAGATAGAACTCCGCTTCGTGGTGCTCTGGTGTGATCAGGTCTGCCCTGAGCAAGTCATATCGAAGGTTCTCTTCGCGAAGGTCAGGAGTGGCGAATGGATTCTCTGACCTCCACTTATTCCAAGCGGGCACGCCTTGCTTGAGGATGGCGAGGTGTTCGGGGTTGGCCACGGCTGATCCTCCGGGAAGTCATCGTACCAGATCTTGACAGGTCCGTGCCACGATGTATGCTCTTCTTGTGACGATTAAGGATAAAATCTGCTATCGTTGATCGCAAGCCAAGCCGGCACTGGCTAAGAAAGGACACCCATAAACGGCCGGCTGCCGGTTTCCAACCAGACCAACACCATCGCCGCATCTGATCATGGAAAGGCAGTCGAGCAAGCTACCGCCGCACCTTCCACTAAAGTCATATCTTGCCCCTACGCATTCGGGCCACCACTCGGCCTACCGTGCGGACGGACACCCCCAGCGCAGCGGCGCATACTGCCTGGCTCTTCCCACTGGCTAACAGTTTTCTCAGCCGCGCACGGGCTTTGCGGCCTAGCTTTCCGGGCCGTCCACCCTGCTTCCCCAGGCACGGAGTTCGGCCTTACTGTGGGCCTTGGCTCTCGCGAGTCCCCCTATACGGGCCATCTCAGCGACCGTCATCTCTCAGTCGAGCCTGGACAGGGAACCTGCCCACTGACCTCTACCGTGTCAATCCGCGGCTCATAGGTTTTACAACAACTTACAGGTGCTCACAGGGGCTGCTAACTTCCGCTAAGTGCTTGTAAGTTCGTCCGGCATCGGGTTGGCCATCGGGTCGGAAACTGACCGATTCCACGTTCAGTTCAGTGAACTTCGCAGCCAGTCCCACTACTGGTACGACAGTCCGGCCAAACTGAGGAAGATTCCGCGTGACAGCCTCTGCCTTTGTGGTCCTTCGTGAGGGCAGCAGGAAAGCAATCGCTTCCTGCTCTCTTCCGGACGCGTTTGATCGGACCGGGTCTTCGTGTTCCGATAGAAAAACGTGCCGAATTGCAGGCTCGGGGAAAGCTCATGATGTTCCTCATTCTTGCCTTCGTTCAATTTGCTGCGGTAAGTCCATGTAGCGAGTCTTCTGGAGCAATCGACTGGATGTCCTGTCGCAAGTAGAACTCCCGCTGGGGGCCATTCACTTCCGCGACCCCTGTGGGATAAGTCACCGACTTGGAATAAGCCTTCGGCGCGTTGGTCTGATCAACTTCATTCGAAAGTTCCTTGTCCCTGGAGTTGGGCGACAAGAGCTTTAAGTCAGTGCAAGAAGGCACGTGGTAATCCCAATAGAAGCGCACGCAACCGCTTGTGGCGGGTCACCCGAACTCACGCGGGAAAGAAATCGCTCCGGCACTTTGGTAGAGGAGCTTGAGCCAATTTTCGATGACGGCGATATCCGGTTGGTTTGCAGAAAGCGTCGGTACATGTCAAGTGACAATCCAGAATCTGTTTCTCCGCCAGGCCTTCCGGTCGCTGGCCGGATTTGTGGTGACAAGGGATCTCCAACATACGAGATACCCGATTAGACTCAAAGGTCAAAACTCGAGCTGGGGTGTGCGCATAATAACTGCCGCCTGCAAAATCGAGAATTTTGACTATCACTTAGCTCCGCAAACTAGGCGAGTGCCTGAAGCCATACCTTCGGCTGAATATCCAGCGGCGATCCAGAAAGATCCTGCGGATTCGCAGCGAACTCGATCAGTAGCCGCGACGTTTGGGTTTAATTTCAGGTTGAGAGCAGGACCACCGCCACTAAGGCACACACTACTCCTAATCCCTGCAAGAGGCTGATCGATTCCCGCAAGATAATCGGAGCCAGGAAGACAACGACTACCGGGTACAAGGCGGCGAAGGGCGAGACGATCGAGGCTTTGCCTCCGTTCCGAAGTGCGGCAAAGAGTGCCCACGCGCCCAACGCATTGAACGCCCCGCTCAAAAGCGCCCAAACGAGTCCTCGGGCGGGGTACTTCAGCATGTCCGCGCCGGTGTACACGAAAGGTGCGACAAGGAACATCCCAACGCACCACCAAACGACGGACCATTCTGCGGAAAGGTGATTAGTAGAGAGTTTTTGGAGGAGACCCACAATCCCCCAAGAAATGAGCGGTACCATCGCAATCCAAAACCAGGGAGGAAGATGCATCCGACCACCTTCAAAAAGAGAAAATAATAATGGCTGCAACCGCGAATCCCAATCCGACCACCTGTTTCCACGTCAGGCTCTCGTGCAAAACGGTTAGGGCCAGGAGGACAGTGACCAGAGGGTAGAGCGCCGTCACAGCGGTGATCACAGAAGTGTTCCAATGATGCTGGGGGCTCAGCGCGGCGAAAAGCGCCAAGCCACCGACCGCCGAGAGAACTCCGTTGGCGGTGCCGTAGAAGATTCCTTTCGGACTCTTCTCGAAGGGGAGGTTTTTGACAAGAAGCAAGGCCACCACAACAGGAAGTGCACCGAAAGGAAAGATGAACTGCATGGTGCGATCGGGAATTCCTGTGTTGGTCCCGAGTTTCGAGCATATGATCCACCCGCCCCAGAACAGGACGCAGAGCGCAGAATACCAAAACCACTTCGCTTTCATTGATGCGACGATGAACATTTCTGCCTCGTGAGATTGAGTCGGACTCATGACGACGCGACGCAATAAAAGGTCCCCTGCCGCTCCCCTGCGCCCTTACGGGTGATGGATCCAGGAGCAAAAGTCAACTTGACAGCATATTATGTTGCGTAGTACAACCTGTCCCGGGCTCCCGGTTCGCAACCCGTCCCTGGTGAGCGTGGCGGACCGTACCACTCGTAACCAGCATGCTTCGGGAGGTCTGTGATCCTTGAAGGGATTTCTTGAGCGCCAACGTCCCGTTCACCTTCCTGCTCTGCTTTTTGGCGCCCTCTCTCGATGTGGGAGCGAGTTTCTTGCCGTTCTCCGCGCCTCGCACCTCACTGTTCACACGATCCTATCGCCGGCGCCGGGAGAAAGTCATGGTGATGTAGCGATTACCGAGAAACAGGGAAGTACTACACACCAATGGACTATGCAAGGTGTCGTAAGTCACTTCCCTGATCATGAGAATCGTGGTGCCGACCTTCATTTGCAGGATTCTAGCCTCTTCCGGGCCAGCGGGAACGGCGGAGATCTCCTCCTCAGCGCTCTCAATCTTGTGCCGATAAGCGTGCTCAATCACCGCATAGAGCGATTGCAGGTCTTGTTTATCCAAAGTCTCCCCTGTTGACCGACGTGTGCATTAGGCAGAACCTCAGGTCTAAGAAAAGCCGCGCATACGGCGTGGCTTGGTGGGACGGCCCACTGGCCGTAGGGGACTGGACCCAAGCACCAAGAACAACTCGGAGTGAAGCATCGCTGCCTACTATATTAGCTGGCCTGGCTACCGTCAAGCTTAGGCGCTCTCACCGGTTGGGATTTCGAGCTGGCGTTCCGCGGCCAGCTGCGCTAGCGGTCAACTCCCCTGGCGGACGCGTGATGACGGAGAACAACAAACGAGACGTCTGCGCCACGAGTCTTGCTGGCTGTTACAGGTACAAACTTCCGCGGAAGGTGATTATGGCTTCAAATGAATCGAATATCTCCAAAAAGTTGAGTGTGTTATGGCCGATCTCGTTTGCCCTTTTGATCTCCTTGGGAGTTTTCCAGCCGCGAAGCATGGGGTCGGCCGCTGGAGATGACCGCAACACTTCTCCTGCCGCCAAGCCGGTGGGCATGGAAACGCACACCTTACACGCCACATGGTCCGCGCTGGGAATCCCTCAAGATGCTCCGGACCTGGCGTTGAAGAGCGCCGGGGCGAGCGTCACGGCCTCCAGCACGGCGGAAGGATTCTCGCCAGAGGGTGTATTGGATGGCATCTGGACGGCGGAGAACTGGGGCAAGGGGCATGGCTGGCAAAGCGCCAAGAAACATGAGTTTCCTTGTTGGCTGGAGATTCATTTACCACGAGAAGAAGAGATCGATACCATTGTCATCCAAACCTTCCCACCGGTGATGCGGGGCCTGAACTGGCTGGGAGTGCGGAACGTAGATATCCTGGTCAAACTGGGCGGCGAGTGGCACCCGGTCGGCTTTCCCGCCTCCGTCCGCGCCAACACGGCGGGAACCATCGTTGAACCGACGCTGCCTCTCAAGGTCAGCGCCGTTCGCATCGTTGTAGCGGGCGTCAATACCGGCAACGAAGAAGACGTCATGTACGATGACGACGAACTGGCGCGGATCTTGCAGGTCGGGATCTATCGTCTGAATCTGCCTCAACCGTTTGTCGAGCAAGAGATTTCTGTGCCCGTCGAATCCGGACCTCAGGGTCGAGTCGCCATTTATCGCGATGACCTCCCGGTTCCCACTCCCAACTCCTCATCCCCGGATTACCTCGCCTCGGTCTTCAGAGAAGCCGGGTACGGCGTGACCTTCTTGAGTACGCCCATGCTCTGCCTTCCGGAGATTTTCAACCGTAAGAATTTTGACGTGTTCGTTGACCCCTTCGGCGCAGCCTTCCCAACCGGCACGCTCCTGTTCGACTTTCTTGGAGCGGGCGGCCATCTGATCACGATGGGCGGGCATCCTTTTCGGCGTGCCCTGATGTTCACCCCCGCAGGCAAGTTGGTTGATGCCCACTACGACCCCGGCGTCACACTTACAGTGACGCGGCCGTTCAATTACGAACTCCCCTACCGGGATCAGCTCGGCATGTTCTACAACTGCTATCGCCGCCTCGAGGACGTTGCCGACGCAAAAATCGCGCCGGGCCAAAGCGTGGTGAAGACCGTGCTCCGGCTGGACGGCCCCCTGCACGGCGAAGTCGCTTCGGCTATGGTTGGAGAGCGGACCTCGCTCGAGGACGGCCGCCGCCTGGCCGAGCAGGGTATCTATCCGGCTTACGCCCATGCGGCCCGCGCAGGTCTTGCGAACGTCGGCTCCTTCGTGAACGGCTACCCCGATGGCGTCCCCTTCGACTCTTTGGACGGCTACGTTTTCTACTGGCAGCGTTCGCGCTGGATACCTCTCGTCAATGCTTACGACCGCCTGGGCAAGCTGAAGGGGTCGATCTTGAGCTTGCTGATGAATTACGACAAACCCTATGCGGGCTCAGGTTGGATCTATTGCGGAGTCGAGAGCGAAGACCTTTTCTCTCCCCGGCATCCTGAGTTTACGCGGGCGCTCCTGGAGTCGCTCGCCTTCCTTCGCCGCTCCTGGTTCTTGCACGACGCAGCCTCGGACATGGACTGCTATCGCCAGGGAGAGGCGGCCAAGGTCTTTGCCGTGGTCGACAACTTCCGCGATGAACCGCGCTCCGCCACCCTCAAATTCGACTTTATTGCCAAGGGCTCCCAGTCCCCAGCCTTCACCAAAACCATTCCGCTAAGACTAAAGCCGAAAGAACGACAACGACCTGGCGCCATCTGGCAACCTCCGCACTTCGATTCCGACCTCTACACCGTTCGAGTGTCACTTTCTGAGGCGGGGGCGCAAGTCGACGAGATCGAGACGGGATTTGTCGTGTGGGATCCCAAGGTGCTCGCGCAAGGGCCCAAAGTTGACCTCCAGGATCTCTACTTTCAGTCGGGAGGCCGCCCGCACTTTCTGGTCGGTGCACGCTCGGAAGGGATTTTCCCGCATGGAGTGGTGGTCGAGGACGTGCCGGGATGGGATCAGATGTTCGAACAGATGCACAACGAGGGCATGCGAGTTTACTCACCCGTGTTTTTCAGTGAGTACATCCCGGGCTTCCTGTGGGGTAAGGCAGGCGACCCGGTAGTCCCCGCGCAGCTTCAGCGGCTGATGGATGCGCAGGTGCAATTGGCCCAGAAACACGGATTGATCTATGCCCCTAACATGTTCTTCGTAACCCGGCACTCGGCCATGATGCAGCCCGAACTGAGCGCGAGGTTCTGCGAGGAAATCGGCAAGCGTTACGCCGAGGTGCCCGGGATCATGTTCTACATCTTTGACGATGGAGCGTATACAACTCCCTTTGAAGTCTTCAGGAATTGGTCGAAAGCGTGCGTCGACGCCTTCTCCAGGGGAGGGCGAAAGTATGTCGTGATGGCTGAGATGGATCGAACGGTCGCCCAGCTTCAGCGCTACGCGACTTCCGCGCTCACTTTTGCGACCGGTGGACTTTACCCGCCTTTCATTGGCGACCCGGCGCTCGAGCGCCTGGTGGACATGCGGGTTGCGGGTAAGAACTTTCATACCTCGGAGTTCGGCGTGTATGCCTCGGGGTCCCGGCCCGGCGACTACAATCCCCAAGCAGAACTCGCCAAGTACACCTCAGGAACGCTCGCCGGTGACTATAGTTTTTACCTGCTGGAACCACACATGGCATTTGCACTGGGCGGACCCTATATCTTGAATTGGATGTGGAACGACCCGCCGCAAACGATCTTCCCCTGGGGCGTTGTGGAGGCCAACGACTTCGTTCCCAAGAAAACACTGATCGCTTTCCGCAACGAAAGCTACTTCCTTGGTCATTTCCAACCGGCATTTAACCCTCCTCGAGTAATCGTGCTGTTTGCGAAAGAGCACCTCATGCGTGATTGGCGGGTCTTTACGCCTTACCTGCAATCCGTTTTGAGGCAACTTCTGGACGAGAACGTGCAATTCGCAGTGGTCGACGATTTCGACTTGGATCGCCTCACAGGGCCGGGCCATATCCTGATTTATCCGGATCCTCGTTACGCGTCGCGCGAGATTCTTGAGAAACTTCAGGCGCGGGTGAAGGCGGGCGACAGTCTCTTCCTCTCCGGGGACTTCACTCAACCGCTGGAAGAGAACGCCCCACGCGAGACGGCTTGGTTCGAGCGCCTGGCGGGTCTGACTTGGCTGGCTGACCGGATGCCCGGCGGCGAGTCGGGTGTGGCGCCAACTTCCGCGACAGCCCTGCTTCTGCCATACCTTGGGACGCCACTCGCCAGCTTTAAGCTCAACGGCGCGGAGGCGCTTGCAGACGACGCTGACGGAAGCCCGGTAGTGACGACCTCCAGCGTGGGTAAGGGAAAGGTTGTCTACACTTCCGACGTGAGCATGGAGGGAACGCGTCGCGCGCTGGCGCTCTTCCTGGATCAGGTGGACGCCCCGCGAACGCCGCTTTCCCCCGTGCGCGCCAACCGGCCCGTGATTGAACTGGAACGCGCGGACGGCGGCCGCATCTACACGCTGTTTGCGGCCAAAGCGGACCGCCCCGGGATTACACCCAATGGCCCCTGGATTGATGCACCCGAAACTTACACTCTTCGTCTGCATGACCAACAAATCGAACTCCCTCTGGGCGCCTACGGTGTAAGCCTGGTGGCAGTTCAGAAGGGTTCCTCCGTTGATGCGCTGGAAGGCCAGGGTGAGTTCAAGGAGAACGGATCGCTGCTGGTGGCTTCCGAACCGCACGTGATGGGGATGAGTCTCGACCGGCGTCCGTTGCGCGAGTCGGAGGCGGTTGCCCTGTTCCCGATCGGCGTGGGCAGCGTTTCCGTGAGAACGTTGGCGGGCATGGACATGGTCGAGGCAGGCGAGGTGGTTGACGGACATTTCCATGTGCTGGAGCGGGTCCCCTCCCGGCACGCCGACGGCCGCGTGACGTTTAGAGTCGACGAGGCGCAATCTCAGTGTATTTTGCTGCTTTCGCCGGCGAGTAAGCTGGATGAAGCGCACCGCATGATGGACGCAGCTCTACAGTGAACGCGCGTCAACCGGGAAGCTGGCGCGATGGGGGAACTACGATGAACGGACGCGAACGCGCATTGGCATTCTTGGCGGGGCGTGCGGTGGATCGCCTTCCCTGCATGCCCCTCACCATGATGTTTGCCTCGGACCGAATCGGCGCCAAGTACCTGGACTACGCTACGGCCTTCCGCGTCCACGTGGAGGGGCAGATCAGGGTGGCGGAGGACTTCGATTTTGACTACGTCAGCTTCGGCACTGATCCTGCCTGTGAAGCTGCGGACTGCGGCGCCGCGGTGATGTATTTCCCAGACCAACCGCCGGCGATCGATGAATCCCAAGCCCTCCTTGCTAACAAGCTCAAGCTCGCCTCGCTGCGGGTACCCGATCCCTACGCGCCGGGCAGGATGAATAACGGCCTCCAGGCGGTTGCACTGTTTAAGGCACGGGTGGGGAAGGAAAAGCTGATCGAGGCCTGGGTGGAAGGGCCGCTCGCTGAATCGGCCGATCTGCGGGGCATCAACGCCATCATGTTGGATGTGTACGACGATCCCAGCTTTGTGCGGGATCTATTTGCCTTCGTGGTCGAAATGGAATTGAGATGGGCCATGGCAGAAATCGAAGCGGGCGCAGACTTGATTGCCATCGGGGATGCCGCCGCCTCACTCGTCAACCCGCGAACCTACGCCGAAATGGTCTGGCCCTTCGAGAAGCAAATGGTCGATGCCATCCACTCGACGGGAGCTCGCGTGCGGCTGCACATTTGTGGGAACACCCGGTTGATACTGGAAAACATGGGGCGCCTAGGTTGCGATATTGTGGACCTGGACTATCTCGCTCCGGTTTCATTGGCGCGCGAAAAGATGGGGCCTCAGCAGGTGTTAATGGGAAATATCGACCCGGTGCGCAGCTTGCGCGATGGTACGCCGGAAACCATCGGGCGGGACCTTGGTGAGTGCCACCGCCAGGCGGGTAACCGTTTCGTAATCGGCGCGGGCTGCGAAATTCCTCGCGACACTCCGCCGGAGAACGTTCGAGCTCTTTCTCAGTACGCAAAGGCTCACCCTATTAACGCCTAGCAAAGATACGGAGGATCATTCAACTTGAACGACGAATTGGTCTCTGAAATGAGCGAAATATTCAGCACGGAGTGCATGGAACAGAAAGCACTCCTGGACGAAGTGTTTTCCGCCTACTCGGTCGATCCCGAAATCCGCGCCGAACTCGAACGCGCGAAAAAAGGTATCCGTGCGGGCCTTCCCCTTGTCTGGTTGGGAATGGGCGCGTCCTATTGCTCGTCGATCTCGGGTGCCACGCGGTATTCTCTGGCAGGCCGGCCTTCTTTCCCGGTGGAGGCGAGTGAATGGTTGCATCACGCTGCGACCACGTGGGATGACGTTGGGGGTCCCATCCTGATTACGACTTCGGGCGAGAGCGCGGAACTGGTCGAGCTTTGCGGCCGGCCCGAGAAGTTTCCTCGCCTGCTGATTTGCAACCAACCGGCAAGTTCGTGTTGGAAGGCGGCGGCTATCCATCTGCCCATCCTGGCTGGAGAAGAGAGGGGCAACGCAACCAAGTCCTACATCAACTGCACGGCGGTCTGCATGATTCTGGCCTCTGAACTTCTCGGACAGCCCTGGCAGGCTGAAGCTGCGCGAGTGGAAACCGCCTTCGCGCAAGCTCTCGAACAGGCGTTCACGCGCCGGCAAGAAATCGAATCCTTTTGCCGCGGTATAGCTTCGCTGGAGATCGTCGGCCGTGGCGCGGGCGTAGGCGGCGCTCTTATGGGAGCGTTGACAGTCCGCGAAATGACTGAATGGCGAGCCCACGGCTACTCCGGCGGAGCATTCCGTCATGGCCCCCTTATGGACGTTGATTCAACGCACGTGGCCATTATCCTGGCCCTTGGCGCGACGCGGGACTTGGGCCGTCGGCTTGCCGAGGATTGCGTCGCGAGGGGCGGCAAGGCAGTGCTCGTTGTGGACCGCGACCCGGTACAAAACGCTAAGGGTTCTTTGACAGTCAAGATTGAACCGGTACCCGAAGGCTGGGAAGGGCTGACCTCCGTGCTGGTTCCGCAGGCATTGACGCAAGCTTTGATCGAGCGGTTGGGGAGCCGCTACGTGAGGCGGGCCACTACCGTACAATGACCGGTGATCGGTAGCTGTTGATGAGCGGCGAGTTACCTCGCCTGCCGCCCCGACTCCGCGCTGCATGGCTATGGTCGCTTGAGTAATTTTGTAGGAGGTCTGATGAGCAAGAACTCCATCCGCCGTTTGATGGTCGGAATTGATCTTGGCGTCACTCATTACCGGATTGGTGTAGTGGCGGCCTCAACGGGCAAGGTTCAGCTATTGAGGAAGCTAAAGACCTCCGGCTTGACCCTGCGGCGGTTTTGTGAGGCCTTGGCCAACACGGCGCGGCCCTATCGGGAGGATCTCGCAGGGATCGGAGTTGCAGTTCCCGGTCCGTGCGACCCTGACCAACGCCGAGTGTTGACCACTTGCGGAACGGTGCCCTTCCTGGAAGCGTGCGACCTCTCGGTCGAAGTTGAGAAAAGGCTGGAGATTCCTACCTGGGTAGACAATGATGCCCGAGCCCACGCGGCTGGCGAGTTCGAATACGGCGGTTGGGGAAAGCCGCGCTCGCTGGTGGTAATGACGCTGGGCACCGGCGTGGGACTCGCTTGGAACATCGACGGCCGGCTCTACCCGCCTCCCGACCATGGGGCGATGGGCGGGCACATGTCAGTGCAGTTCTCTGGGGGCAACCTCTGTTACTGCGGGGTCTCCGGGTGTTTGGAGTCCTTCGCCGGCGGCACAGCGATAGCGGCGGCTGCCAATGAATGCGCGGCGCGCTTTTTTCCTTCCAAGCTCAGTATTCCGGCGGATAGCGAGCAGATCTGCCGCTTCGGCGCGTCCGACCGCTTGGCGGAAGAATGCCTGGCACGGGCCATCGGCGCCTTGCGGGGCGCGCTGCACACCCTTCACCATCTCTACTTTCCTGATGTACTGGTTTTGGGCGGAAGCGTTTCAAGAGGTATGTGGCCACACCTTGATCCGTTGCGAAAATGGTTCGAGGGCGAGGAGAGATTTGATGGTTTACGCAATCGCTTGGTTCTCTCAAGATTGGGCGATAAGGCCGGAGTTCTGGGTGCCGCAGCGCTTGCTCGTCACAGACTCGGCGCTAAACCACTCTTGGACGTTCGTTAACGATCAGCGGTTAACTCGTGGATATCCGCTCGCCTGGTTTGGAATGTGCCACCGCGACTTGTTGTGGTTTGAGGATTTTCTTTACAGGTTCGATACGTAGAAAAGGACCTAGAAAACGGCTAGAAAACGGTTTGACACAGACATTCGCTACGCTTAGCATGTCGGAGTACTCTACCCCAACCTGCAGCAAAGGAGGTGTTTCATGACCGATCAGTGTTCTCGATATTCGTTATTGGAGACGAAAGGTTACAGCAGACAAGGGATCATTCATGTTTTGCTATTGCAGGCCTTGTTTTTGGTTCTCGGGTCAGTGGGGCTAGCGCCATTGGGTCATGCCCAGGTTATTAACGCCAGCCTCTACGGGACCGTTTCAGATCCGTCAGGCGCCGCCATACCAGGAGCGAACATCACCGCCACGAACGTCGCAACGGGAGTCGTAAGCAAAACCGTGACGGACGCGGCGGGGAACTACACGTTTCCCTCGCTTCCTCCCGCGACCTATAACATTACCATTGAAAGGGACGGCTTCAAAACAACAGTGATTTCCGGCGTTGCGCTTCTGGTTGACCAGAAAGCGCGTGTCAACGTCCCACTGCAAGTAGGGGGAGTCACGACAAA
>CAWIUZ010000121.1:0-8701 GCA_963838915.1 uncultured Acidobacteriota bacterium
CCTCGTAGAGCTGCTTGGCGAGGAGCGCCGGATTCCCCGGATTCACAAACGTATCGAGGAATCGGATATTATTCTCCTTGAAAATATCGCCTTCCTTAATGAACGCCGCCTTGATGGATTCGGGTGTGGTGGCAACGGTCGGGCACGACCGGTGCGACTGCGCGTAGGGGAGGTCGCTCGGAAGGTCATCAATCATCGGGCAGAAGATGATATCCAGCGGCTTCTTCTTGTGCACCACATAGAGCAGGTTATGGACGTGCGGGATGCCGACCTTGGAGGGGAAGCACGGGTCGATGGCGCCGCGCTTGGCCCCTTCCTTGTAGAGGGTTTCGTTGGTGTAATCCGAATAGACGATGTTTTCCGCCGGAAGCCCCAGCGCCTCGAAGTAGGCGCTGAAGATGGGGTTCACGGAGTACATGTTGAGGATGCGCGGAATGCCGATGCACAGGTCCTTGCGCTTTTTCATAAGTTCGATGCGCTTTTTCTGCTTCGCGGTGATTGCGAGCTTTGGCAACGGGTCTACAACCGGCGCCGGCGCGTAAGATTTGAAAGGAGCCTTGGCGCCCAATTCCGCCATGTTGGGATTGTCCTTCTTCGCGGCGTCCAAACCCTTCTTGATCTCCCGCATGTCGGCAACGTCTTCCACCAAACCCTTCTCGCAACTGTTGCCCACAATCAGCCGCTTGATGCCCGGGAGGATGGGGATTTTTGACTTCTTCCACGATTCGTCAGCCGCGGCGATCTTGACGTCGATAAACGTTCGCATGCACTTGTTCTTGCAGAAGTAGCAGCGCGTGTTCTCGTTGCGATGCGTCGTGTAAGCGATCTTGTCGACCGCTTCGAAGCCGATAAAACTCGTCCGGTGTCCGTTTTGGTAAAGCCGGCGCGACTCGATGGCGGCGCCGATGGCGCCCGCTTCCCCGCAATGCTCGTGGACAATGACATTCGGCTTCTGGCCTTTATCCTTGAAGCGCGACTCGATGAAATCCACCTGCGATTTCACGGCGGCGAGGTTGTGCTGAGTGCCGCCCTGCAAGATGAAGGTCTTGCCCAGCGACGCCAAATTGGGAATCTGGGAAACGTAAAGCCAGATGTTCTTCGGCAGCACGTTGGCCAAGCCGGCCATGATCTCTTCCGGTTTCCATCCCTGGCGTTGAAAATCCACGATGTCCGACTGCATGAAAACCGCGCAGCCATACCCGAACATGGGCATGGCTTTGGCGCTGAAGGCGAGGTCGGCGTATTGCATCACATCGTGCCCGAATCCGACGCAGGTGGATTGCAGGAAATAGCCGTTTCCGGCGGAGCACTGTGTGTTCAGCTTGAAGTCCTTCACGCGGCCATCTTGCAAGATGATGAGCTTGATGTCCTGCCCGCCCACGTCGCAGATCACATCGGCGTCCGGGTAGAAATGCAAGGCCGCCTGGGTGTGCGCCACGGTTTCGACCAGGGCCACGTCGGCGTTCAGAACGTCCTTCAGGATGTCCTTGGCGTAGCCGGTGCTGCCCACGCCCAGCAATTCGACCGAAGCACCCTGCGACTCGACCTGCTTGCGCAGGTTCGAGAACATCTCCATGGTGTCTTCCAGCGGATTGCCTTTGGAGAGCTGGTAGCACTTCACCATCACCTCGCCCTCTTCGTTGACGAGGACGGCTTTGGTGGAAGTCGAGCCGCCGTCGATCCCCATGAAGGCGCGGACCTGATCTCCGGGGTGGAAGCGCTGCGGCACGAATTTCTTCGGCCTGTAGCGTTCTTTGAATGCCGCGAGTTCGTCTTCAGTCTTGTAGAGGCCGGAACCGCCTTTTTTCTTCTTCTCTTCCGTGCGTCCGACGTTGATGTACCACTCGAGCTTCTCGCGACCGGCATAAATACCCAGGTTAGGATCTTCATCCATGGCAAACCGCACGCAGCCGAGCGCGGCAAAGTACTGGGCGTTGTTCGGAACCGTGATCAATTCCTGCGGGTCTTTGTCTGGCGGCAGGGGGAAATTGCGTTCTTCCCAGACTTTGGGGATATTGAACTTCCAACAGTCCTTCATTCCCTTGATGTAAGTGTTCGGCCCGCCGAGCAAGAGAACCACAGGGCGCAGCGTGTTGCCGCGCGTGAGCACAGAAAGGTTTTGCTGGATGATGGCCTCGAAAAGTGAAGCCATAAGCTCGTCGGGCGGCACGCCGCTCTTTTGCAGGCCGTTGACGTCGGTCTCCGCAAAAACCCCGCATTTGCCCGCGACGGGGTGCAGCTTCAGGCCCATGTAGCCCATGTTGCAGAGCTCTGCGGCGGGGATTCTCAGCTTTGCGTTGATCTTGTCGATGACCGCGCCGGTGCCTCCCGCGCACTTGTCGTTCATGGAGGGGATCTTCTTCTTTCGGCCGGTCTCGGGATCTTCCTTGAAGATGATGATCTTGGCGTCCTGGCCGCCCAATTCGACCACCGAACCGCATTCCGGGTAAAGTTTTTCTACAGCGAGCGAAACCGCGTTCACTTCCTGTACGAATTTCGCCCCAATGTGCTGGCCGATGGGACCGCCTCCGCTCCCCGTAACAAATATCCGGGTTTCGCCGGCCTTGATGCCGGCCTCGGTCTCCATGCGATTCAGGAACTCCAGGCACTTTTCCGGCTGCTTCGTGTCGTGGCGCTGGTAGTCACTCCAGATGATCTGATCGTTTGAGCTGTCGACCACTACGGACTTGACCGTGGTGGAGCCGACGTCGAAACCGACTATCATGTTCTTGGGATTGACTTGGTCCATTTCGCCCCTTTCCCGAATAAGAGGTAGGGGCGGTTCGCGAACCGCCCCTACTGAATGACTCGGACGGCCGCCCCTGCTAGTGTTGCGTGCGGAAACGGCGCTTATCCGTAGCGCTGACCTTTGCGGGTGTCAGGCGCTCGCCTTCTGTGCCATCTGTGCAAAGGCAGCGTCCAGACGCCGCTTCATTTCCTCCGGCGCGACGTCCTCGACATGAGACAGGAGCGCCCAACGGTGGCCGAAAGGATCGACCACCACGCCGTAGCGGTCGCCCCAGAACTGGTCGCCGAGTGGCACGGCAACCTTCACGCCGGCAGCCACCGCGCGGTTCCACAGCGCGTCAACATCCTCCACGCAAATGTTCAGGAGCACCGGGCTCCCACCTAATGTCTCCGGTCCTGGCGATCCAATCGACGGCACTTCGTCGTGTAGCATGAACTTGGAATCGCCGATCTTAAGCTCCGCGTGCATGATCTTGCCGTCAGGGCCCTTGGCGACGTTCAGAACTTCAGCCCCAAAAGCCTTCGGGTAGAACTCCAGAGCCTTCGCCGCGTTGCGAATTGCGAGATGCGGCGCGAGCGTATGAGTTCCTTCCGGAACCGGCTTGGGTTTGGCAGGCATAGTTCTGTCTCCTTCGCGAGACTCGATGGATTCTTTTCAGGGTTTGCCCACCACCATTATACCGCAGCCAATTCCTTGGTTTGCTCCACGGTCACTCGTTCCCGGCGCTCTGCTTTGATCCTTTCCGCGGCGTGGAGCGCGAAGTTTGCGGACACCCCCACCACGCCTTTCCTGTGCCCGAACTTATACATGGGCTGTTGCATCTCGGGATGCTCAGCCACAAATTCCTTGATCTCTTCGACGGTCACTCCGGCTTCCTCGAGCACTCGCTTCATTTCGTTCTTGGCCCGCACCTTCGCTTCGCCCAGCGCCATCTGGACGCGGCTGTGCGCGTTCACGTCACCTTCCCCGGAGGTTTCGATGGGAATGAAGATCATGTCTTTGAAGTGGGAGACGACGGCAGATTGCGCGCCGTCCGACTGAGTCGAGGGCATGCAACCGAAAGGCTTCAGGCTGAGAACCATGTGGCAGAGATCTTTATTGGAGTAGTAAATGTTCTTCGCGACTTCGAGGTGGCCTTCGCCTCCGCCGGCGCGTGAGTTGTAGAAGGGGTGGCCGAGGCGCTGCAGCTCATACTGGTCGGTCAGGTGATGCGCAATGTCTCCCAGGGCGGTAACCAGCCGGTGGTACTCGCGCTTGAAGATCACTTCCGCCGCGGTGAGTTTGGCGAGCTTCTGCTGCGTATTCAGCCGGCTGCCGAAAACCTTGGCCAGATTCCACTTCGAGACCCCTTGGCCGATCAGGTCCAGCCCGCGCTCGTCTTTCGTCTGCTGCTTGGCCTGATGGATCATGTACATGATCCAGGTGCCGATCGGCTCGACAAGAACCTGGGCGCCTTCCTTTTCGAGGAACTTGAACATGTTGAAGTTCCCGTCGCCCTCGGTGGTCTGGGCCCAGAATTCACCGGTGACCTTCACTAGCGGCTTCACGCGGGTGCGATCCACCGCGATGGAGTTGAAGCGGTTGCGGACTTCGCGTAGGGCGGCGGTGTAATCGTCGCCATAGAGCTGGTTCAGGAACTTTCCGAGGTATTCTGCCGTCCCCGCAAAGCCGGCTTTGCCCAGCAGTGAATTAAGCTTTCCCTCGAGCGTCCACGGCTGCTTTTTGCGCATAGCCTCGTGGAGCAGCTCCATGCTCTCTTCCAGAACGCGGTCGGTTTCGCCCGGGTTCACTTCATACGGCCTGATCTGGTAAGCGACGTCGTTGATGATGTCGCCCATGTTCATGGCGTTCAGGATTCCGAGGAAGAAGTCGAGGTTCATTTCAAGGCCTGCCTCGGCTTCCGACTGATTCAGGCCCCCTCCCTGCTGAAAGAGCATCACTCGGAACCCATCGAAACCCGAGTTGCGCAGAGCGAGCCGGTATTCGGCCTCATACATTCCGAAGCGGCAGGGCCCGCAGGCGCCGGCGGTGATAAACAAGTAGTTATCAATGATGTCCTGCTTGGTCATGCCCTTCTCTTCCAGCCCTTGGACGAATTCGACAAGGTTGCCAACCGTAAAGTAGGTCGGATTGCACTGACCGTTGTTACCGTATTCCTTACCAAGTTGGAAGGCCTTCTTGTTGGGGACAGGCAGGGCCTCGCATTTGTACCCTAAGCTTTCGAGAGCTCCATGGATCAGTTTTTCGTGCTTCCAAGTGAGCCCTCCGAAAAGAATGGTGGTGTGGTCGCGTTGGGATTTCGTGAACGGGTTTTCAATGGGCTTGTGAAAATGCTGGGGCGCGCGCTTCGCGATCCCGGCCTCTTTTTCGAGGCGTCGGCGCTCCTCTTCCAGGCGCTGGCGGATCACTTCCTCTTTCGAGGAGATTTGAATTAATCCGCCGCCGATTGCAGGTACTTCATGGATAGGACTGATGCTCATTCTTCACCTCGTTTCAAAAGTGCCAGGCAGGAATTTGCATGTGCAAGGTCGCGTGGTGGAGACGTAACGCCATGGCTTCTTGAGCCTTGCCGGTATGTCCGGAAGACTTCCTCGCCAACGGTTGAATCAGGGCGCTCCCGGCGCTTGTCCAGAGCCGCAACTAATGGCCAGGATGATGGAGCTAGACTGAGCAAGAGGAAGCCACCAAGACCCGGTTGCGACGGAATTGAAATCAAATCGGCCCTGACCGAACGGAACGCACTCCACTATTTGACGTTAGTCACTTTAGTTTCTTAAGCAGTACACTGTAAACTGACTTCCGTCAAACGGTTACTTTTCACACCTCAATATAACACCAAATGAGTTAAATGGTGACTTTTTGACCGCAGACGTGGACGGTCTTGTACACCATTCCCTTGGGAAAGTACGGCTTAGGACCGTCACCCGCCCGTAACACATGTGGCGAGTTTTCGGAGCCTTTCATGGCGTCTGCGCACAAGCGCGTCGGAGGAGAGTTTTTGGAGATCCTGAAGGCACGATCTGAGGACGGGCCGCAGAATGTCGGCGGTAAGCTGATGACTATTTTGTGCGCCGCCGGGAGGTTCCGGCACGATGCGATCAACGATTCCCAACCGAAGCATGTCTTCGGCGGTCAGTTTGAGGACTCGGGCGGCGTCTTGTTTGTGGTTCCAGTCCCGCCAGAGAATGGATGAACAGCTCTCCGGGGCTATAACCGAATAAACGGAGTTTTCAAGCATCAGCACCTCGTCGCCCACGGCGATCGCGAGTGCCCCGCCGCTGCCGCCCTCGCCGTGAATGATCACGATGATGGGAACGCGCTGCTTAGGTATCTCCTTTAAATTACATGCGATGGCTTCGGCCTGGCCGCGTTCTTCGGCGCCAATGCCCGGGTAGGCGCCCGGCGTGTCGACGAAGGTTATGATGGGCAGACCAAATTTGGTCGCAGTTCGCATCAGGCGCAGCGCCTTGCGGTAACCTTCGGGGTTCGGCATGCCGAAGGTGCGCAGCAACTTCTGCTTGGTGTCGCGCCCCTTCTGATGCCCCATGACCATGACAGGCGTGTCCTCAAACTTGGCGAGGCCGCCTACCAGAGCCTGATCATCTCCGAACCGCCGGTCTCCGTGCAGTTCGGTGAATTCGGTGAAGAGCATCTGGATGTAGTCCAGGGTGTACGGCCGTTGGGGGTGACGGGCGAGCAGAACGCGGTCCCAGGGATCGTTGATGGCTCCTGCGACCTTGTCGCGCAAAGCGTCCAACTGCTGTCGAAGGCGCTCGATTTCGTCGCGCGTCACTTCCGAGTCAGAAGACTGCTCGAGTTCGGCAATCTGCTTCTCGATTTCGCGGACCACGGCGTGCTGATCGGTGGGGTTTACCATTGATCGTCCTCAATAGTCGAGAGTCGAAGGTCTAAAGTCTGAAGGATACCCAAAGCAGTCGCTCAGACCGCCCACTGATCGTAGGGGGATGGCTTGCCGTCCCCTCGTCGGATGGATTTCACACCATCCTGGGTAGGGCAAGCCCTACCCCTACAGATTTTCACAGCAGTTCTCGACTTTGGACTCTTGACTCTCAACTCTCGACTTTCGACTGCTTCTCAAGCTCGACAACCGAGACCCCGGCCATCGCGCGCAATTGGCTGATCACTTCCTCATCGGCCGCTGCGGTCCTTGGGCGGCCGAGACGCAATGTGGCGGCGAATTCCCCGGGCCGAGTGAGTTCCAAGATCACGGGATTGCCGCCGGGGTGGGCGGAGAGCAGGTCCGATAATTCCGCGGCAAGTCCCTCTCCGGCTTGGTCAAGGTCCACTCGAATCCGGAGGCGCGCCTTGGGACCGTTCACAGCCGCATCGAGCGGCCGCGCTTCACTTACCACCACCTTGGTGCGCTGGTTTTCTTCGTGGCGCACGCGGCCCTTGATGAGCAGGGCTTTGTCGGGCTTCAGGACCCCTTGCAATTGCTGATAGGCCTGCGGGAAAACCAGGAGCTCGACCGATCCTCGATTGTCCTCGAAGATGCCGCTGCCCCACAGATCGCCTTTCTTGCTGGGCCGGACGCGCAAGCTGGTGAGGATTCCGGCCAAGGTCACTGGCGATTCGTGCTCAAGTTCCTCGAGCGAAGAACTATCGTGGCGCGTAATTGTGGCCAGGCGACTCATGTATTTTTCGAGAGGGTGGCCGGTAACGTAGAAGCCTAAAACCTCTTTTTCCCCCGCCAGCCGCTCTGCTTCCGTCCAGTCAGGCACGTCGGGCAGTTCCAGAGGTGGGGGCGGGGCAAGTCCGGCATCGCCCATGAACAGACCGTGCTGGCCGCTCGAGGTTTCGCGCTGCCGCTTCTGGCCTAGCTCCATGGCCCGGTCGAGGAGGGCCATGTTCTGTGTCCGGCGCGCGCCCAGCGAATCAAACGCTCCCGCCTTGATGAGGCTCTCGATCACACGCTTATTTAACAAGCGCAGGTCCACATTCTCACAGAATTGCACCAGCGTATCGAAGCGCCCGAGCTTGCCTCTTGCGGCCAGCACCGATTCGATGGCCGCCTCGCCAACGTTTTTAATTGCCGTTAACCCGAACCGGATGCTGTTCCCTGCCGGAGTAAAGCGCAGGCCGCTCGAATTGACGTCCGGCGGCAGAATCGGAATCTCCATGTCACGGCACTCGTTCAAGTACTTCGTCATCTTGTCCTGGTTGCCGATTTCCGAGGAGAGCAGCGCCGACATGAACTCCACAGGGTAATGGGTCTTCAGGTAGGCCGTCTGGTACGCCACGACCGCATAGGCCGCCGAGTGCGATTTATTGAAGCCGTAGCCCGCGAACTGTTCGACCAGTTCCCACAGCCTTTCGGCCTTGGCTACGGGAACGTTGTTCTTCTTTGCGCCGGCCAGGAACTTTTCCCGGTTCGCCACCATCTCTTCGTGCTTCTTCTTCCCCATGGCACGGCGCACCACATCTGCCTCGCCCAGGGTGAACCCCGCAACCCGGTTGAAGATCTGAATGACCTGTTCCTGATAGACAATCACGCCGTAAGTCTCTTCCAGAATCTCTTTAAGCTGGGGCAGGTCGTAAGTCACTCGCTTCTTGCCGCTCTTGCGCGCAATGTAGTCGTCAATCATGCCGCCCTGGAGCGGCCCGGGCCGGTAAAGGGCGTTCAGGGCGGTGAGGTCCGCCAGGCGGCTCGGCTTAACGCGTTCGAGGATTTCGGTCATGCCCCGGCTTTCAAACTGGAAGACTCCCGCCGTGAGGCCTTTGCCCAACGTGGCATAGCTCATCTCGTCGTCTACGGGCAAATTGTCCAGATCAAGCTTCTCACCTCGGGTACCTTCAATCAGCTTTACGCAATCGTCGATAACGGTTAGCGTGGTCAGACCCAGAAAGTCCATTTTGAGGAGGCCGATCTTTTCCAGGTCGTCCATGGCGTACTGGGTGGTGATTTCATCCTTGCTGCTCTTGTAGAGCGGG
>CAWIUZ010000122.1:0-18625 GCA_963838915.1 uncultured Acidobacteriota bacterium
GACGTCGGCTCGGTTACGGGCCTGGGAGGCACGGGCGGCGCCGTGGGCGGCATGATCCTGGCGCTTGTCGCCGGTTACACGCTCCAGTGGTTCCACACCTACGTGCCCCTCTTCATCATCGCCGGCGTTATGCACCCGCTCGCCTTCGGCGTGGTGCATTGGATGATCCCTCGGATCGAACCCGTCAGAATTATGAGTAGTGAATCGTGAATCGTGAATTGCCGCTTCATCGTTCGGCTTGGGCGGTGCACACATCGTTCGCGCTGTCATCCTGAGAGAGCGTGATTTTTTTGGATATTGCGAAAAAGTGCCATTGATAACAAAAGAGTTAAGTGCTCGAGAATGGCCAAAAATCCAAAAAAATCACAAACTCTGAGCGGAGCGAAGGATCTCTGCAGTTGCTTTTCTCTTCCGTTCAGCATCGACAAACTGCGGAGATCCTTCGCTCCGCTCAGGATGACAGCGAGGCCGGTCTAATTCACGATTCACTATTCACCATTCACCATTCATTCCGTTCTGCCTGCCCAGCGTTTCCAGGCCTCGCCATCCGCGAGCATTTTGATAAAAAGCCCCCCGACCACCGAGCGCGCCTGGAATCCCACTTCGGTGCCGTCGGTCGTCCAATACCAATCCGTCAGCGGGACACGGCTTGGCGATTCGTTGGCCCAGTCGTAGATCGGGGCGATGAGGCTCGCCCAATCAGCCGCTGAATCCGCCAGTGTTGCGGACCAGAATTCCCAGTCGAGCTTGGTGTAATCCTGGCGATTGTCGAGAGGATAGCCGAAGTGGCTCTTGGTCTGGTAATACGTAACCTCCTTCGCGGCGACCTCAGCGGGGAAAAGGTGAAAGCCGAGAACTTTATCCCACACCAGGTTGTATTTCTGGCTCCAGGTGCCGGGCTTGTCGAACGCCAGGCGGTAGTGGTCTCCGTCGTCGGCCATCTTCACCCATTGCTCGGCAAATCCCTGCGCGGTCGTGGAGTAGAGATCGTGCTCCTGATTTTTGCCGAGCATGCCGGCAAGTTCTCCATAGGCTGCGAGTGCTTCGATGGCTTTGAGCGATAGATTGGCGTTGTGCGCCAAGTGTCCCGCGAAATCATCCGTGCAAAGCTGGTTGGCAGGATCGAGGCCCTTGTCCTTTAGATATTCCGCCCATTTCGTGAGTAACGGCCAATACTTGCCGGCGAAGCTCGCATCACCTTCTGCTTTTGCAACAGCGGCGACTAATAACAACATATTGCCGGATTCCTCGACCGGCATCTGATCGACTTCCGACTTCTCGCCGCCGCCGTAGACCTGGCCGTTAGCAAGCGGATAAGTGCCGAGGTCGTGGGGGGCAAAGGGAAAATGCCAAGGGCCGGACCGAGCGTACTTGAAGAGCGGCGCGAGCGAGGCTTCAAGCAGCTTCGGATTGAGCAGCAACAAAATGGGTGAAGCGGGGTAGATCACGTCTACGGTCCCGATGCAACCGTTGCTAAAGTTCTCTTTGGGCAGGAAGAACGGTTCGCCATTCGGCGCTGCCACCAGGATCTGCGCCGCCAGGGCCTGCCGGTAAGCCAAGGCCGCAAGCCGAGCGTACTTCTCACCGCCGGCCCGTGTAAGATCGGCAACCAAGTCGGCATCAAACTTCTCGCAGCGCTGAACAAGAGACGAGTATTTCCGATCGGCCTCCTCCAGCAGATCGCTCGCCTCGGTCCGCTTGAGCCGCCAATAGGGGCGAAGGGGTTGATGGAAGTATTCAATGGCATAAATCTGATCGTAGACGAGGATCAGATGGCGCTCGACTGGATCGGCGCCCACATTGCCGAGATCAAATGCTACGGCCATTGTAGGCATGTGATCGTGCGGCGGCCGGGGCATGCGCGTATCGGCCGAAGGCAGCGACCCCGTCCGGGCAAAGGTTCCAATGATACTGTTGACGTTCGCGACGACGCTATGAGGAGATTGGGCAGTCGGGGCCGCAACGTAAAGATAGCCCCAGTCGATACGAAGATCATCGCCGGACTTCTTAAGCACGGGCTGCGCCTCAGTTCCCATGCGCAGCACGCTCAGCTCACCCGCTTTCTGCTGCTGCCAAACTACCGGCTCGTCCTCGGTATTCACTACAAGCTGTGCGGTGTTGTCATATTCAATTGAGACCTGGTGCGGTCTGCCGTCCACCGACCGGACCTGCCAACTAAGGTAGGTGACCGGCCACGACATCAGATCAAGGTCAGACGGCAATAATGGCGTCAAGAAGGTGAGAGTGACATGGACGCCGCCGCCCTCGAATTCATAGACGGTGCGCGTCGGCAGCACCTCGAGGCCGATCTGCGGCATGGGTTGGATATCGCGCCGCTCGTCGCCCATGATGCGCCACGCCCTGCCGTCAATCCTCACCAGGCTGTGCAGTTCCTGCTTGGAGCCTGTCCAGTGGCGCGTGGCGTCATAGGTCAGACGGTCTGCAAACGACCAGACGCTGAAATAGGGATTGCAGGTCACGAGCGGAACCGCGGGCGGTCTAAAACGAGCCGTGTCCGACGCGGCCCACGTCGGGGCGAAAATCGCCAAACCAAATAGTAACTGCAAAGCAATCGACCGTGCCTTCATCGCCAAGTCTCCTGTCACTGGCATCCTGAATCGCAACTCAGAGCCTGCAAATACTGCGGTCCTCCACGCTTCACTGGCGTGAGAATTAGGAGTGTACACGCCGCGCGTTGCAGGGGCAACCCTTGTGGTTGCCCGGGGCCAAACAACTGCGTGGTATATTGTCATTTGGCGGAAAAATGGCTGCGCCGGAGGCGCCTTGGAGTGCGGTAGCGCCAGCTACCGCCTTTTGTTTCGGTTTCAAGGCGGCAGCTTCGCTGCCGCACTCCACGGCGCTTCGCGTATTGCCGGACTTTAGATCTCATGGAACTTTCAGTTGCGAAAGATGGTGGCGAAAAGTGGGGTGTGCTGCTGCTCGCGCATGGCGCACCGGACCGGCTCGAGGACATCCCCGCCTTTCTTCTCAACGTGCGTGGGGGACGGAAGCTGCCCGAGGCCGCGGTGAATGAAATCATGCGGCGCTACAGCCTGATCGGCGGGTCGCCGTTGCTGCGCCTGAGCACGTTGCAGGCCCAAGGCCTGGCGAAGCGACTGGGCCGGCCCATCTATTTGGGCATGCGCAACTGGAAGCCATTCATCTCCGATGCCGTCCGGCGGATCAGCGCCGACGGCGTCGAGCGCGTGGTGGCGATTTGCCTCGCGCCTCAGAATTCCCGCACTAGTATTGGCCTTTACAAGCGGCACTTGTTTGAAGAGATGGAACGGCTCGCGCCCCAGGTAAGAGTGGACTTCATTGAGAACTGGCACGACCATCCCGGTCTGGTAGAGGCATTTCGCGAGCGTGTTGCGAAGGCGCTGGCCTGCGCGCAGGGTGAAGCTGGTGGCCCGGTTCCCGTAATCTTCACGGCGCACAGCGTTCCCCAAAAGACCATCGAGGACGGCGATCCCTACGAGCAACAGGTGAAGGAAACAGCCGCTCTCGTGGCTAAGGCCGTCGGCCTAGAGGAATACGCTGTGGCTTTTCAAAGCCAGGGGATGACCAGCGAGCCCTGGATCGGCCCCACCGTCGAATCCCTCATCGACCGGGCAGCCGCGCAGGGCCGGCGTCACCTCCTGCTGGCGCCCGTGGGCTTTGTTTGCGACCACGTCGAGATCCTTTACGATATTGACGTCGTGTTCCGCGAATACGGAAGGACCAGGGGAGTAGCCGTACACCGCTCCGACTCGCTGAACGACAGCCCGCTGTTCATCGAAGCGCTGGCAGCCATCGCCGGAGAGCGGGCAGGTGGGCAGATGGGGAGGTAGGCAGACGGCCAGATCGGCAGATGGGCAGATCGGCAGGTGGCAAGAATTGCGGAAAGTGGCCCTCGCCCCCTTGGGGGAGAGGGCGGCCGGCGACGGCGCTTTCACCAGCCGGCGCGGGTCGGGTGAGGGGGTTCGCCGGTAGTGTCAGCTGATCGGCCAAAACGCAAGCGCGTGGCCGTCCTAGGCGGGGGCATCGCCGGGTTGGCTGCGGCTTACACTCTAGCTGGCGCACGGGAGGCCGGCGTACCAGTTGACGAACTGCTCATCGAGGGACGAGACCGCCTGGGGGGAGTGATCCGCACCGAGCACATCGACGGTTTCGTCATCGAAGCCGGACCGGACAGTTTCCTAGCCGAAAAGCCGGAGGCGGCGGCCTTGGCGCGTGAATTGGGTTTGGGCGACTCGCTGATCGGCTCGAACGACAGCCAGCGGCGTACCTACATCCTTCACCGAGGCCGTCTCGTTCCTCTACCTGATGGACTGATGTTCCTGGTCCCAACTCGTCTTTGGCCCATGGTGACGACTTCCTTGTTGCCGTTCAGCAGCAAACTGGCGATGGCCGCCGAGTTGTTGGCCAAGCGGCCTTCCGGGAATTCGGACCGCGATGCAGACGAATCGGTGGCGAGTTTCGTCCGGCGGCACTTCGGAGAGGCCATGCTCGAGAACGTCGCCGACCCTCTGCTCGCCGGGGTTTATGGCGGCGATTCAGGAGCTTTGAGCGTCCGCTCAGTCCTGCCGCGCTTTTTCGAGATGGAGCGCCAGCACGGTAGCCTGACTCGGGCTACGTTGCGAGCCATGCGGCAACGCCGCAAGGCCAGAGCAAAATCGAGCGGAACTTCGCAGATTGACTCTCTCGGTACGGCTGCCGCCCCTCGCAACGCGTTGCCACTCTTCATGACACTTCGCAACGGACTCGAACAGCTCACCGGCAAGCTGGTCGAGCGGCTCGACATGTCTCGCGTTCACCTTGGACAACGTGTTACTGGGATCGAGGCGGCCCCGGGCGGGCCGGACGGGGCTGCGGATCGTTGTAGCCGAAGGTACCAGATCTTTTGCGAAGACGGGTTGGCGTTCGACGCGGATGCGATCGTCCTGGCCATGCCCGCTCACGAATGCAGCCGATTGCTCTCCTCCCTCCACCCCACACTAGGGGAATTGCTTGGCGAAATACCCTACAGTTCGTCGATGACGGTCTCCTTGGGGTACGCCGAGGGAGCCCGAGAGCACCTGCCCCCGGGTTTTGGCTACCTCGTACCGCGCAAAGAAGGCCGGAGGATGCTGGCCTGCACCTTCGTGCATCGCAAATTCAACCATCGCGCGCCTGAAGGAAAAGCCTTACTGCGCTGCTTCCTGGGCGGCTCCCGCGACCCGGAGGCCTTGAATCTCTCGGACGAAGAAGTAGTTAAGCTAGTGCGACAGGAACTAACGGAAATCCTGGACTTCTCCTTCGATCCGCTCTTTTGCCGGATCCATCGCTGGCCCGCCTCTATGGCGCAATACCCGGTGGGACACGCGGAGCGCCTAAGGAAGATCCAAAGCCGGCTTGACGACTTGCCAGGTATCTACCTTGCCGGGAACGCCTATTCGGGCATCGGGATCTCGGATTGCATCCGGACTGGCAGGGCCGCGGCCCAACGGGCAATCGCTATGACCGCTCCCCAGTCTTCGAGCTAGTTTTTCCTCTCCGTCCAGAACCGCGTCATTCCCGCGCAAGCGGGAATCCGTTGCACTAACAATGGATCCCCGCTTGCTCGGGGACGACGATGCACGTTCGGGCCGATACCTGCCGATATAAGGGTTGAGGATGCGCTCCACAACGCCAGATGAGGTGCGGCCCCAAGATGGAGATTACAGGCCAATGACGGAAACCACCCACAGTATGGAGGGAAAATTGTGACCCAATGTCATTATTTGCGCCCCCGATCGACTCCTTGTCGGTTCACGCCTCTTACCTCATGAAGACCAATCAGATATTGTTTGGCGAGTTCAGGAATCCTTTTGGCACGACTTGAATCTAATCTATGTAGCGGTTCAGAAAGAAAGGACAAGGTAAACGAAAGAATGGTTACCTACTTTAGCATCCTGTTGGGCCACTTGCTCAGTTGGCTCGTGGTTGCAGCCGCTGCCCTCTATGTGGCGGTGGTCCTGGTTATCTATCGGACGGCCGGGCCACGCTACCGCCTTAATTTCAACCTTGCGGAACCAGCAAGGTCGACCCGGCAACTAGGCGTCTGGTTGGGCGTGAAGGTGTTGGAGGCCTGCGTCCGGATGTCAAAGTCCACTTTGAACACCCTCCTGGAAGCCTCTGCAGAAGTTGGCGAATGGTTTATGCGCCGCAATCCCTCGGTGCAGGAGAACATCCGCTCGCGCTTCCTCGTCTGACTCACGCTTTGGGGTGAGTCTTGTCATACACGTCAATCAACTGTTTAATGGAAACCTGCGTGTACTTCTGCGTGGTGGCAAGGCTAGTATGCCCCAGCATTTCCTGAATCGCCCTCAAGTCAGCTCCCTCCGTAAGCAAGTGCGACGCAAAAGCATGACGGAGCGAATGCGGGCTGACCTTTACTGACGGCCCGTACTGGCGGACGTATCTTTTTACCAACCGGTCAACGGAGCGCGTCGTGAGCCGCTCGCCCCACACATTTAGAAACAGGGCCTGCTGGCCGGACTTCTTCCTTTCCAGAAGAATTCTCTGCCTGACCGGGAGGTAGTCCTCGATAGCCTGCCTGGCCTTTGAGCCGAACGGCACGATCCTTTCCTTCCGCCCTTTTCCGCGCACCAGCAGCATGCCGTCTCCGAAGTTCAGACTGCGGAGATCGAGACCAACCAGCTCGCTCACGCGCAGGCCCGAGGCGTAAAGCAGCTCGAGCAGCGCGCGGTCGCGCCGCATGGCGGGGTCGCCTGTCTTCGTGGCCTCAGCCAGCCGGTCGAGGAAAGTGTTCATCTCTTCCTCAGTCATGATTCTGGGAAGAGTCTTGTCCTGTTTTGGAGTCGAGACAATCGCGGAGGGGTTTTCCGCCAACACGCCCTCGCGCCTAAGGAACTTAAAGAACGCCCGCACCGCCGAGAGCTTTCGAGCGATGGAGGACTTCTTCTCCTGTTTCTCGAAGAGGGCGCCCAGGAAGCCGCGGATGCCTAAGGCGTCGACCGATTTGATGTCAACACTGGCTGCGCCTAGGCCTGCCGCCAGGAAATCCCGGAACTGGAGCAAATCACTGCGGTAGTTGCGCACCGTGTGCGGCGAGGCGTTGCGCTCGTACCGCAGGTAATTGACGTATCGCTCGATCAGTTCATCCATGCCGTACAATTCTAACTCACTTTGCCGGACGGCAATGACCCCGGTTTGGGATCTGTGGTTCGAAGACTTGTCATCCTGAGCGAAGCGAAGGATCTCGGTAGTTCGTCATGAAGTGCGAAGGAAAGCAACTAAAGGGATCCTTAGCTCCGCTCAGGATGACAACCAAACAGAGAGTTCTGCCAGCGCCTTCTCACATTGCCGTTCGCGACGGGCGCGGCGGTCACGCGCGACGGCCCTGGGCAAGTCCTCCATCGCTGGAAGCAAATCGAAAGAAATGTTGGCGGGCTGATAGTTGCCCGGGTCGGCATGCGTGGCGTAGTGAACCAACGACCCGAGCGCCGTCGAGCGCGGGGGCGGTGTGAAGCCCTTGCCTGCCGCTTCCCGGGCCATCGCCACTCCCGCCAGAAACCCCGTGGCGATGCACTCGACGTATCCCTCGACCC
Source organism: uncultured Acidobacteriota bacterium (assembly GCA_963838915.1). Lineage (GTDB taxonomy): Bacteria > Acidobacteriota > Terriglobia > UBA7540 > UBA7540 > CAVROP01. Next base: position 7,572 of record CAWIUZ010000122.1, read on the forward strand.
CGCAAAGCTGGCCCGCGACAAAGACGTTGGGGGCGGCACGAAGGCGGAGGTCGGCGCCGAGCAGCTTTGGCGCATTAAGAAACGTGTTGCGATGGATCTGCCCGAAGCGCAGAAACTCCGCCTGCTCGAGTCCTGGAATCTTCCGTAAGATCCGTGCCTGTTCAGGAAATCTCAGATGGTTTTGAAACCCCACCAGGTTGTAGCTCGAAGAACGCAGGTTTTCCGTCCTCAATTGCACCACCGCAAATGGCTGGCAACCGGTGCGCGGATCGAACAGCCCGACGGGCTTCATGGGGCCGAAGCGAAGCGTGTCGTACCCTCGCCGCGCCAGTTCCTCGATAGGCAGGCAGGCTTCGAAGTAATTGAGGTCTTCGAACTGGTGCGCTTCGACTGTCTCCGCGCCGCGCAGCGCGTCATAGAAATCGCGGTATTCGGCTTCATTCAACGGGCAGTTCAGGTAATCATCGCCATTCCCTTTCCCATATCGTGAGGCTGGGAAAACCCGCTCTCGGCTCACTGTTTCGGCGTCCACGATGGGGCTGATGGCGTCGTAGAAAGCCAGATTTTCCGAGCCGGTGAGCGACTGAAGCGAGCAAGCCAGGGCGTCTGAAGTGAGCGGGCCCGTGGCAATCAACACCGGTCCCGTTGAGGGAATCTCCCGCAGTTCCTCCCGGCGTATTGTGACAAGTGAATGCTGGCGCAGGGCCTGCGTGACCGACTCCGAGAATCGCTCCCGGTCCACCGCCAGCGCCGTGCCTGCGGGAACTGCACATTCACCCGCAAGCCTCATCAGCAGGGACCTGGATCGACGCAACTCCTCTTTCAGGAGCCACGATGCGGAGCCGGGCGCATTCGACTTCAGCGAATTGCTGCAAACAAGTTCGGCCAGGCGGTCCGTTTTGTGGGCGGGCGTCGAATGTGCCGGCCGCATTTCGACCAACGTCACTGGAACGCCGCGTACGGCAAGCTGCCACGCAGCTTCACTTCCCGCCAGCCCGCCGCCCGCGATTGTAACCGGTCCCTTCAATTGCCCTCGCTGGATGTGATTATATCAACAGAGTGGGTCGTCGCGCGGGATCCCAACATGCAGAGGTAGGGGCGGTTCGCGAACCGCCCCTACCTTCAGTGGGTTGCCGGATTTTCGAGTTTCGGCCTTCACGCTACGGCCATCTCATACTTGCAACTCTCGTTGGGGCAGTAGCGCAGAGGCGGGCCGTTTTTATTGAACTTTTCAAGCAGCAATGGATGGCCGCAATTGGGGCAGGGTTGGTTGACAGGTTTATCCCACGCGGTAAATTTGCACTCCGGGTAACGGCTGCATCCGTAAAAGGTCTTGCCTTTGCGCGTGCGGCGAGCCACCAGTTCGCCCGTGCAGCCTTTCTCGGGGCAGGGAATTCCGAGTGTCTGCCGTTTCACATATTTGCATTGCGGATAGTTGCTGCACGCCGTGAACTGACCAAAGCGGCCGTGTTTAAGGGCAAGCTGATTGCCGCACTCGGGACACTTCTCCTCGAGCAGCGTGTCGCTGACGGCCGTCGCCGCACCTTCCTTCATCACGATTTTCTTCGTGTTGCGGCATTCGGGATAACCGCTGCAGGCCAGGAAGAATCCAAAGCGGCCGCGCTTGACGGCCATCGGCTTGCCGCATTTTTCGCAGTTCTGTTCAGCAACTTCGGGCGCCGGCGGCCCCGGAGTGCTGTATTTCGCTGCCAACTCCGGCGGCAGGTCGCTGGTTCCGTCGCAATCGGGATAGCCTGTGCAGGACAGAAACGCGCCGTTGCGTCCCAGGCGGATCACCATGGGCTTGCCGCACTTCTCGCACTTCAGGTCGGTCGGGATGCCCTCGCCTTTAATATCCTCCATCTCCCGTTCCGCGACCCGCAGATCCTTCTCAAACTTTTTGTAAAACTCCTCGAGAGCCTCGGTCCAGGTGAGTTTCCCTTCCTCCACTTCGTCCAACTCTTCTTCCATGCGCGCGGTGTAAGCCACTTCGAAGATGTCGCTGAAATTCTTCACCAACATATCGCTGACCAGCATGCCGAGTTGGGTGGGAAAGAAGCGGCCCTGGAGCTTCTCCACGTACTCGCGGTTCTGAATGATCACCAGAATCGTGGCGTAGGTGGAGGGCCTGCCGATGCCTTTCTCCTCCAAGACCTTCACCAGCGTGGCTTCTGTGTATCGCGGCGGAGGCTCGGTAAAGTGCTGTTCCGGAGTGATCTTTCGCAGCGTCAACTTTTCACCCTGCTCGACCTGCGGCAAGCGGAGCTTCAGTTCCTCATCTTCTTCCATCTCCGCCTTCTCGTCCTTGCCTTCTTCGTAAACGGCGCGGAAGCCGTTGAATTTCTCGACCGAACCGGTAGCGCGCAGCAAGTAGTCGCCGGCGGAGATATCGATCGTCGTCTGGTCGAATACCGCCGGATTCATCTGCGAGGCCACAAAACGCTGCCAGATCAGCTTGTACAATTTGAACTCGTCCGCGCCGAGGTACCGCTGAATGGACTCGGGTGTGAGCCTGACGTTGGTTGGCCGGATCGCCTCGTGAGCATCCTGCGCACCCTTTTTGCTCTTGTAACGTATGGGCTCAGGAGGAAGATAATCTTTTCCAAACGTCTTCGAGATGTGCTCGCGCACCGCAGCCAGCGCGCCCTCCGCCACGCGTGTGGAGTCCGTGCGCATGTAGGTGATGAGGCCCACCGAGCCTTCCTCGCCGATCTCCAGTCCCTCGTAGAGACGTTGGGCGATGGTCATGGTCTTCTTGGCAGTGAAGCGCAGCTTGCGCACGGCTTCCTGCTGAAGCTTGCTGGTGATGAACGGCGGCACCGGATACTTCCGCTTCTCCTTGGTGGTCACCGACTCCACCACCACGTTCGCGGCCTTGATCTCACCGGCGACTCGGTCGGCGGTCGCCTGATCCGAAATCTCGAGGTCCTTGCCCTGGAACTTCGCCAACCGTGCGTCGAAAGGCGGAGGGTTCTTACCCTCGAGATTGACGCTGATCGTCCAGTATTCTCTCTTCTGAAAGGCCTGGATTTCCCGCTCTCGCTCGACGATGATGCGCAAAGCTACGGTTTGCACGCGTCCGGCGGAAATTCCCCGCTTCACTTTTTCCCAGAGGAGCGGGCTCACCTGGTAGCCCACCAGGCGGTCCAGGATGCGCCGCGCCTGTTGTGCGTCTACTAATTTCGAATCGATCTCGCCCGGCGCTTTGAAAGCTTCGCGAATGGCGTCGCGGGTGATCTCGTTGAAAAGTACGCGATGAAATCTCCTTTTCTTCCCATCCAGCAGTTCGCGCAAGTGTGCGCAGATCGCCTCGCCTTCGCGGTCCGGGTCGGCGGCCAGGAACACCTCGTCGGATTTCGCCGCCGCCGACTTCAGCTCCGCAATCACCGCCTTTCTGCCGGGAATGGTAATGTAAGTTGGCTTAAAACCGTGATCGAGGTCCACGCCCAAGTCCTTCTTGGGCAGGTCCATCACGTGCCCCATCGAGGCTTTCACCAGATAGTCCGGCCCTAGGTATTTGTTGATAGTTTTTGCCTTGGCCGGCGATTCGACAATGACGAGCGATTTAGCCATAGAAACAATTCCTAACTTAATTCCCCTTCTTTGTAACGAGGGGTCAGGGGTAGTTAGCTGTCGATGCTCACCACCCCCAACCCCTCCTCAATCGAGGAGGGGAGTTACCGCTACAGCTTACGAATAAAATTCTTTCCCGGCAACTGCCGGATCACGCCTGCCATCTCGAGCTCGAGCAGCGCCGTCATCACGCGCGGCTGCGAGATCGCTGCTGAGCTGAGGATGTCATCCACAAACAAGGCCGCATCGGCTCGCAACACCTCGAACACCGCTTTCTGGTCGGGCGTGAAGGATTGTTCAAAAAGTGATGCTGCCTGCTTTCCCGCCGCCGATTCTTCCGATGCTTCCGCTGCGGGTAAGAGTTGCATCCGAATCTCCGCGGGAAATTCTTCGATCACGTCCATCCATTCATCGACAAGTTTCGCGCCCTGCTTGATCAGATGATTGGGACCGAAACTTTGCGGCGAGGTGATGTTGCCCGGCACCGCGAAAACCTCGCGATTCTGCTCGACGGCCAGGCGCGCGGTGATCAGAGAGCCGCTGTATTCCGCCGCCTCCACTACGATCACACCCAGCGAGAGTCCGCTGATGGTGCGGTTGCGAATGGGAAAATTCTCGGGCGAAGGCGACGTGCCGGGAGGAAATTCCGAAATCAATGCGCCCGACTCTGCAACTTGTTCGGCCAAGCGCTTGTTTTCGCGGGGATAGATCACGTTAATCCCCGAGCCGAGAACCGCCACCGTCTTCCCACCGGCTTCGATGGCGCCGCGATGAGCTGCTGAATCAATTCCCCGGGCGAGTCCGCTCACGATCACCAACTGTCTTTGCGCCAGATCGCGCGAGAGGCGCTCCGCGACCTGACTGCCATAAGCAGTGGGCCGCCGCGTGCCGACGATGCCCACTCCGTGCTGCGAAAGTACCTTAACGTCTCCGCGAACGTAGAGCACCAAGGCAGGGTCAGGAGTTTGCTTGAGCAGCGCAGGGTAATCGTCGCTCGAGTACGCCACCACATGGCAACCCGCCTTCGTCGAAGCTTCCAGGTCTCGATCGGCTTCCTCGAGCCCCGCCTGCGCAAATATCGCCTGCGCCACACGCGCCGGAATGCCGCAGCTTTCGAGTTCCGTCAGCGAGGCCATGTAGGCGCCCTGCGCAGAGCCGAAATGTTCCACCAGTCGGTGGGCGCCGCGCACGCCCAGGCCCTCGAGCTTGGTCAGTCCCAACCAGAATTGTGTATCGTCCGCACTCAAGTCTCGTTATCTCACTCCCGGCTCCTGAATCGCGTCTCTTCCCGCATTGGCGCCCATCTAAAATCGCAGAACATGAGATGCAGTAGCAAGAAGAAAGTTTTGCGAGGCCGGTATGTGGTAGATAGTAGGTCGTATGTGGGGCATGCTGCGTTGTCTGCGGCGCTGCCCTCTCTCAATCAGAAAGACTGCACTCTCCCAAGAGGAGAGGGTGGCTCGCGACGGCGTCTTCATCAGCCGCCGCGCGCCGGGTGAGGGGTCCCTTGCCGCGCATTAGATGTATAATCGCTTGCGGATTCGAAAACGTGTAGGGGTAGGGCTTGCCCTACCCTGTTCAACAGGGGACGGCAAGCCGTCCCCCTACAAGCAGGTAATCGAAAGTAATTGAAACCTCATGTCGAACCTCAGAATCTCCGTTGTTCAATATCTGAATAGCGTCCCGCTGATCTGGGGCATGCTGCACGGCCCGCAGCGCGGCCAGCACGAAATCCAACTCGCCACTCCGGCCCATTGTGCGGACGCGGTGCGAGACGGAACGGCGGATATCGGCATCATTCCCGCCATCGAGTATCACCGCATCGATCGCCTGCAAATCATCTCCGGCATCTCGATCGCCTCCAAATCGCGCGTGCGCAGCGTGCTGCTTTTGAGCAAGGCGCCGATCGAGAAAATCCAGAGCGTTGCCGTGGACACTTCATCGCGAACCTCCGCGGCTTTTCTTCGCATTCTGCTGGGCAAGTTCTATTCTCTCGATGTCGACTTTATCCCTTCCGCACCGCGCCCGGATGAGATGTTGAGCATCGCCGATGCGGCGCTCGTGATCGGCGATCCTGCGTTCACTTATCGTGGTTCGGCGATCGTTTATGACCTTGCCGCGGAATGGAGAAAGTTCACCGGGTTGCCGTTTGTCTTCGCGTTCTGGGCGGGCGATGCAGACAAGAATCTCTCTCGGTACCGAAAAGACTTTGAGGAGTCGCGCGAGTTCGGCCTGGCGCACATCGACGAGATCGCGGCTGAATACGCCTTGAAGCTCCACACAGAACCTGCGGACGTGAAGGTTTACTTGACCGAGAATATCGATTATTCTCTGGATGAGGAGAATTGCAGGGGGTTGCGACTCTTCTTTAAGTTGGCGCGCGAGGCGGGTATTATTACGGTTGAGAAAAAGCTGCAGTTTGTTTAGTGAGCCCAACCCCGTATGACTGACTGCCCTCTTCCTTGGGGAGAGGGTGGCCCGCGACGGCGCCGTCATCAGCCGTCGCGGGCCGGGTGAGGGGTCGGTTGGGCGCTACTTACAAATCCCAGCGAACTGCCGGGATTCTTCGCTTCGCTCAGAATGACAGCAAAACAGGTGGATCATCACCATGCCACTATCTCCAACTCAAGCGCTCGACATGTTGAAATCCAACGACCTGCTCGGCCTCGGCCTCGAAGCGGACGCCGTGCGCAAGCGCCTGCATCCTGAGGGCGTGGTCACCTACATCGTCGACCGCAACATCAACTACACGAACATCTGCACGGAGTATTGCTCGTTTTGCGCCTTCTATCGCCCCGTGGGTTCGCCCGAGGGATACCTCCAGCCGGTCGAGTCGATTTTCCAGAAGATCGACGAAACGCTGGCCCTGGGCGGCACGGGAGTCCTGATGCAAGGGGGCCTGCATCCCGACCTCAAGATCGATTATTACGAGAACCTGCTCTCGAGCATCAAGCGGCGTTATCCTTCGCTGCATTTGCATTGCTTCTCGTCCCCGGAAATCCTGAACATCGCGGAAGTCTCCGGCCTGAATGTTCGCGACACTATTGCACGCCTCATGGCTGCTGGACTGGATTCCATCCCGGGCGGCGGAGCGGAAATCCTGGACGACGAAGTGCGCCGGCGGATTGCGCGCCTGAAGTGCACTACGGAGGAGTGGTTCCTGGTGCATCGCACCGCGCACCAGCTCGGCCTGCGCACCACCGCCACCATGATGTTCGGCTGTGGCGAAACGCTCGAGCATCGCATCAACCACTTCGAGCGCGTCCGCCAATTGCAGGAGGAAACCGGCGGCTTTACCGCTTTCATTCCCTGGCTCTTTCAGCGTGAAAACACCTCGCTCGGCAACTTCGTCAAGGAAGAAGCCACCGCCATTGATTACTTGAAAACGCTCGCCGTCAGCCGCATCTACTTGGATAATATCCTCAACGTTCAGGCCTCGTGGCTTACCCCAGGCCACAAAATCTGCCAGATCGCCTTGCGCTTCGGCGGCAACGATGTGGGTAGCATCCTCATCGAGGAAAACGTGGTGCGCGCCGCCGGCGTCACCCGCACCTCGAGCGAAGAGCAACTCCGCCGCATGATCGCCGACGCCGGCTTCCGCCCGGTCAAGCGCGATACCCTTTACCGCACCTATTTCCTGAATTAGGCCCCTCTTTCATGAACTAAAACGATCGAGAAACATCTCGCGGGGGACCAATATCCCCTTGCAACTATATTTACATCGCATGTACAATTACCCCGATGAGTGACGACCGGCCCGTTGAGTTCGAGTGGGACTCGGCGAACCTTCGACATTTGACGCGACACCGAATCACTCGGGAAGAATTTGAGCAGGCAATGGCCCACGACCCGATCGTCGTCGAATTCAATGACGAGACCGGTGAAGAACGGTGGTATGCGCTGGGTGAAACCGATCATCTGCGCGTTTTGTTCATGGTTTTCACTTATCGCGGAGAGCGCATTCGTCCCATCACAGGTTGGAATGCGGGAAAGGAGTTGCGGGAAGCCTACTACCGCAAACGTTCGGGTTAAGGAAGATGGCAAAAAGAAAACTGATCGTTCCAAAGTTCACCTCCGAGGTGGAGGACGCTCGCTGGCATGATCGGCACCGGCGAAAGGTCGAATCGGCCGTCGCTGATCGCATCCGGGAGGGTTCTGTCCTAACGCTGCGGCAAGCCGCCGCGCGTGCGAGAACCCAACCCGTCACGATACGATTGGCGATCCAGGATATGGATAAGGCGCGCGAACTGGCGGAGCAAAAGGGGATCGGCTATCAGACGTATATCAAGATGCTCCTGCATGAGGCCTTGCGGCGCGAAGTGGGCGACCGGTAGGCCGTGGCGGATCCAAATAACTCCTAATCCTCGGGCAATTGATCGTCAAGGTCGAATATAATACACCAATAGCATGTCACCGACGGCCAGGGCCAAAAAGCTACGCAAGCCTTCGAGCACGCTCCAGCAGGAAGCCTATCTCAGCCTGCTGCGCACGGCGGACGCTCTGGCGCGTGGCGCCGAAGAGGTCATCAAGCCCTTCGGTCTGTCCGGCACCCAATACAACATACTGCGCATCCTGCGCGGCGCAGGCCCCGGCGGCTTGTGCTGCCACGAGGCCGCGGAGCGCATGCTCACGCGCGACCCGGACATCACCCGTCTGCTGGACCGGCTCGAGCGGCAGGGCTTGATCGTTCGCACCCGCGCGAGTTCAGACCGGCGTGTCATTACGGCGCAGATCACACCGGAAGGCCTGCGAATCCTCGCCAAACTCGATAAACCCGTCGAAGAGTGCCACCAGCGCCAGTTCGGCCACCTGGGGCCGCGCCGCCTCGCGCAGTTGATTGATCTCCTTAATTCCGCCCGCAAACAGTCGTAGCGCTGACCTTCAGGTCGGCAGACTGGGTCATCCGAACATGCCGACCTGAAGGTCAGCGCCACGGCTGCTACTGCCCGTAACCTTAGGCATCGGTCCGACATCAAATAGTCGTTGTAACGAATATCGTGATGCTTGGAAACCGCCCGGCGGATCGAATGAACCAGCGCCCGGGTAGATTCAGGCCGGAAAACACGAGGAGGTCACCATGCCAGTGATAGAATTAGAGCAACGCAAGGACAGTGTTCCGTCGGGAGTGGAAGGACTCTTGGAGAAGCGCTTCAGCCCCTATGCCTTCTCTCCGCGTCCTGTGGAGCCGGAAAAACTGCGTAAGCTGTTTGAGGCCGCCCGCCTGGCGCCTTCGAGCTACAACGAGCAGCCCTGGCGCTTCGTGATCGCCCGGCGCGAGGATGGGGAGGCCTTCGATCGCCTGGCCCAAACGCTCGTCGATCGGAACCGCCAGTGGGCCGAGAATGCGCCGGTGCTTCTGCTTTCCATAGCCAAAGTCGATTTCACCCACAATGGCCAGCCCAACCGCCACGCCTGGTACGATGTGGGCCAAGCGGCCGCTTACCTCACCCTGCAAGCCACGGAGCTCGGTCTGTTCGTCCACCAGATGGCCGGCTTCGACCCTGTGAAAGCGCGCCAACTGCTCAACATACCGGAGGGATACGAGCCGGCGGCTATGATGGCCTTGGGGTACCCGGACGATGCCGGGCCGGCGGCAGGCGCGCCTCGGCAACTCGACAACACTCGACGCCCGCGCAAGCCGCTTGATACACTTCTATTTGCGGGGACCTGGGCCAAGCCGTGGTCTCCGGCAGTGGGCGACAGTTCGACATCGAAAATCCAATAATCGAGGAGGGTCCGAATATGCTTGCTCAATTGCTCGAAACCGACCCGAATTGGGTGCTGACGATATTGAGGGTCGTGCTGGGGATCGTCATCTTCGCTCACGGCGCGCAGAAGATGCTGGGCTGGTTCGGCGGCTACGGATTCAGCGGCACGATGGGCTTCTTCACCAAGAACATGGGCATCCCCGCGCCTTTCGCATTCCTGGCGATTTGCGCCGAGTTCTTTGGCGGCCTGGGCCTGATCCTGGGGCTCCTGACTCGCATCGCCGCCTTTGGCGTCGGCGTTAACATGCTGGTCGCCATCTTCATGGTTCACCGGCAACACGGACTGTTCGCAAATTGGACCGGACAACAGAAAGGCGAGGGATACGAATATCACCTCCTGGCGCTCGCCATTGTCGTGGCTATCATCACGCAGGGCGCCGGCGCGTTTTCTTTTGATCAAGTGATTTATCGTTTGTTAGTTTGAATCGCTCCCTCCGCCCGGGCCGAAATCCCGAGTCGAGTGGTCTGGCGTGCCGGGCGCAAGAACGGGGACGACGGTGATTCTTGCGCTGTCGGCCTTCTTGTCTCTTGAGAAACACTTCAACATAGGCTAGAATACTGTACTGGATCACCGCTGAGCCCCCCGCCTCGCCGCGGAAGCTATACGGCATTCATGTCTCGACCCCATCCCCGAACGACCGAACCTGGTCGAGCAGTCCGCCGAAGGACATTCGGCGTGCGGTGCCGGAGCTGCCGCAGCCCAAAACTGGCGGAACAGTGCGCCGGGATAAACCGGCAGGAAGCAGAGAATGAAAATTTCTCACGAGAAAGGATTAGCGATCCGCTCGGCCCCGAGTTTTGCGCGGTGTGCCGCGAGGTACGCAGCGAAGCGTAAACAGGGGAATAGGTGGGCTGGGTATGGAGCTTCGAAAACGAGCAATCAGGGTGCCGACGCCGTTGTTCCGGCGGAAGGCAAAACGACCCACGGGCGCCAGCGCGAGTCCGGGGTTGGTCCTGCGTAGTCTTAGACCCCAGGCACGCCTAGATACTTCCTGCACGAGAACCGGGAGACCTCGGGGACGATCGTCGGAGGATCGACGGTCCGGCGGGCAAAGGCTTAGGCCGCACGGCCCGCATGCACGTCCACGAGGAGTCGGACAGTGGCATAGTACCAATGAATCATTCGAACAAAGAGGGCAAGTTATCGGCGGAGAATGAGGAGGGAAGGCCGCTGAACAAAGAGAACACCCCTCAGCCCAACACGCACCTGACGCAGAGCGGGGCGCGCGTGTCCCAGGGGTTGTGGAGTGTACGGAACGCTGCGAGGGAACACCAGGGGATGAAGTTCACGGCTCTGCTTCACCATCTCACGATCGATTTGCTGCGGGAGAGCTTTTACGCCCTGAAGCGGAAAGCGGCTCCTGGGGTAGACGGCATGAGTTGGCAGGAGTATGCGACTGGGCTGGAGGGTCGACTGGTCGATCTGCACAGCCGGGTCCACTGCGGGGCGTATCGAGCTACACCCTCCCGAAGGGTCTACATCCCGAAAGCCGACGGGCGGCAACGTCCGTTGGGGGTAGCGGCACTGGAAGACAAGATTGTCCAACAGGCCGTGGTCACCATCCTCCAGGCGATCTACGAGGAGGACTTTCAGGGGTTTTCGTATGGCTTTCGGCCGGGGCGCAACCAGCACCAAGCGCTGGACGCGCTGTCATACGCACTGCAGCAGAAGAGAGTGAACTACGTTCTTGATGCGGACATCCGGGGATTTTT
>CAWIUZ010000123.1:0-5501 GCA_963838915.1 uncultured Acidobacteriota bacterium
CTGTGGTGGCATTCGCTCCGGAACTGGGAGTTTCGTGGCGGAGCAGTTGCGCGCTTGGGTGTTGGCCGATTCGTGCTGGTCGATCCTGATATCGCCGAGGAGAAAAACCTGAATCGCATCGTGAACAGCGGTAAAGAAGATGCCTATTTGGCGCGGCCGAAAGTGCATGTGCTCGCATCCGCGATTGCGCGTATGGGGCTGGATCAGGAAGTGATTGCTTTACAAAAAACGCTCCTGACGCCTGAAGCGGTGAAGGCTGTAGCGGAATGTGATGTTGCGTTCGGCTGCATGGATGGAGTGGAAGGCAGGCATGTGCTCAACCGGATCGCCACTTTCTATCTGCTCCCTTATTTTGATGTCGGCGTTCGCCTTGACGCTGACGGGGCAGGCGGCATCGAGCGTATTGCCGGCGCAGTCCACTACATTCAGCCTGGCGGGTCCAGTCTCCTCAGCCGCGAGGTGACACGCCCGGCATGCAATTCGTTGAGATCCATCCCTGGATCGCCTCGCCGCCGATTGACTATCACCTCGGCGTAGATGGCTTAAGCGCGCTGCTCATCCTGCTGACGGGATTCCTGATGCCGCTTTGCGTGCTTGTTTCCTGGACGGGCATTACGAAGCGCGTGAAGGAATTCTTCATCTTCCTGCTGGCGCTCGAGACGGGTATGATCGGCGTCTTTGCGTCGCTCGACCTGGTGCTTTTCTTTGTCTTCTGGGAAGTCATGCTGATCCCCATGTATTTCCTGATTGGCATCTGGGGTCACGAGCGGCGGATTTATGCGGCAGTGAAGTTTATTCTTTACACGATGGTCGGCTCCGCTCTCATGTTCGCGGGCATTATCTATCTTTATAACGTCACAGGAACTTTCGACCTGGTCAGCATCGTCGCTACATTCACCAACAGTCCTCTCTTGTCTCCCTCGACCGAGCGCTGGCTCTTCCTGGCCTTCTTTATCGCCTTTGCCATCAAAGTGCCGTTGTTCCCGTTTCATACCTGGCTGCCCGACGCGCACGTTGAAGCGCCTACCGCCGGCTCCGTGATCCTGGCCGGGGTGCTGCTGAAGATGGGCACCTACGGCATGCTGCGCTTCTGCCTGCCACTGTTTCCGCGCGCCTCGCGGGAGTTTGCGCCGCTCATCATAGCCCTGGCGATTATCGGCATCATTTACGGCGCGCTCGTGGCGATGGTGCAGCCTGACTTGAAGAAGCTGGTGGCGTATTCTTCGGTGGCGCATCTTGGCTTCTGCGTGCTGGGGATATTCGTGCTCAACACGCAAGGAATGGAAGGGGCCATCTACCAGATGTTCAGCCATGGTGTTTCGACCGGCGGTCTGTTTATGCTCGTCGGCCTGCTCTATGAGCGCCGTCATACGCGGCTCATCCGCGAGTTTGGCGGGCTCGCCACTTCCCTGCCCGTCTACGGTACTTTTTTCCTGATCGTCACCCTTTCGTCTCTCGGCCTGCCCATGCTGAACGGATTCGTGGGTGAGTTTCTGATCATCGTCGGGTCCTTCCGCGAGCGGGCCCTCTACGCCGCGCTTGCCGCCGTGGGCGTAGTGCTGGCTGCCGTCTACTTGCTCTGGATGTATCAACGCGTTTTCTTAGGCGAGATTACGAATGACAAGAATAAGAGCCTTCCGGATTGCAGCGCGCTCGAGAAATTCATCCTCGCCACGGTGGTGATTGTGATTCTCGCTATGGGAATTTATCCCCAACCTTTCCTGCGCCGCATGGATCATAGCGTGAACGCCGTCATGTCGCGAGTGCAAGGAGCAGGGATTAGGGAACAGGCATTAGGGATTGGGGATCAGAAATTAGCGAATAGGAACCTGGGAGCTGTGAACACGGGGAACAACCCCAACTCCCGACTCGCGACTCGCAGTTCCCGGGCACCTAATCCCCATTCCCTGTTCCCTGTTGCCTCTGCGGGGGGTGGCAAATGACCTCCTTCCAGGCCGTCGACACGATGCGAATCCTTCCGGAGCTTATTCTGTGCGGATTCGGAATTCTGGTGATGGTCCTCGAACCCTTCGTCGCGCCCCGAAGGAGGTCCTTGCTCGGCTGGCTTTCCCTGGCCGGAATTCTCACAGCGGCAGGCGGCACGTGGTGGACTTCCAACAATCCCGGACTGGCCTTCGGCAAGGCGATCGCCGCGGACCAGTTCAGTTTTTATTTTTTCTATCTGTTCCTGCTGGTCGCCGCGCTGACTGTGCTGGGCTCCATCAACTACCTCGAGCGCGACGGCCTGCAACACGGCGAGTTCTACGCGCTGCTCCTTATGGGGACGGCAGGGATGTGCTTCATGGCGGCATCCACCGACCTCATCATGGTGTTTATCGGGCTCGAGATTTCTTCAATTTCTACGTACATCCTGGTGGGCTTCCGGAGACGAGATACGCTTTCGAACGAGGCGTCGTTTAAATACTTTCTGCTGGGATCGTTCGCCACGGCCTTCTTCCTTTACGGTATCGCCTTCGTTTACGGACTGACCGGCACCACGAACCTCATCGAACTGAGCGGGCGCCTTCCGCATCCCGAGCAGTGGACCACTCTCGCGCGCGTGGCGCTAATTTTGATGTTCGTCGGCCTCGCGTTCAAACTTTCCACCGTCCCGTTTCAAATCTGGACGCCGGATGTGTACCAGGGCGCGCCGGCGCCCGTGACGGCATTCCTCTCCGTGGGTCCTAAAGCGGCCGCCTTTGCTGTTCTTTTGAGGGTCTTCTTGGGTGGGCTAGTCTCGGGGTCTTCCACCAGCTTCTGGGTCATCTGGGTCTCAGCGATCCTGACCATGAGCCTGGGTAATCTCGCGGCAATCTGGCAGACCAACGTCAAGAGATTACTTGCTTATTCCTCCATCGCTCACGCCGGATACGTTCTGGTCGGAGTAGCGGCGGGAAGCAAAGAAGGCACCTCCGCGGTGCTCTTTTACCTCACGGCCTATGCTCTGATGAATGTGGGCGCATTTGTGTTGATCGCTCACCTGGCAGGGAACGGCGAATTCTCGACTCAAATCGAGGACTACACCGGCCTGGCCTACGTGCGGCCCGGCACCGCCGCATGCCTGACGGTCTTCCTGCTCTCACTCGCCGGAATCCCCACCACCGCAGGCTTTTTCGGAAAATTCTTCCTTTTCCGCGCCGCCATTCACTCCCACCTGATCGGCCTTACCATCGTCGCCCTGCTCAACAGCGTCGTCTCGGTGTACTACTACCTTCACCTCGTCGTCGCCATGTACATGCGGGAAGGCGCTACGAAGGCCTCGAGCACCTCGCTGCCGATGGCGCTCCGCACGGCCTTGGCTGTAAGTTTGGTCGGTATCTTCTACCTGGGCCTCTTCCCTAACGTGTTCCTGACGTTTTCAACTACTGCCGGCGTACCGCTTCCGTAACGGAAATTGACTTGTTTGGTAGCCGGAAACGTCCCCCGTGTCGCTCGTTTCGAGTCCGAGGTAAGAGCCGCGGACCTCAACAACGGAGGTCCGCGCTACCCGCGATGGACAGCATCGCTTCGCTATGCGCCGGCCGCGAAATCGAATTGATACCTAGCACCAGGACCTCACTCGCAGACGATGGTGGCCTTCCACGTCCACAGCCCAGGCACCCGCCCATTTGATGAGTGATACGTGCCGCTAATGGACTTCCCGTCAGGCCCGACGGAACCCTCATAGCTACAGAGATTCCCATCGCTGCTCTCGGTCCGCTCCACGTAGACCTTACCGCGCGAATAAGTGACGGTGTTGACAGTTAGCGGGCCGCCGGGGTTTTGCTGCGCGTCGAAGACGTCACTATGCCCGCGGCGGACCCAAACACTACTGAAGCTACTCTCTTGTTCAAACCACCGGATCCCGAGCCCGCACGCGAGTATGCCGTCGGAACTCAAGTAACTCTTATAACGCCGAATCAATTCTTCAATGGTCGGACGATCAATAGGGGTGAGGTCCATTCCGGTACCCGGGTCCTTTCCGGGGCCATCGAAAAAGTCGTATTTTCCGTCAGGCCATTTGTAGTACCAGACCAACGGCTTGCCAGTGATGGGGTGAAAAAAGGCAAAGTTTTGCGGGTCTACAATTTGTAATCTCTTGGGCCCCACAACGGGTGGCCAGGGCCTGACGACGCGTAGTTCAAGGAGATTTTGCAGAAATGCACCCAGGTGTGGGGTCGAAAACCACACGATGAGCCCAGCCACGACCACGGCGAAGATCGTAATGACCGCGAATGGTCTGGAGGTGGCTGAGCGTCGTTCAAATAGTGCTTTCAGAGGCGCGCCCGGGCGTTCGGTCAGCCACCACGCGAAGACGATAGCCACAACGGAATATACCAGCGTAATGATCGCGGGATTTGGTTGTGAGTCCACAGCGTTTCCCTCCGGGAAGTGGGGGAAGTACAGCCGTCTGTCCCTTTTAAGCGGTATTCTACCCGCGAAAGCGATAATCGCCAGCGCACAATCGTAGATGTAGCTTCGGTTTTGCAGTGCAGCCCCCTCTGTCAGGGTGGGATCCGGGAAATAAAGTGGATCGGAAGTGGGCAGGACAAAAGAAAGTGGCAGTGATGGAAAAGCCCAATCAGCCGCCAGCGATGTGCAAACCTGCGTGGGACCCTTTACCGGGTCCACGTACATCACATGCACCGTGGGAGTGCCTGGGTGCAGGACCAGGCTCGAGCCGCAGCGCGCGTGGAAATCATCCTGCACAATGATGGGGATGTTGTCTTCCTGCAAATATTCGACGTCCGTCTTGGCGTAAATGCGCGCAAAATAATTCGAAAGTTTGTAGCCCACGCCGGTGTTCGAGTGGCAAATCCAGCCTGCGGGCAGGGTGCTGAACGACGACCCGGGGGCTGGCTGCGCCACGCTCGTCGGGTAGAGCACTGCTATCACCACACCAGCTCCAAGCACTTGCGCGCCCCAATAGCCGTACAAGCCTTGCTGAACGAGCAGCGATTGGAACTGTGACGGCGAAGGATACTGGCCATTCATCGGCCCGCTGGTGTAAGCCCCTGGCCCACTGCGCTGCCTTGGTAATAGAAGATGTCGGTCTTGCTGAAAAGATCAATGCGGTAATTGAGCATGCTCTGCTGGGGATTGAAGAGAAAGCCGTAGATCGTCAGGCCCGCCAGAGAGGCGTTGAAGGGCTCGCCGCCCGCGTTGGAGATGTCATCCAGCGTGTGGCTCCAGGTGTAGCTAAACTGGAAGGTTAACCCGTACGCCGCGCGCTGGGATATGTTGGCGGTGATGCCGTTGTAGTTGGATATGCCGCTGGAAGTGTACTGCTCAACCGCGGTGAATATGGGGGTGGGCGCCGTAGCGGGGAGCCCCAGCCCGGAGTCACCGTAGGCGTTTAAGCCTTCATTGTAGGTTGGGATATGAACGCCGTGGTTGCCCACGTAAGTCAATCCCAGCTGAGTCTTGGTTCCCATCGCCTGTTGCATCCCGAAGCTCCACTCTTCCCAGTACGGAGTGTGGAAAGTCCCGATCTGGTTAGCTAATGGCCGGGGTGCGGAACT
>CAWIUZ010000124.1:0-7462 GCA_963838915.1 uncultured Acidobacteriota bacterium
AGCCTTCACCTCGCCCCTTCTGCAGGTAATCAACGATGGTCGTGATTTCGCTGCTTCTGGTCACCCTGCGCAAGCCCACGTTGAGCACGCTACTGATAGGAATAATTACCCGCATACTGCCCGACGCAAGCCGAAGAAGATAAAACATTTCAGGCTGCCCCGTCAGGTTCCGCGTGGAGATTTGCTCGACGATACCCACACCTTGGTTCGGATAGACAACCTTATCGCCTATCTGAAAAGACATGACTTTCCTCGATTATGATTCGAAACAATGCAAGAGCCAACTCTATAGTCTAGCTGACTCATACTAGAAAGTCAATGAGAATCCGTTCAAGAACCGCTAAACGTCAGGTACTGGTGCCGACCCTGTGCCTGAGATCGGCAGGCGCCATCCTGAACCAGCTGCGCAAAAACGCCCGCAGCAAATCATTCTGAGCAAAATGAGGTCCGATTTCGGGCCCGATTGGGATCGCACCATGAAAATCCGCAGAGCGTCATGGAGTGCGGCAGCAAAGCTGCCGCCCTGGAACTCGAGCGGAGTGCGGTAGCTCGAGCTACTGCACTCCATTGGAGCCTTCGGCACATGGGATCACAGCCTTAAACGATCATTCCACAGCATTTAAAGGCTAGCCTTGCGAGTCAACCCTGGCGGATATCAGCCTTCCCTTTAAAGTCCTCAATTCCAGGCGGAAAGCAATGTATACTAAAGGGGAAGGGTGCAGGTCTCTGTTGAGTATGTTACAGGGTCTTCTGATCGCTAGCGCTGGGGTATTGATTCTCGTTGCCAGCCAGGTTTTTTGGGTCAAGCAGTTTCGCCGTTGGGCAACTTCCTTAATTCCAAGTTCCGCTTGGCGCCGCCGCATCCTCGTGGCGGTTTTAGTAGCTTATGTCTTAGTTTTGTCCTATAACCTCTTGCCGTCCTGGATCGTGTTCATTCTCAACAGGATTTCGATGATTGGCGAGAGGGCAGGAAGCACGGGGGCTGCGGATCTGACGATGCGCGGGGCTCTGCACCAGGCGCATTTCTGGGGTTGGATCCGTGGCGCCGCGCGCAGCACCGAGCCCACGCACCTTACCTTGCGCGCCGCCCTGCTCCAGGCGCCCTTCCAGTGGTGGATTTTCTGCTCCTTATTGGGCTTTTTAATCGCTGTCTTTCTTGGGTTGGGTGACCGGATCGCCCGGGGGGCGCGCTGGCTCTACCGACGGGTCGCGAGGGAGGGCAGCGGCGTACCGTTGCCCAGTCGTGTATCGCTCGCGCGGCGCCGGTTCCTCGAAAGAACGGCCGTGGCGATGAGTACAGCCCCATTTGTCGCGGGCGCCTACGGCATGTTCTATGAACGGTTGAACCTCGAAATCTCTCATCAGCGAATCAAGATTCCGAGACTGCCGCGAGCCTTCGAGGGTTTCCGGATCGCACAACTTTCGGACATTCACATCGGCGCGTTCATGCCCGCCGATGAGATTCGACGCTACGTCGGAATCGCGAACGGGCTCAAGCCGGACCTGGTCGCGCTCACCGGCGACTTTGTCACCTGGGATCCCTCTACTCAATCCGCGGTTGTGGATGTACTGGCAGGGATAAAGGCTCCCTTCGGCGTGTACGGATGTCTCGGCAATCATGAGATGTGGGCGAAAGTAGAGGATTCCATCACGAGCCTTTTTGCTGCCCGCGGCATTCGCATACTGCGGCACGAGCGGGCGCTGATTGCTTCCGGAAACGAGTTCATCAACCTGATGGGAGTGGACTACGAGTCTCGCTCCCCCCGCATGGGGCCGGACAGGCCGCATGCGGTGCGAGAATATCTTCTGGGTGTGGACGGCCTGATCGTCCCCGGCACGGCGAATATTCTGCTCAGCCACAACCCCAACACCTTCGACCGCGCGGCCGAGTATGGAATCGACCTCAGCCTGGCAGGACATACTCACGGAGGCCAGGTCACCTTGGAGTTCATCAGTCCCGACCTTTCGCCCAGCCGCCTCATCACCTCCTACGTTCGGGGATGGTTTGAGAAACCCGGGGGCCAACTCTACGTCAATCGAGGCATCGGAACCATCGGCGTACCTATTCGGTTCGATGCCCCTCCTGAAATCACCGTGTTCGAATTAGCCCGCTCCTGAATACTCCAGATCTCGAGGTAAAGTCGTGAAGGTTGTTGACCCGGTCTGCGAAATGACCATCGATTCCGAAAAGGCTGCAGCCATCAGCGAATACAAGGGACAGACGACTTACTTCTGCGCTAAAGCTTGCAAAGCCAAATTCGATCAGGACCCGGAGAAATATGTTGGAAAGTAGGCGTGCCATCCCGGCTATCTGCCTCTTCTTAGTCATGACGCGGCGGAGCCGTCATGGGGCAGATTCCACGTGACGACTGGAAGCCGGGCAACGCCCGGGATGCGGACCGGAATCTTGCTTATTCACTGGCCGACGCGCCGCTCTCGGCAAAGGAGCGCGTCGAGATCTACCGGCTGCTCGATAGCCCGGCTGTCCACGACTCCTTCACTGATGCGCAGCGAGCCGAAGAACGTGAAACCGTGATGGGCGCTCGCGTCGGGTTCATTGAAGCCTCTTCGAGGGCGGGGGTCACCAGGTTTTGGTGCAAGGGCCGAGGCTGTTCTGCGGTGCCAGCGGAAACTGCCGGTATTTGGTTTTCATCCGCCAACGCGAACGGTTACGACTGGTGCTGGATGCCGGGGGCGCGTTTCCTGGTGCGGAATTCATCGAGCCACGGGTTCCGGGACGTGGCCACGTCCTGGCATATGAGCGCCTACGAAACGTTGTTTAACGTGTACCGCTGGAACGGCACAAAATACGTACATGCTGATTGCTACAGCGTAAACCGCGATCGGGACAACCCCGATAAACCACCGATGATTGCGGGCTGCCGCCACGAGGGAACCTGAAAACATCCCGGCGCCACCGCAGGACGCGATTTCCAGTAGCTTCCTGATCTAACGCGTAGCGCTGGCCTTTACACGCAGACATTCTTGCTGACTTGAAGGTCGGCGCTACCTTCAGACTAGGACACTGCGCGATTTCCATATACCTTTTGATTCTGTTAAAGTGGGCGCGTGCGACGTCGCTTTCAAACGCTTAGCCGCCGGAGTGTCCAAAAATGAATCGCAGAATTTTCCTCGGAGCAGGCACGGCATTATCCATGGGCGCGTTGACGACCTCCGCGTCACCGGAAAACAGCGGCTCAGCGCCCTTCGCGTCTCCTCCGCCGCTTCCCTTTCAAGAGGAGAAGAGCAAGCTGAAGATTACCGGTGTCAGGATGGTCCGTCCGAAGCCGAAGAAGCCGCACGCCAGCTACGAACCGGCGCCCGGATCTTGGTCAACGGGCGGCTCCGAAGTGGCTAATCCCATGTCGATCTACGCCCAAATACAAGCCCCGCCGGGAATTGTTCATGGCCAACGATCTGGGACCGGACGCCGTTGAGATCACGACAGACAAAGGCATCACGGGCATCGGCTTCGGCGGGCCGGGATGCAGTTTTGTGATTGAGAAGCATCTCACCAAATTGCTCCTGGGCGAGGACCCCTTCGATGTCGAGCGACTCTGGGACATCATGTGGCGATCCACGCTGTACTACGGCCGTAAGGGGCTTGTCGTGCATGCTATCAGTGCCATCGATATAGCCCTTTGGGATATTATCGGCAACGCGTTGGGCCTGCCTGTTTACAAATTGTTGGGCGGTGAAACCAAATCGAAAATCCCCGCTTACTGCACTGGAAACGACATCGAGCAGCATCTCGAGTTCGGCTACAAAAGGTTGAAGCTGGCGCTTCCCTACGGACCGGCGGATGGGCGCGAAGGTATGAAGAAGAACCTGGCGCTCGTCAAGCGGACTCGTGAACTGCTCGGGCCGGAGGGTGACCTCATGCTGGATTGCTGGATGGCCCTCACGGAACACTACACCATCGAGCTGGCTGAAATGCTCGAGCCTTACCGCATTTATTGGATGGAAGAGTGTCTTCCACCCGACGATTACGAGGGATTCGGGAGGCTGAGCGCCGCGATCAAATCCACCCAGATGGCCACCGGCGAACACGAGTATACGCGTTATGGCTTCAGGCTGCTTCTCGCATACAAAGCAGCCGCCATCTGGCAGCCAGACCTCACCTGGTGCGGCGGGTTGAGCGAAATGCGCCACATCGGCGCGCTGGCCGCCGCATACAATATCCCCGTCATCCCCCACGCAGGATGGAGCCACGGTTGCGCCCACTATATATCTCGCCACCACCAACAGCCCGTGGTGCGAAATGTTCATGCCGCCACCGGGCGGCCCGCCGGAAGTCTACCGGCAGTTTGAGGAGGAGAACAGCGTCACGCGCGGGCCCGAGGGTATCTACATGCGGCCCCCGGATCGGCCGGGGTTTGGGTGGGAGTTGGTCGTGGATTGATCAGCGGGTTGGCGCGGATCGGCGCTGGGTGACGGCAAACCCATCCGGCTGCGCATGTTCAGCGACACTTCAGGAAGCCGTCACATTGAACGGATCAAACAACGCGAGACCATCAATCCAGTCGAAGTCTTTGGTGTTTCTCGTGACTAGGGTCAATCCATGTGCCAAGGCCGTTCCTGCCTGAAGAGCATCGCCAAGTGACATTTTTCTTGTCTGGCGTAATCTTACGGCTTGCTTTAGCACCGCGTCTGAAATTGGCAAAACTGAGGCCGCAGAGAAGAACAGCTCGAAGTACTCGCGTTCCTGTTCAGTTAGTCGGTGATATCCGAGAACTTCAACATAGCTGACGGCTGATACCGCCAGCGATCGCTCACGAATGAATCGCCTGAGTTCATCATACTTTGGCTGTGCAGCGTCGATGATAATGGCGCTATCGAGCAAGCATCAGGTGTTTCTACCGGGTAGGGTTCGCTCTCGACGGGTCTCGTGCTGCCACTCCACCGGGTCGGTAATGTCCGGGACGGCGTTCAATGCGGCGAGTTTCTCGATGGCATCGGCCATCTTTTCTCCGCGCGTCGCCGGGTGAGTTAACGGACTCGCGTCGTCCGCTAAAGTTATGGTTATTGTTACGGGCTTGTCCGAATCGAGGTTCGTTGGCGGGGCCTCAAGCCACTCCAGACAATTCCCCTTAAGAACCGCTTTGTAGGTGTTTGCCATGCTACACCCCAGTCGACACAAGCAGAATCGCACACAAGGAGTCTCGGCGCAAGCTAGAATCGCTCATGGAATTTGCATCCCAGCCTCATCACTCGGGCCGGTGGCGGCGGGGGCGCTGGTTGGCGGGCAGGATCTTCTTGCGAATGCGGATTGACTGCGGCGTCACTTCCACCCACTCATCGTCGGCGATGAACTCCATGGCAGACTCGAGGTTGAGAAGCGTGGGCGGGACCAGCCGGATCGCCTCATCGGCCACGGAAGCGCGCATGTTGGTTTGCTTCTTCTCCTTCACCGCGTTCACGTCCATATCGTCCCAGCGCGCGTTTTCGCCGATAACCATCCCTTCGTAGACCTCGACTCCCGGCCCCACGAAGAGTCTCGCCGCGCTCCTGCAGGTTCCACAACGCGTATCCGGTGGTGCGGCCTGCCCGGTCGGCCACGAGCGAACCGGTAAGCCGGCGGGCGATGTCGCCCTGCCAGTCGGCATAGCCGTTAAACAGTGTGTTCATCACGGCCGTGCCGCGCGTGTCCTTCAGAATCTCGCCGCGCATCCCGATCAGGCCGCGCGAGGGAATCAGGAACTCCAGGCGCACACGCCCGCCCTGCCTTCCCTGCCCGGCCATCTTAGTGTTGATCCCTTTGCGGACTCCCAACTTCTGCATCAGCACGCCCACGAACTCAGCGGGACAATCGACGATAAGCTGTTCCATGGGCTCCTGCACTTTTTCGCCAACCTGATGCGTGATGATTTCCGGCTTGCCCACGGCCAGCTCGTGCCCTTCGCGGCGCATGGTTTCGATGAGAATCGCAAGTTGCAGTTCACCCCTGCCCATCACCTTGAACGAGTCGGGGCTGTCGGTTTCCTCTACCTTTAAGGCGACGTTGGTGAGCAGCTCTTTTTCGAGGCGCTCTCGCAGGTTGCGCGACGTGACCCAGGAGCCCTCGCGTCCGGAAAAGGGCGAGGTATTCACGGTGAAGATCATCGAGATGGTCGGTTCATCCACCGGGACGTGCAGGAGGCTGCGCGGCGTCTCGACGCTGGTCACCGTCTCGCCGATGGTGATGCCCTCGACGCCGGCGATGGCCACGATCTCACCCGCCGCGGCGCGCTCAATGTCCGTGCGCTCCAGGCCTTCGAAACCGTAAAGCTTCGTAATGCGCGTTTCCTGGACGGTGCCGTCGAGTTTGACGATGGCCACTTCGTCGCCTCGATTGAGCGTGCCGGAGAAAATACGCCCAATGGCAATGCGCCCGTGATAGTCGCTGTAATCCAGATTTGCCACCAGCAATTGCAGCACGTCCGCGGGATCGCCGGCCGGGGGAGGGATGTGTTCGACGATGGCCTCGAACAGCGGCGCCAGACTCTCGGACGGCTGGTCAAGCGCAGCGAGTCGCGATGCCTCGGCGGGCGTTGGCGTAGAGAATGGGGAACTCGAGCTGCTCTTCCGCGGCGTCGAGCTGGATAAACAGATCGTAAATTTCGTTCAGCACTTCCTGCGGCCGCGCGTCGCTGCGGTCAATCTTGTTGATAACTACGATGGGCGGAAGTTTGGCCTCGAGCGCCTTGCGTAACACGTACCTGGTTTGAGGCAGCGGACCTTCGCTGGCGTCCACCAGCAGGAGGACGCCATCCACCATCATCAGCGCCCGCTCCACCTCGCCGCCAAAATCGCTGTGGCCCGGAGTGTCCACGATGTTGATCTTGACTCCGCGATAGAAAATGGCGGTGTTCTTGGCCAGGATGGTGATGCCGCGCTCGCGCTTGAGTTCGTTTGAGTCGCAAAACGCGCTCCACCACTTCCTGATTGGCCTTGAAGATTCCGCTCTGCCATAACATCCCGTCCACCAGCGTGGTCTTGCCGTGGTCAACGTGGGCGATAATGGCGATGTTGCGGATTATGGATTCTTGATTCAGATGATTACTCCCTCACGATCAGCAAGCGCACTCTCAATTTCGACAGGATGGCTTTAGCGCTGCGAACTGCCCCAACCCAGAGGTGTGCACCTTCTCCTAAACATCATAGCAACTCCGGTGGTACACGGCAAAGCGGGCCGCCAAGTGCTCCCCGCAGGGGAGCAAATTGAGTAGCCGGGGGTGAACCCCCGCGACCCCCCACATCCCGCCTTCGGCACCCCTCTCCCCCGCCTGCAGGGAGAGGGGATAGGGGGTGAGGGGACGGGCTTTTCCGGGGGCGTTGCCCCCGGCTACTCAAATCCAGCCCCTGCGGGGCTGAGTCCTCGGCTACTGGCCGGGTTTCGCGGGTGTCACTTCATGACATCACCTCTGTCGGGCGGTCTCAGGGATTCGTCGCTATCCGCGAGATTTTGAAAAAGCGTCTAGCA
>CAWIUZ010000125.1:0-7044 GCA_963838915.1 uncultured Acidobacteriota bacterium
TGCTTTATTCGTGAACGGGCTATGAGAGGTGAGGTTGAGTCCTTTTGTGCACCGTTGAGACAAGTCGCGCCTGGCTGGAGACGGCTTTGAGGCCACGTGTCTTGTTAGAGGGCGGGAGGTGAGAGGAGTGTTACGGATTCCAAGGACACTTCAGCGAAGTCGGCAGGGTGGGGTTTGTCCAGCATGATCATTGCTAACAGAGACGGGCTATCCGCTCAAGGTGCCGAAGCTGAGGGCGATCTGGCGGAAGCTGGCGAGAAAAGGGGAACGAGACGGGAAGATGAACCACCACCCGGCGCACCGAGACCACCACGTGAGCGCCCAGCTTGAGCAACCGCTCTCGCAGGGTCCACACCTGCGCTCGCGCGCAAGCCGTGCGTGCCGCCCGCAGTCGCAACTCCTGCATCAGCACGTAGGCCGCAGCCGTCATCAGCACCCGGAACTGGTTGGCCCAGAACTTGGTGCAACTGGTGCGGTCGATCTCCAAGCCGTGGTGCAGTTCCTTGAGGCGATTCTCGATGTCGCCGCGTTGGCAGTAGGCGTGCTCGATAAATCCACTGCGGCCTCTGCTTCAGGTTGGTGATGACGAACCGCGGGTTATCCTTCGGCTCTTTGCCGGCTTGCCGCACCACCTCGGCCTTGAAGATCACGCCGCCGCTCCGACGACCAGCTTCCCGCCCGATAGCGGCCTTCGCCGTAGACGTGCTCGGTCTGCCCGCTCTGCTCAGACCACTGCCGTGCTGGTTCCATCCACCGGCTCGGCCAGGCAGTTCAGGACCGCATTTTTAGCCATGGCCACGACATACTCCACGCCCATTGCCTCCAGGAAGTCCAGCACCTGGGGATCGGCGAACCCGCCGTCCAGCCGCACCCGCACGCGCGCTTGGGGAAACGCTCGCCACACCCGCACCAGGAGACGCCACAGAATGCCGATGGCCCCCGCGCTCGCCACCGCATTGCCCGGCCGCAGCACCGCTGTGGCCAGGTACTGCTCGGGCTCGTCGTTGAAGCTCAAGAAGCCGACCACCGGCAAATAGCACCACGTGTCATAGTGACTGTTAAAGAAAGTCAACTGCTGCGCGCCGTGGGTGGGATCGTCGGTCGGGTCCAGGTCAATCGTAATGAGCCGGGCGCGGCCATGCAGCCGGCGACGATGGCGCTCGATCACGCACTCGGCCAACGCCTCGCCGAGGCGATAAAGCTGCTTGCGGTCCACCGCATTCTCAAAGCGCGACAGCGTCGGCTGCGAGGCCAAATCGTTGCCCTCAATCGGATCGCGCCCCGCCAGCATCTTGTGCACCGGGTCTTCGGCCAAGCGAGCCGCGTCATTAGCATCAGCATAACCGCACGCGATGCCGAAGATGCGCTGCCTCAGCAACTCTTCCAACTCGTGGTCAATTTTGCCAACTTGTCGCTGATCCACCAGGCAGTCGGCCAGCGCCTCGGTCAGTCCCAGTCGCCGGTCGGCAGCTTTCAGCAGGAGGGCGCCGCCATCGGAACTGCCCTGCCGCTGGTCAAATTGCGCGACGACGGGCTTCGGAAAGATATCGGGAAACAAAAGACACTCTGTTGTGATATCGTGACCCAAGCAAAAGCCTCCTTTGGTGCTTCAAACATCGTCATCTGAACGTGTTTGTACCACAGGAGGCTTTTCTTGTCTCCAAAATCATGAATTATGCGGGCTATGACGCCGTAGTGGTTGTCAGCTGCCGAATTAACTGAGAATGGCGCGGTAGGTCGCGGGCGCTTATCGATTACCCGGAGGTGCCCGCACTGACCCGCGCAACCACATCTTCTTCCATCGACGAACCGCGGACGCGCCAGCGGCTGTCCGGGCTTGCATTGGCTCGGGCGACGGCACGAATGGTAGCTTCTTCTCCATACCGAATGTGCTTGCGCATTGCCCGCTCCGCCGCCTCCACACCTCTCCCGATGACGACGTCAATCAGTTCCGAATGGAATCGGTCGGGGAGGGGCCGCTGCGGGGTGAGCAAGTCATACATCCAGTGCAATACCAGCACACTATTCTTCTCGATCAATTCTCGAAGTGCGGCGACGCCTGAAAATTCCGCAATTCTCAGATGAAACTGCATATGGTAACCGTGCACGGCGAAAAGGAATTCGGGGTCTTGATCCGTGCCGGTCCGGCGGTAGAGGGCATCTAACTGTTCGGCCATGCGCACCAGTTCGTGACGCTGCTGGATGCTAGCGTTCTCCGCCACCAGGCGGGCCGCCTGGCTTTCCAGTGCCTCCCGAATGATGTGGCGCTCGCGGATGTCCTGCTCCGTAGGGACGCGCACCCGCGTGCCGACGCGTGGCTTGCCCCATCTTCATCCTATCGGAACTGCCGCAATGGTTTCGTCCTGGGATTCCGTGATATACAACTCGGACGCAGATTGGGTCGCACCGTCCGTCATAGTTTCGCCCGGCGCGTCCTGTGGTACCGGGAATCCTCCCTGCAAAGTCAACTCAAATGACAGCGATCATTCGTATTATTGGATCTGGAATCAGACGCCCCAACAGAATCGCAATTTCGCGTGGGAAAACTTTGCCACCGGCAATCAGGGGCTCTTCATGGATCCCTACGAGGTCTATTGGCCTCACTGGCGCCGGAACATGTGTGTTGATCCGGCCCGCGCCATCTGTAGCGCGCCTGACTCACGCTGGAACAACTTGAGAGACAATCTCGGGTACATTTTGAGATACTCCCGAAAACTCAATCTCGCGAGCGTCGCTCCTCGTGACAGGCTTAGTTCGACCGGCTATTGCCTTGCCCAGACTCCCTCGACCGGCGCAGAGTACCTGGTTTACGCGCCGGCGGGAGGGGCGTTTACCGTGGACCTGTCGGCGATGTCGAGCGCCAGGCGGTTGAACGTCAAGTGGTTCAACCCCGCAACGGGGATGGAAGTTGCCGGGACACCTGTTGCGGCCGGATCGCCCTCTCAGATGTTTACTCCGCCATTCACCGGAGACACTGTGCTTTATCTCGTGGACGCCGCGGGGCATTCCGCGCTTGAACGGTGACACGGAGAATAACCATGGATCGCAGGCAATTCATGATTACGGCTTCCCGGCTGGGGCTGGGAGGGTCGGTGATCGCCTGGATTCAAGGGATTTCATCAAGTTCGAATCGTGCAGTCTTCTACGCGGTAACATCCGATCGGCCACGGTCACCACATCGTTACCTGGCAGGACACTAACGGGGCCTCGCCCCAGCCCAACGACGCGTGTTTCAGGGGCTTTACTGCACTGCAAGAACTTGACTCATCTACACCAGATTTTCGACCACAAGATTTCTACGCTTTTTCCGGGACTGCGCCCGGAAAAAGTGGCCCTTGCTGGGGCAGTTGAGAATCTGGTGTGCCGCGTGTAGCGTGCTCGTTCATGACCGACGAACTGACCCGCTATTACACCCCTCTTCTTGATGGTAGTTATGCTTGTGTGGATCGTATCGTGCTGAACGCTTTCAATCCGCTCTGCTATTCCGCTGGAGGGTTCCGAACCTGGTGGCGTCGGCTGTGGAACGGCTCGGACGCGCAACTGGATGATGCTCATCTGATGCGTATGGCCGGCCGCTTCAGCCGTCGCCTTCACGCGTTCGCCAAAGCCCACGGTATCCCCGTCATCGACCGTGAGCGCGGCGCGAGGAAGCACGAGATGGCGCAAGAGTACCTCGCCACTCACCCGGCGGTCCACGGCTTGTTTCTGATCTTGGTCTCGCGGGCCGTGGCGCCGGTGTGGAAAGTCCGCCGTTCGAAGAAGGGACATATCCGCGAACTGGTTCAGCAGAAGCCTTACGTGAAGCACTACAGCTTTCACATTTCGGATCGGGAATGGGGGCACATCACCATTAAGATGTCGGGGCATCCTCCCTTTGGCGCACAGATCATCTTGAACGGCCACGAGTATGTTGCCTGTCAGGCCCAGAAGAACGGGAACCAGTTTACAAAAGACGGGAATTGCTTTACGGATATTTCTGACGCCGCAGGCTTGGCGAGAGTCGCAGATACCTTGTCGGCCGAGCCGGCTATAGGGCGCTTGCACCAGGTCTGCGAGCGTTGGATTTATACCTGCCTCAGTCTGGGGCTGGATTCGGAAGAGCAGGCGGCCAGTGTTTTTCGCTATCAGTTTTCCATCTATCAGGGGGAATACAGCCACAACCTGTTGTTTCGAGTGGGCGGACAAATGGAGCAGATCTTCCAAGGATTGATTGATCGCACCCGCGCCCGTCTCAACGTGAAGCACCTGGAGACGATTTTTGGGATGAAAGCCCGTCTGCGCCGAGATCGAAAAGGGAAGACACCTCAATTGGGGAGTGCCGTCGAGACACCTACGAAGGAATTTGGGATATTTCGGATGCAGTCGATTCCCTGGCTTGCCAGCTCCTCCAGCTTCTTTGCCGATATGCCTGGGAGGTTGGCAACATGGTCCGCCGGTAGGGGCTTGTTGCAGAGGTCGTAGAATTCGCAGGTGAAGGGGTTGGTGCAGTGGCTTCCCGGCTCGATTTCCGGCGGTTTGGCCCTCGCGAGCACCTTCCACTCTTCACGGAGGAGGTCCTTTACTTCTTTTTCAAGAGCGCTAGTTTCGTCCGTGACATCCCGGATGACGAACAGCTTCTCCAACTTGTACTGCTTCCCGTCGCAGACGTAGTCCCGGTTAAGGTGCATCAGGCAGTGAACAACCTTCATCCCAAACCTTCGAGGATCAGCCGTTGGATGGCCACGTCATAGAGGTAGTAATCCTTGAGGCTGGTGGACGACTTTACTTCGATCGGCCGCCATTTGTTCCTGGCAAGTCTTTTCAGAATGTCAACTCTGGCGAGGATGTATTCATGCGTGAAAGTCGCTTCGAAGATGGCGGGATGTTGCTTGTCCGCTACCGCCTGCTCGGTCTGTTGAAGGGCCTCGCCCAATCCCCCGTGATCCGCCTCGCCGGTGGCATTCGCAAAGCTGTTAAGGTCATCGGCTGTCACCCCGCTGTCGAGTCGCTGAATTCTGTCCTGATCGGCTTCCACACGTGACCTAAGATGGTCGACAGTCATTTGGGCCGTAGCACAATCCTGATTGTCAGCTTGGCGCTCACCCGTCCACACGGCCTCTTCGGAATGTGCCTCACCGGTCTGCGTAAAGCGGATTACGAACTTAGACCTGCCGCGTAAGATTCCTCTCTCTAGCTTGAAAGTTAAATCACCGTTGAAGAGAGTCGTGATCCCATTGCCCTCCTGATCACGACTCACCGCTCCGTACTCGTAGCTGCACGTGTAGGTTTGACGTGAAGTCTGAGCAATGTCATGTCCTTCTAGGCGAGCACAAGACTCAAAGTAAACATTGTGGATCCGCTCCTGATCAGTTTTCGGGGCGAGACTCACGTTTCCGGCGACACGGTAATGCCCCTTCGCAGCAGGAACAAAAGTAACGGGCCCCTTGTAGTTCTGGGTTGAGGTATGGGGAAGCAACGCCCCACCATCACTGCGTGTGAGGTGCACGGTGAAGAGCCAGGTTCCACTCAGGTCGTCTTCGCTTTCGCCTTGACCCCAGCCAAGTGGCCGGCCTAGAGTGTTCTGCGGAACGGCAAGCAGGCTCCACAATATCATCAGTACCGCTTCATTTTTCACGTCATGCATTCTCCGTGTCTAACCTGTTGGCAAAAGATTTTAATGTCTCATGTATAGTTGGGGTGATCCCTGGCGGTGCCTCCGGGACGGGCCGTCAACTTCGAGCACGATCACTCCGCCCCAAAGATAATACCGACCCGAAAGCCGACGAAGTGCACGGTTTCACCCGCTTCCGGTGACCAGAGGTGATGGCGGAACTCGAATCGCAGGCCGACCCGGCGTCGCAGCCAGTAATTCACTCCACCACCATAGTGAATCGCTATTGCCCCGCCTCTTCCGGCCAGTAGGGAGAGCCCACCGTCCACGAAAGGATCGAATTTGCGTTTGGAGTCCTTGGGGACAAAATGAAAAGCAGGCGTTACCGATGCCAGGCCTGTGGTGACCGCGTATTGGTTGGTTACCGGCTTGAGCACGCCGATTTCACCGCCCAAGGCGAACCGTTCGGTGAGGTGGCCCTCACCCCCTCCTCCCACATGGACAAAGTCCCCGTTCCAGCGTGTGTAGGCGCTCTTGGGCACGACCACCGGCCCGGCAAACACGTACACATAGTTGCCCGACATTTGGCCAGCGGCTGGGAAAGAAACGAGGAGCGTGATCAGCAATCCAAGGCTTGCCTTGAGCATCGCATTCCCCTTTCAGCTCAGGCTCATTTTCCAGGCTTCGTCGCGGCGCGATAGACGTCGTACCAGGCGCCGGTGGGGATGGCGGCTCCTAGGCCAGCGCCGACAGCGCCTCCTACAATCCCCAACTGGGAGATCGTCCCAGCATCGACACAGGACCCCTGCGCGCATTTCCCAGTACCCAATTCAGGGGAGGCAACAGCGATAATCACACCAGCGCCGGCACCGACGGCGAGGCCGATCAGCGCGTTCCGGCCGCGATGTCTTTTGCCTCGCGTGGAGACACGCAGAACGTTGTGCCGCCCAAAGACTTGATCGCCCGTCGCCAGACGAACCACTACTGCCTCGTCGGTCACGCCTTGGAATTTGGCCTCATACGATTTTGCATCATTCAGCACGATCCGGATCTGCTGGCCCGCCGCCAGTTGTTTGAGGTCGTCCCAGCTACTCTGTGAAGATTCGGAGAAGCTAAGTGCCGGGACTAGCAGCAGAGGCAACAGTGTTTCAATTACTCCTTTCATGACTACCCCCTACTAACTTGAGGTCGTCCCTGCTACGCTTGTCCTGTCAGGGCGCCGCCGCTGCGAGCGGCACATGGATCAGCACCCCGAGGAGCACAATCACCAACTCCTTACGTGGGGCGATTCTTGGCCAGCACATCGCGCACCTCACATACGCAGCATCGAATTGTCGTCCTGGTCTCACCGCCGGCGATAGACGTTGTGCCAGCGGCCAGTGGGCACCAGCGCGCCCGCCACAGCACCGATGGGAGCAATGAGCACGGCGCCAATAGCGGCGCCTTCTCCACCG
>CAWIUZ010000126.1:0-6263 GCA_963838915.1 uncultured Acidobacteriota bacterium
GAGGCGCCTGCGCGCCATCGGAACCGTGCGTTACCAATGACACGAGCTTCTTTTCGTACAGCAAATCCGCAGCTTCTTTTATCTTTGGGAAGGAAATACCCGAGCGCTCCGCAATGTCCAACAGCGAGTGGTTTCCATCCGAGAGATTCAGCACCCAGAGGCGCGCCATCATCTCCTCCCCGCTTGCCTGGCCACCCGCCTCGCCTCCCGTGGATCGGAAAAGTCCGCGCCGTCCGAGTTGAGGTTCGCAGTATGGGTTCTCGTTCCGGTAGCAGCAATTGTCTTCGAGCACGTCCAGGATGGCTGCGCACGCACGGAGCGATCCGGCAAGCTGAGCGGGCCGGATGAAATCGAGATTGTCGGCCGAGGTGTGATACTCGGGGAAGGTCTCCCAGACGCTCCGCATCAGAGAGCCGACCGGCAGGTTGAAGCCTGGAGAGCAGTATTGCCGTTCGTCGTTTCCATACGGAGAGTACTCCAGGATTTCAAAATGTTCGCCGCAATGGCGAAGAACCTGGGCGGCAGCGCGGTCAATCTCGGCATCTCCTCGGCGGCTCTTCTTGTAATGGAACCCGCCTGCATCCCCGAGGCAGGTTACCACCAGCCCGTGCCGGATACGGCTCACTGCCTCACGATTTCTCGCCAGCCAGGTGATGGCTCCAATCGTGGCGGGGTTAAACAGGAATCGGTAGGAGTAACGAAGTTCGCGTCCGGAAAGCAACTTCGCCAAAAAGGTCGCGATGGTCAACCCCGAGACGTTGTCATTCGCCAGCGAGGGATGACAGGTATAAGTTGAAATCAGAACCTCGTCGGTCGATCGGCCCGGCAAATAGTACTCGCCAAGGGTCAGATGGCCGTCTTCGAGGCTGGAATCGATGCACACCTCGTACTCACCGTCTTTGAGCGCCAGTTTCTGATGGTGAGAAAGGCAAAATCCCCAGTCCTCCTTGTAGTACGACGTGCGATTAGGGATCCAGTCCGGGTGCGCAGGAATCGTGAACAGCCGGGGCTCGAGTTCGCGAAGGGGCAGGGTCGCGTGCACGGGAATGCTGTAACTCAAAACGTGCAGATTGCACTTCTGGAAGTCGACGACCCGCTTACCATCCGGCGCCTTGATGTAAGCGTCGCGAATGTTCCACTCCTTGGGCACGGTCCAATCGAAGACCGGAGTCCCCGTGGGCACCTCGGTGATGCGGAGCGGGACCTTTCCCTGGATGAGAGCCAATGTCTGCCGCACTCCGTCTCCGGTAATGCTCCGGCAAATGGGGAAAAGTTCCCCGGCGAACCGGTGCAAGTCCGCACCGATTTCTGCCACGCCGGTTTGATCCAGATCTTTCAGCAAGCCCATGGTTTGTTGAGGAAGTGGAAGGGCAATCAGGCTGTTTGCCTCGACAGACGCAATTCGTTCAGTAGTTCCCTAAGTGACATGGCCTCTTCTCGCACCGGGCGCGCCAGCGCCGAGAGCGCGTAGGCGACCGCAAAACCCAGGGCCGAAACCAGAAGCTGCGAGGCGATTCCATGCGGAGCCATCACGCGCAACGCAAGTTCCGCCGAGAGAACGCCAGCGAGTGACAGTGCGACGGGCCACAGCATCGCTTGCCCAAGGCGTTGCAAGCTCAATCGCGAACCTCGGAAGGTGTATTTGAGTATCCACGGTAACATGACAAGCAGCACCAGCGAGCCGCTCAGGGCCACTCCTTTGATGCCAAAAGGCAGGCCGAGTGCAAAGCTGCCGATCATGATGGGAGAAATGACGAGGAGGAGTTTAAGGAGCCTCGCCGAATCACCGCGGCCCACGAACAACCAGAGATTCAACTCAAGCAGCAATTGCGCCATAGCGGAGATAACAAGAATCTGAAAAACCGGCGCCGCTTCTCCCCATTGATGCCCAAGGACCAAGGTAATTACGGGACGCGCCGCTACGAAGAGAAAACCGAAGACGGGAGTGGTGATCCACAACATCAGGTTGGCGCCGCGCAGATAGAATCGTGCAAACCGTTCCGGGTCGTTCTGGAGCCGGCTGAATGCCGGCACCGCCACGCTGCTGGCCGGGACGCTGAGCTGGCGGACGGGGAGCATTAAGAGATTGTAGGCCCGCGAATACAGTCCCAGCAGGTGAGCCCCCCAGTACCACCCGATCAGGACACTATCCGCACTGCGGTTCACAGCCAACACGAGGTAAGATGCGGCAACGTTCCCGCCGAAGGCAATCATGGAACCGACTTTGGCGTCGCGCCGGGGCAGGCCCGGTAGCCATCGGACCATCAACCAGGTAATCACCATCTGGAGGAAGCAAAAGCTCAGGGGGAGAGCGACGATGGCCCAGTAACCTGCTCCTTTCCAAGCCAGGGTGACGGAGAACGGGACAGCGATAACATAGGAGACCACATCTCGAACCGCCAGGGAAACAAAGCGCATCTGGCGTTTGAGAAGCGCATTATGTTGTACCCTCAGGCCGCCAATGAGAAAGATCAAGGACGCCACGAAGGCGATGTTCCTGAGCCGTGGTTCATGATAGAACCATGCAAATGCCGGACCGAGCGCGATCGTGATCATCATGAGCGTGAGGCCGATGCCTACATTGATCCAAAAAAGCGTGCTGACTTGCTCGTGGGTGATCTCCTGGCGCTGGATGGTCGCCTCCGAGAGGCCAAAATCAGCAAACGACTGGCCCAGCCCCGTGATGGCGGTGACCATGGCCACCAGTCCGAAGTCGGCGGGGGTCAGAAGTCGTGCCAGCACAACCGTCGAGATGGAGGTGAGAATAAACTGGGTTCCCTGCGAGGTGATTGTCAGCAAACCTCCGCGAACGGACCGGCCTTTCAAGTCCGCGTGGAGATGGTCGGTGCTCAGCGCATCGACGACTTGTCCCTGGGTCGACATACGTGTGGTTTTCCTACCGCGGCCACCAAGACCGCCACTACGATTTCTTTCAGTTTGAAGCAGAGGCGGCTTTACGCCGCCATTGGGCGAGGTGAACTCGCGGCTACGTTTTCAAACTGAGACACTATCATTCTTTCTGATCAAGCGAAAGCGGCGGCCCCGCTGCCGCGCTCCAAGGCACGATACACACCGATCGTCTTCTCGCAGACGACGTCCCAGGAGTGACGCTCGGCGGCGTAGGCTCGAATCTGCGGCCGTCGGCTGTTCAATTCTCTGTACATGTCGCTCGCGAAGTACTTTTCGATGGCGCTCGCCAGGCTAACCGGATCTTCAGGCTTGCAGACAAAACCCGTTTTGCCCTCTTCGATGTCGTCCCGGAGCGAGCCGACGTCGGTTGCGATCACAGGCAAGCCAAAATTGTATCCCAGGAAAATTACGCCGCTCTGAAAGATCTCCCGGTAGGGCAGCACCAGAACATCCGCCGCCTTAAAATAAGCTTCCGTCTGGTCGTCCGGGATGACCTCCGCCCTCAGCATGATCCGTCCCCGCTGCACGTCCTCTTGCATTGTCTTGCGAACTGCGGCCCAGTAGTCCTCGCATTTATCGGGCCAGCCCGCAATAATCAACTGATAGTCCTCCGAGCGGGTCAGGTTTTCGCGAAGGGCGGCAAGCAGGTATTCGAGCCCCTTGGAAGGCCGGATTCTGCCATAAAAAAGAAGTATCCTTTTGCCCTCTTGGACTCCCAATTTTCGCTTGGCCTCGGAGGGGGTAAGACCGGTGTCCGGAACGGAGTTGTTAATCCCAAAAGGGATCACGGTGATGCGAGCCGGTGGCACACGAAAGTCATCGACAAGTTCGAGTTTCATCTTCTCCGTGTGCACGAAAATATGGTCAGCAAGCCGATATTGAATGCGCAGCGTAGCACGATTGAGGAGTGTATCAGAACCTTCGCGCCGTGCCTGATTCACATTGTGTGCGGTGAGGACAATTCTTTTCCCCAGGGACCGATAGTAAAGCAACAGCAAGGTTCGGTCGATCCATTCGAGCCTGTTGTTCCACAGGATGTGAAATATCCTCGGTTTGGCGGCGGCAGCGTAGCGGATCAGGCCGCCATAGCACGCCAGGAACCGGCTGAGCTTTTTCGCGAAGCTGGCGCCCGGCCGCAGATCTCCATGCAGGTTGAAGAAGCTCACTTGGGGCTGGTGGCGGAATTCGGGGAAATCGAGCTGATCGCTCCCGATGAAGTCTAACGTTATGCCCTTGGACACAAGTGAGGTTGACAGGCCGTACGCGTAGGGCCTGTCGCTACCCCCGGTAAGCAGGGCGACAGAGGCTTGTGGGTGTTCGATTTTAGGTTCGTAGTCCACGGCCGCCTGGCGATAGTTAGCGTCGGACATTCTGCGCATCCTGTTGAGCATATGCGGCCGCCGACAATTGGCGCTCGAGGGCAGCTTCAACCATGTCGGTCGAGATCAGGTCCATGCAATTGGGTACGAAGTCGCAGGTGGGCTTATAGCAAACGAGGCAATCCATCTCCGGCACGACTTTTTCGCCAAGTCCGTACATCTCAATTTCGGCAGCGCTGGTCGGGCCAAACAGCACCACCGTCCGCCGGCCAAGAGCCAGTGACAGATGCATTGCCAAGGTATCTCCGGCCACCACCAGGGTGCAGGCGGAAACGATTGCGGCGAAGTGACGCACGGGGTTATCGCAGCCGCCATCGATCAGAGGGATGCGAGACCGCGACACCAACCGCCGATGTCTCGCGTGTTCCTCCGGGCCGCCTAGAAGCACAAACTGCGTGTCGTGCCGGCCCGCCAAACGCTCGACCAGTTCCAGGTAGCCCTCCTCCCGCCACTGCTTGAGTTGCCAACGGTGCCCAGCCCCGGTATTCAGGCCGATGACGGGGCGCGAGAAATCAACGCCCAAGCGCTCGAGGTGCGTGCGCCCCTTAGCCCGCTCCTCCTCGCTCAGCTCGAACACATAGTGGTGCGGCGCCCCGGAGAGGCCGATGATTTCCAGCATGATGTCCTGATAGGTGCGAGTGCCCTGACGCTTGAGGTCGTCGAAAAGACCCATTTCAAGCCATTGGCGCGCCGCGGCATTGGTCGGCTGCGTCGAGCCTCGAGGGTCGAGAACAAATCCGTCCTTTTGCTTGGCCTTCGCCATGCTGGCCAGTGCGCTGCTCGCCTTGCCCGCGTCCAGATTGATGACGCGATCGAAGTCCCGCACCTGCAGTTGCAACAGCGCGTCTTCTCCGTAATCAAGGATCTCGGTAATATACGGGTTGCGCACGAGCAGCGGACGCGACTCCCGCCGGGTAATCCAGGTAATGGAAGTTCCCGGGTGCGCTTGCGCCAACGCTGGAAGCAACGCCGTGGTCCGCAACACATCGCCCATGGCGTCCAGCTTGACGATCAGAAGGCGCTGGTCGATTTGTCGATAGTGGTCGCAGGTGCAAAGCGCGCCGGCGGCTTTGTGCCAAACGCAGGGGCGGTCGCCGAGGAAGAAGCGGCAATCGAAGGCGATCTCCCGCGTCTCAGCTCCAGGCTGCGCAGCGCCGAAATTTTCAGGATTCTCCGTCATGCCTCGATGAGCCTCTCTTCCAGCAGTTCGCAGATGGCGTGGTAGATCATGATGTGCATTTCCTGGATTCGTGGTGTTGAGTGGGAAGGGACGCAAAGACAAAGGTCGCACGCCGTTCGCATCTCTCCTCCCGAACCGCCCGTGAGCCCGATAACTTTGACCTTGTCCTGGCGCGCCGCCTGAATTGCGCGCAGGATGTTCGGGCTGTTGCCGCTCGTCGAGAGGGCCAGCAACACGTCGCCTGGCCGGGAATGGGCGGAGAGTTCTCACAAATATCTGAACAGGATAGAATAAATAATTTAGAGAAAGCTAATGAATTTATCTTCTTCATTATAATTATGCACATCTTGTTTGGCAGAAATTAAATAGGTTGGCCAGTAATATTACTTAGGATCTTACGTTGAGGTTTATTTTCAACATATTTTTCTGACTGATCAATATTATTTAATACTTTATTTTGCAGTTCTTCTCTATCTTTAGTCATCCTATCTCTTACAATTTGTTCAACATTGCGAGGAAGAAATCCATCATTTTCTTTTAAGATCTCGCGCAGCGTAGATGCTTGTTTCTTTTGGAATTCAGTCATAGCAGGTAGATTATTATTATATAGTTCTTTTCCAGCATCTGTTTGCATCAATGTTCGAACTGTATCCATATGGCTTTAAGTTTCTCATTAGTTAAAACGCCACCGCCAAGTACATTCTTGAGCAAATTGAACAAATGATGCTGATTTTTTTCAAACTTTTCTATATTAGGATTGTTTGCCCTTAGCATTGATTTTGCTGCACCTGCAA
>CAWIUZ010000127.1:0-21187 GCA_963838915.1 uncultured Acidobacteriota bacterium
TCGCGCAAACCTTCCAGCAGAAGCCGACACTCGTGGTTCTTCAGCTTCCCGTTCGGTCGCTTCCAGTCGAGAAGCTCACACAGGGTGCGGGAAATTTCCGTGAGGCTGAGCGCGGTGCACTGGGCGGCCACTTCGCGGATCATCTCCACTTCGGAGATCGAGAAGTGACGACCAGAAAAGGTCAGAGGGGCGAGGGTTGGCGGCGGGTTGGGCATCTCTCTTGGTTGCTCCCCAGGCTAGAGTAACGAAGAGATTTCGATTTGTCCAGCAGAAAATCATCGGCTCTACAGAGAATTCCCTCGACCCATACCTAAGACGAGACCGAAACTGAGGGATTACAAACATTACCTTAATACTCTTGACTGCAAGATTGATTAATGGGTTAATCTCAATTGGCTCGGCCCGGTGCGCGAAAGAGCTGGCACGAGTTAGTGCCGGGTGTTTTTTCAAGCCTTACCGAGGATTATTTGAACCAAAGCCACGAGCTTCGCACCGTTCTCATCGTCGAGGATGAACCGTCCATCCGCAACGTCCTCTGCGTCCTGCTGGCAGGACTGCGATGTGAAGGCAACATTGTCCCAAGTGCCCGCGAGGCGCTGGCCATCGTCGAAAAGCGGAGCTTTGACGCGGTTCTTCTGGATCTCCGCTGCTCCGAGATGAACGCAACGGAAACGGTCTCCGCTCTCAAAAATCTTCGGCCGAGCTTGGTCGGCAAGGTTCTGGTAATTACCGGTGACGTCTCCGATCCTCAAACCATGGAGATGATCAAGAAGAACCGTTGGCCTTTTATCCCCCGGCACCGTGTGATGCAGGAAGTCTGGGAGCGGCTCCGTTCCGTCCTGGGATTCTCACCACCCCCTCCCGATTCGTCCTCCCGCAAGCCGCCGTCGTCTCATCCGCCCTTTGACGCACTCTCACGCTAAAATTAGTAGGACAGACACTCCTGGCTGTCCTCCTTGCGGAGTGAAACCAGCTTTGGGACAGGCAGGAGTGCCTGTCCTATTCGGGAGAGGTTCGTAGGGAAAGCGTGTGAAGGTAATTCGCAACTGCCTCGGTCCAGGGCCGGGGCAATGAGAATCCCGCCGCTTTGAGTGCGGCCATTTCCATCACCGCATATTTCAGCCTGGGAGCACGGCGCCCCATCTCGGCCGAAGGGACTCCGACCACTTTGCCGGGATCGAGTCCGGCCAACTCCGCGGCGCGCCGGGCGAGTTCGAAGCGTGTGCACGCGCCCTGGTTTGCGAGGTGATAGAGGCCATAGCGGCGCGCCTCAACGACCTCCATGATCTTGTAGCCGGCATCGACTGTGTAGGTCGAACAGCCCATCTGGTCGGATGCCACGATGTAATCTTCCCCGGCCACGATCTTACGCAGGCCCTTCTCGATGAAATTCGTCTTCCCAGGCCCAAACAGGACAGGGACACGAAAGATCCAGTGGTGTGGAAGGGCCTGCGTGATGGTCTCGCCCGCCAGCTTGGTTCGTCCGTAAACCGTGATGGGGTCAGGCGGGTCGGACTCAACATAGGGCCGAGTGCTTTGACCATTAAAAACGGCATCCGTGGAAATGTAGACGACCGCGGCTCCAACCGCGCGAGCCGACTCCACCACGTGCCGGGTGCCCTCGACGTTCACCAGGTGCGCTCGCGCGGGGTCAGCATCCGCGATATCCAAATCCGGAATGCCCGCCGGGTGGACCACAACCTCCGGACGAATTCGCTCCAGAAGCACTCGCACAGCTTCAGCATCCGTGATGTCGGCATCCGCCCGTGTCAAAGGGATGACGGTGTGGCGCGAGGAGAAGGCCGCCGCCAGGCCGTGCCCGAACAACCCTGCCGCGCCCGTAATGGCAATTCTCATTTTCCTCCTCCGGGCTTCTCCAACCCTTGTTCATATTCTTTCAGCTTATCGACCACTTTCGCCGCGATCTGGTCCGAAGTCATGTCACGAGCAAATATCTTCGTCTGCGGGCCCGCGGGAACATCGGTTTCGTCCTTTTTTGGTTTTCGGTTCAAGATGTCCGCCTGCCAAACGGTCTGGCTGGATACCCAGTTCACAACTGCGATCGAAGTTGCCGGCAGTTCGGGATGCTTCTTTGAGATGGGTAAATGCGGCCGGTCGGAGCCCTTCGGTTCGGCGGTGCCTCCGCGCGTCTCGAGACGCAGATCCTTGTCCGGATTGACGGCCTGGATAACTAAGTCCACTCCTTCCGGATTGGACGTAATCTTGTATTTCCCCCAGCGGCGGAGGAAGTCGATAATCCACCGGTCGAGATCATCTTGCATGGATTCGACGTAGATCAGCTTTCCAACAACCAACTCGTTGGGCTTTTCAGAGGGCGCTTGCTGACCCCACGCCGTAGCATAAGGCCCCAGCACGATGAGGCAGGCTGCAAAGAATAAAATAGCAGTGAATTCTTTTGTCCTTTTCATGGCTTTCCATCTCCTACTGCGATCTCGCAGAACAGTATACACCGCGGCTCATGGCGGAATCATGGCCGGATACCCATAGGCGCTAACCCAATGGCTGAGATCGCGCGACGTAGCAATTACTGGCCGCTTCCAGAGGCCCGGAGGGCCGACAGAGGGTAGCCCATGGCGTAAGCCGTGGGATCGAGGAGCGCCCCAGGTTGTATAAGCCCCGGAGGGGCGACAGATCTCCGGCAACTGTCTCTGTCGCCCCTCCGGGGCTGCGGATCTGAATGCCGTACGAGGTCCCACGGCTTACGCCGTGGGCTAATTTCTGGCGCCCGTCGGCTGACGGGCTCTCGTAGCACTCCTCGGAATGACAGACTCGTCCGAATTCTTGGGCAGGCTGGTGGGTGGAAGAAGCGCGCTTCTCGAGCAGTGAGGGCGCACCTCAATGTCCCTAGCCACGCTTGTTCACAAAACTAATAATACGTTCCTGTGAAATTAGTTGGATTGGTAATAGGCGAGCCGATGCATTGACCGTTGCCAGGGTTACAGCAAGGCGGCGCGCTCTGGTCGTAACCGCACGTCCAGCCGGAGAAGTCGCTGAGGGAGTAGATGCCGTGGTTATCGTCCGGGGCGAGCGGAAGGACGAGCACGCTATAGCTGCCGGGCGGAACGTATAACGTGTAGCTGCCATTCGTGTTGGCCAGACCGTCCACGACAACGCTGCCGGAAGTCGCGTCGATGGCCACTACATGGGCCGCGTACACGCCGCCCACGTTGGCGAAGGTCACTTGGCCCGAAATTGCACCCATGTAGCTCGAAAAGTTGGACGAGGGGTAGAGGAAAGATATGCCGATCAAGTCATCGGTCGCAAGGGTCCGTTGTTGGCTCTCGCCGGTGTCCCCTGCCGGGAACATCACAGCGTGAGCAATTCCACTGTGGTCGAGACCCAGCGCATGGCCGAATTCGTGCGCGGCGACGGAGGGCAGGTCAAAGGCGCCGGAAAGCGGCGGAGTAGAAGTGGAGAATTCAACGTGCGGATTAAAGGCGATATCCGCGTCGAAGACGATGGCAGGCGAAGTGGTGGTTATGGTCTCCTGTGTGTTGCACTCGGTAAACTTGTATATCGTCCCTGGGGTCTGCGGTGGTCCGACCCTGACGTAATCAGTAGTGACGGTGGTAAAGGCCACGGACTCTGTTCCGGTAGGAAAGTCGGTAGCGTTATTATCGTTAAACGTGACGACGTTGGTGCAGTCAACCTGCGGATTCGGCAGATTGGCGACATCGCTGCCGTTGGTAATCGTGAGATTGGTCAACTGCTGCCCGTTGAGCAATCCTTTCGCCCAGGCGTTGGCGGAATTCACGAGCGCCGTCTGGAGAGGCAGGGGATCAGTGCCATCGGTAGTGTCGACATTGCCCGGCGGTGTACCGGGATTGTCCAACACCCATGTAAAGGAGGCATTGGGCCAGCGTGAAGGAACCGCAACACCGGGGATTTCCGGGGAGATGGTCGTCGGCGGGACCTCGCCCACGTCATTCTGATATGTCGTGTAGGCAAACGCCAGGATTGCGCCCAGCAGGGTCATACTTCCTGCCAGGGCAAATAACACCGGGCGGCGTACTCGCGAGACTCGATTGCCTTGCTGCATCCTCACCTCACGTTGACCACAAGGTTACGACCCTGCAACACCTTCTCAGCAGGCTCCGTGTTCCGAGCCGAAAGAAGCACTTGCTTGCCGCGAATCGAAACCTCCGTCCAGGAGATCATCCAGGAATCGCCGACTCGCTCCGCCATCCCGGAGATTGCGCTGCCGGCGGGAATTACCAGGCCAGAGTTTGGGAAAAGGTCGGTGGTTGTTCGTCCTCTTACGTCCATCCGCCGCAGACCCGCAGACCGCGCGGACTTGATGGCCACAGGGATCGCGGTGCCTCGCGGAATGCTCAAAGGACTGCTCAGCGAAGCTGAAATGTCCCGTTGAAATTGACGGACCGGAACCGCCGGACCGGCTAGGATTGATCCAGGACCTGAAACCGGAACCCCGCGCGCGAGAGAGCCCAGCGGGAGGATGAGTTTTTCCTCCTGCGTCTTCTCGTCACGGTAGATCCTGTAGGCCCCTTGCACCATTCCGACCAGAAGGAATCTCGAGGGGTCCGCGGAAGACCGCTCCAGAAACAACAGGTATCCAGTCTGGGGGTGGAACTGAACGGTTCCAGCCACAAAAAGCCGCGTCTTGCCGACCGTGCCGCCGGGCTGCTGGATGACAGGGGAGGATGGCGGATCACCCTTGTAGGTCTGGTCCAGGGCGAGTGTGGTGTAAGTGTAAATGCGAGTGTGCTGCGGGTTCCAGACCGTTTGCTGGCTGAGCACGTGGGCGCGGATGATCTCCGTCGAAGCCTCGGCAAGCTGGTCCAGGCTCATCCTCACCAGCGTGGTGGCAAACGCCGGGGCCGCCACGAGAATCATCAGCAGTAAAACGAGGAGCGGACAGAGCAAGATTCCTCGTCCTGGGGCCCAAAGCCTTCTGGCGACGGGCCGCTTCGCTCGGAATGACAGTGCCAAGATCTGGGGACGCATCTTCATTGGTTTTTATTGCCCCGAAGGAACAATGAGTAATCCACCCACAAAGGCGGAGAGTTCACCCGTGGCAGGATTTGAGACCATGATATTTCTTAACCCGGGCGCTGCAGTGGCGCTGACTGAAATATTGAAAGTCACCGACGGCGTTCCGTTGGTTGTTTGACCGAATTGTGAACCGGCAGGCTGTGCCACCGTCACATCGGTTGAGTTTCCGCTGATCGAATACACAGTTCCCGCCACCACTCCGTTCCCGACCAGAAAGATCGTCGCCGTGCCACCCTGCGTCACTTGCACCCCGGTGGCCGAGGTCGAGCAGGTGCTGCCAACGCATGTGCCCGCGCCGTAGATCGTCAGCGTGGGAGTTAATTGCGGCACCACCACGTTGATGTTCATGACGGTCTGGCCCGAAGCCACTTGCACCGTGTGCGCGCCGGACGTTTGATTGACGATGGTCGCCGTGGCAGAAGACGAACTCACGGCGTCGTACTGGCTCGTAGCTGTGATGGTGACTTTGGCCGGCGACGGCACGTTGGCCGGCGCCCTGTAGAAACCTGTAGAGGATATAAATCCGACGGTGGCATTCCCGCCCACCACGCCACCCGCACTCCACACCACCAGAGAATTTGG
This sequence comes from uncultured Acidobacteriota bacterium, assembly GCA_963838915.1. GTDB lineage: Bacteria > Acidobacteriota > Terriglobia > UBA7540 > UBA7540 > CAVROP01. The sequence goes on from CAWIUZ010000127.1 coordinate 5,617, forward strand.
TGACCCGCTAACAGTGACGCCAAATTGAAAGGACGACGACACGGGGATATATGCCGTCGCTGGGGTTACAGTGAGCACAATTCCCGCCGACGAGGGCGTCCAGGCGCACCCGGCGGCCATCAGGGATAGCACAACGACAAGGCCGAGGAATACTCTTGTAATAAGATTGGCACGACTCATCCGCCAAATTCCGCTCATAATTCCTTTGCCAGATTGCTGGTACGCTTCGACCGTCACTTCTCAGTAGTTAGTCGTCAGTTTTCGACGCTTGGTTGTAAGTTGAAAACCAAAATAATCTCGTCCGTTGTAAGTCTACCATTGGATCATTGCGGCGAGAAGCCGGATCCGCTGGGGGCGGACCCGCCTGGGGACGAAAAGCCACCTTGATTTTGCCCGGGCGTCGAATTTGTCTGGCCGAAACCACTCGGCTGATTTCCCTGCCCAAAGCCATTGGTCTGGTTTCCCTGCCCAAAACCACTCGGCTGGCCTCCCTGGCCGAAGCCGCCTTGTTGATTTCCCTGCCCGGGCTGTGCGCCCAAACTTGCTGGGAGCCCGGGGATCGAGGTAGCAATGCCGAGCGCACCCAGATCTATCCCAATAAACTCCCACTCGTCATAGTGCGTCTTCTTGTTCCAAATGCCGATCGATTGCTTGCGACTCGTGCTGGCGACGCCAACGATAAAGGTTCCGCCACCTTGTGGGGTTCCCGAAGAGAAACCGGAGTTCTGCTGGGTGCCGGGAGTGTTTCCGCCGAAATTCGAACCGGAAGAGAAACCGCCGGATGAGGAGCCAAATCCGCTGCTACCCGTGGCCTGCTGCCCAAAGCCGCTACCGCCGGCGCCCTGCCCGCCAAAGCCGCCATTCCCGGTATCCGTTTGGCTGAACGAGCTTCCTCCCCCGCTCTGCTGGCCGAATGAGCTGCCTTGTTGCGCTCCGAAGGTGCTGTTCCCCATGCCCTGCTGGCCAAAACCACCCGTGCCCGAAGCGGTTGGCGTCCCAAACCCGGCTGCGCCTGGACTCATGCCCGACTGCCCCATCGCTCCTGGTGGCGGGCCTTGCGTCTTCGAATCCAGCAAGACTCCTTGGGCGTTGGCGTGGATGAACCGCCACTTGCCGCCTGGAGTCATCGGGTCGGCGTACTCCTTGCGGAGGAAGCGGAATCCGCTCGTCAGTTTTGTCAAATCCTCGATGTTGGTCGGGTAGCGCTGAAACTTCTGGTGGAAGCCCGCGATGGCGCGCGCGTACTGGATGCCGCGGAATTTTAGTTCCAGTTCGCGTTCACGCTGGCCTTCCTGATAAATGCTGGGCAGCGCCGCCGTCAGTCCGATCAAAAGGACTGCGGCTGCCACCATCACAATCAGCAGCGCGAACCCGGTCGGGCTACTGCGGGATGGGCAAATCAACGGTTTGATGGATCGCAGCATCTTCAACGGTAACCACCGTAGGATTGATCTTGATGACCTTGTATCGGGACCCGACGGGATCGCCCGCGTGAACCACCAGTACCTGGTCATCCGGGGACGAGGTCTCGCAGCTCGCAGCACAGAGTTCGACCATGGCTTCATCGGCTGCCCCCTTGCCCTCAGTGTAACCCATGACCTTCAAATTCAACGGAGGTGGAGGCGGGGCCGGGGGCGGCGCGGCCGCCACGCCAGGGGCTTGGACACGCGGCGGGGCTGCGACTGCCACAAAGGTGAAGGGATCTCGATGCAACTCCGGCAAGGGACGCTCTTCGTACTTCTTTAGTAAGTCTACGTTGACGATTGAATTGTAAATGGACAGGTCATCCGGCGCCCTCGGCTTTAGGGGTTGCTTCACAACCACCGCGCCGGTCCCTGCAGGGGCGCCCGCCCTGGCTTGCGTGCGAGCCTTGGCCACGGGGAGCTTCACCGTCGCCCGCATTTGGTTGTACTGGATAACGAGTCTCACAATCAGCAGAAGTGAGACGACACCCAGAATGGCGATACCCCACTTCTCCCCTTGTCCACTCAGCTTCATGGTATCCGAATCCCGGCGTAGCGCCGACCTTCAGGTCAGCACATGGCAGGCTGAACAGTCTACGTAAGAACCCTTCTGCGCTGTCATCCTGAGCGCAGCGAAGAATCTCGGCAGTTCCATTATCAGCGGACTACAGGGATCCTTCCTCGCCTGCGGCTCCTCAGGATGACAATCAATGGCAACTTTCCCCCGCCTATGCAGGCCGGCGCTACGAACAATACTTCACGGTGTGAAGTACATATCCACCAGCAGCCGCAATTGCAGGGGGGTATCCTCGCCCTCCGTCATACTGAAACTCCTGATCACCAGCAAATCGCTCGCGGTTTCAAGTCCATGCGCAAACTTCAACAACTGTGGAAACGACCCCTCGGCATTGATCGCAGCACCGAGAGGCAGCAAGGGTCCCGGAGACCTGTCATTGCGCTTGAACTCGACCTTGCCGAGCTCCGCCCCGGACTGTTCCGCCACGAGACGCAGGAGCTTAAATGCCTGCGAGTAAGCCGTGCGACGGTGCAGGGTGTGATCCTCGATGACCGCCGCCAGATTTTGGCCAGTGTCCGGCAAACCTGCTTTGTATTTAGTGAGGCGCTCGATCCGCGCCTCGCCGTCAAAGATGCGCTGCCGCAAGGAAGCAAACTGTTCCAGCTCCGAGGAAAGCTGCGACTGGGTTTGCTGGTAGACGACGAAATAGAGAACGACGTCAAGCACCACCAGGATAGTGCCGGCGATCTGGAAAACGCGAGTTACGATCTGGCGACGATTCCTGCGCAATTATTCCCCCGACGATTCACTTTCGCCCACCACATAGTGCGCGGTGCAGGCTATATTCTCGAGTTCGGTATCGGCGCCGGTCTCCTCGATCCCCCCGTTCATTATCGCCACATCCTTAAAGTGCGGGGAGTCCTCAAGGTTACTCAAAAACCGCTCGATGGCTTCGGAGTTTTTACTGGTTACAACGAAGCGCAGGCCCAGCTCGTGGCCGTCAGGCTGCATGGCCAGTGCGCCGAGCCGCACATCGTCAGGAATGAGCCCGGTAATGTCTCGAGCCAAGCTGGTAAGTGATACCTGTTTTGCTTCAATCAGGGCGTTGACCAACTGCACGTCGTTCAGGACACGGCGATTCGCCGGTTCTTCCAGTGCTTTGCGCAGTGCCATTTCCTGGGCGCGCAGTGCATTGTCCCGATCCTGGTATCGCACGACTGATGCGTGCACCACTTGATACTGGCGATAGGAACGGAGGGAGAACAAGATGATCAGAACTAACCCTGCGATGCCGAGCACCGTGGCCGGGATCGACCACAGCAGCGCATAGCGCTCGCGCGCGCTGGGGGGGATGGCGAGATTCAGGGTAACTCTCATAAGCCTAAGGGAAGTAGGGGCGGTTCGCGAACCGCCCCTTCTAGTTCTGATTCTCCAAAAGGCCGGCAAACGTCAGGCCGAAATTCTCCAGAATCTTCTGCTCGGCGGGCGGAAGTTCTCCCCTGCGTGACGCCGGGCTACTCAAAAGCTGAACGCGCCGTCCCGTCACTTTTCCGATTTCATTGTCCAGCAGCGGCGAACTTGCCGGCGGCCGGACATAGATGTACAGGTCTTCGATCTCGCTCTTAAGGTGGTCCCGGCAAGCGGCAGCGACGCGCGCGAACTCGCTGACCACTTCCTCATCTCCAACCGCCGTGACTCGCTCGAGCTGGCGATTGCGCCAGAAGCTGATACCGTCCCCCACCACGACGACCGACGTCACAGAACCCGAACAGACATGCACCAGAACCTTGCTGCCTTGATATCCCGTCGGGAGCAAGGGGAGAAGCGCCGCCGTGGCGGGGAGGACCAGCGCGGGCCCGGCCCCCATATCCTCGAAGGCCGCCTCATATTCCGCGACGACGGAATTGCGCACCGCCATCGCCAGCACTTCCACGGATTGTTCGGTCTTGGAGAGCAATTGGTAGCTGACCCTGGCCTCCTCGGCCGGAAACGGCAGGATGCTTCCCATCTTCCAACGCACCAGAGCCTCAGCTTCTTCGCGGCGGTTAGACAAGGTTTCAAAACGCAGGACGGCCACGCGCACGGTGGGATCCGGCAAGAGAACGCCCAGCCGATCGTTGCGGTCGCCAACGGTTTCCAGGACTTCACGGATGGCCCGGCGCACCACTTCCGCCTTCGCCAGATTAGGCCGGGCGGCAAGAGGATCCAGCGCTCCTGGCTCAATCTGCCGAACAGCGATCCGGCGGACCTGGCGCGATTTTCTGTCCAATCTCGCGCCCGCGATGAAATCCGGCTGCAAATCAAGCACCACGGAGGGCACCAGGAACGAACCGGTTCTTCCCCCCGACTTGGGCAACAGCCTGGATTTTATCGTGCTCCAATTCATCGCATCGCCTCTAGCGCGGGCGTCTCGCCCGCGCCACAATTACTCCACAAAAGTGACCTTGTTGATCTCCTTAAACGTGGTGATTCCGGCCCGGACCTTCTCGAGCGCCGACTCCCGCAGTGACACCATTCCTTCTTCCCGCGCCACCCGCCGAATCTCCGAACTGGGCTTTTTCTCGAGAATAAGCTCGCGCACGCGGTCGGAGAGGGATAACAACTCACCTATGGCCGTCCGTCCATGGAACCCGGTCTGGTTACACGACTGGCAACCCACGCTCTCGTACATGCTCGTGCCGAGCCAAGCCTCGGGTTTTTGGCCGGATTCCTCGAACAATTCCTGCGATATTTCCGTGGGGCGTTTGCACTGCTCGCACAGCGTCCGCACCAACCGCTGAGCCAGGATGCAATTGAGCGCCGACACGAAGTTATACGGCTCGACGCCCATATTCAGGAAGCGGCCGAGCACGTCAACGACGTTGTTCGCATGCACGGTGGTGAAAACCAAGTGGCCTGTCAATGCCGATTGGATGGCAATCTGCGCTGTCTCGTTGTCACGAATCTCGCCCACCATGATCTTGTCCGGATCGTGGCGCAGGATCGACCTCAAGCCACGAGCGAAAGTCAGGCCGCGCTTTTCATTCACGGGAATCTGGGTCACGCCGCGAAGCTGATACTCGACCGGGTCTTCGATGGTGATGATTTTGTCTTCGTCGCTCTTGATCTCCGAAAGCGCGGCATAGAGTGTTGTGGTCTTGCCGCTTCCCGTCGGTCCCGTCACCAGAACCATGCCGTAAGGCTCGCGGATGAATTTTCGCAGCCGCCTGATTTCGCGATCCGCCAACCCCAGGACCTCCAACCGTAACTGGCGGAAACTTCTCCGAGAGGGATTCCTTATCCAAAATGCGCAGCACTGCATCTTCGCCGTGGATCGAAGGCATGATGGACACCCGAAAATCGATCGGACGGCCGCGGTATCGCACCCGGAAGCGGCCGTCCTGAGGGACGCGGCGTTCGGCGATGTCCAGTTCCGACATCACCTTGATGCGGGTGATGAGGTTGGACTGGAACTCTCGCGCCAGCGGCGCCATGGCCTGCTGAAGCGCGCCATCGACCCTGAACTTCACCACCAGGGAATTGTCCCGGCTCTCGATGTGGATATCGCTGGCCCGCCGCTCGAGGCCGGCAAAAATAATTGAATCCACCAGCCGGATCATGGGGCTTACTTCCCGCTCCTCAACCAAGTTCTCGAGCGAAAGGCCCTGGCCGGCCTCCTCCTCCTCGCTGATGACGTTCCAGACGGAACTCCTCCGTCGCTTCGTCCAGTACGCGTTGCGAAGGCTCTGTCTTTTTCAGGAAATCGCGCACCTGGCTGGGAGGAGCAACGCGAATGAGCAATTGCCGGTCGAGCTTCATTTCCAGCTCATCCAGCCGCGACAGATCCGTAGGGTCGCCCACCACAATAACCAACTGGTGGTCGCGGGCCTCGAGCGGCAAGAACTGGTAATGGAGCATCATGTCCAGCGGGATGGTGCGGAGCAGGTCCGCGTCCGGACGGCAGTCCCGCAAGTCCACAAACTCAAAATGGTAGCGGGCCACCAGTTGGCGTACCTGATCGAATTCCGCGTTTAGCTCCGGAGTGGGTTGATCCAACTACATCCTCCCGGTAGTGGGTAGCGCCGACCTTTAGGTCGGCATGTGCTCGCCTAAAGGCCAGCGCTACCGCACACGTGCTGGCCTAAAGGTCGGCGCTACCGCTAGTGAATCTGCGCGGCCATGGAAAACAGCGGCAAGTAGAACGCAATCAGCACCAGAGCCACCACGACCGCCATGCAAGCGATCATAATCGGGTCGACCAGGGCCACCAGAGTGGCCAGATCGACGCTTACGTCTTCCTCAAAAAACTCCGCCAGGGCCTCAAGCATGGTCGGCATGGCTCCTGTGGATTCCCCTACTTCAATCATGTCCAGTGCCAGAGGCGGGAATAAACCGCAGGGCCGCAGGCAGGTGCTCAACGCGCGCCCGGCCATCACCTCCTTGACAGCCGCCCCAATCGCATCTGCCATCAAGGGGCTGGTCACCGATTCTCTCGCATTCTCGAGTGCGGTAATTATGGGGATTCCGCCCTGGAGCAGCGTTGACAGGGTGCGCGCAAACTCCGCCACGGAGAATTTCAGCAGCAATTTGCCCAACCGAGGCAGTGCGAACTTTGTCCGTTCCCACGCCAGGCGTACCCGCCGCGAACGCAGCACGCCGCGCGTCGACATCACCGTTACCACGACCGCTGCTAAAATGAGAATGGCGTATCGCTTCACTGCCAGTGAAAATGAGATAAAGAAAAGCGTCAAGGGCGGCAACTGGACTTCGAGTTCGGCGTAGAGGTTGGCAAACCGCGGAACCACGAAAGTGACTACAAATGAAATCAGTCCGATCAGGAAGGTCATCAGAAAAGCAGGGTAGATCAGGGCCGATAAGAACTTCTTACGAAAGGAGCGCGAAGTCTTTTGATAAGTCAGGTACTGAGCGAGGACGCGGTCCAGGCTGCCGCTGCGCTCCCCGGCGCGCAGCGTCGCGCTATACATCTTGGGAAACTGCCCCACGCTCTCGAAGGCCTCGGAAAGCAGCGCTCCGGCCCGGACTTTCTCCTGCACTTTGATTATGGCCCCCCGCAACGCTTCGCTCTGGGCTTGACCCGCCAGCAATTCAAGTGATTTTTGCAGCGGTAGACCGGATTTTGAGAGGGTCAGGAATTGCTGATTGAAGACCAGGAAATCGTCAGCCTTGATGTGGCCCTTGCGTCGCGGAGTCCAGTGCGCCGCAAAGATGTTTTTCGACCGAACCGAGAAGACATAGAAGCCTTCGTTCTTCAGGCGGTGGCGAAGTTCCACCTCCGAGGCAGCCTGCTCCGTCTGAACTAAGACCTTCCCTGCATCCGTTCCGAGTTTGCAAACGAATTCCATTTAGTCGAGAGTCGAAAGTCGAGAGTCGAGAGCGAGAACATATTCATGTTCGAGAATCGAGAGCAGACCCCACCGCGGACTTTCGACTCTCGACTCTTGACTCTCGACTTTGGACTGCCTTACCAACTGCTATACGCCGCCCCATCCAGCGAAGTCCCGTCCGACCCGCTATGTACATTCACGATTCCGGTGGAAGTCTGACTGGGGCTCGTGGGAACCTCTTCGGAATCCGTCTGCCAGGTTTCGCTCGATCCGGTAAAAGGATCGACGGGAAGCCCGCCTCGCAGGTAACCTGCATCCACAAGATCGCTCAAAGCGCTGGGCGGTTTCTGCTTATCCAGAGTGTACTCGTCGATGAGTTTCCGGAGTGTGTACAGGTCATCTTTCAAGACTGCTTCGCGCGCGTGGATGATAGCTAAGCTAAAAATGGGCATGGACATGGTTGCGAGGATCAGGAGAATGGTCAGCACCACCATCAGTTCGAGAAGCGTAAATCCAACTCCGTGTCTGCGATCTGATATTTGCATTCTCATGCCACTACCTCATCTACCAATCGCTGTATTTCGTCCCGTCCAGAGCGAGCCCGTCGCTTTTGGAAAAAACATCAAAAACGTTTTGGCCGCTCCAACTCCGGGAATCAGGATCATCCTGCATGGAGCGCATTCCCCACTCGGCTGACTCCGTCATCGGGTCGACGGGCAACTTGCGAAGAAACTTGTATTTCGCCGTAGCTGATCCTTTCAGCTCGACACCATCGATCAGTGTCTGGAGGTCCGGAGGGTACCCGAAGGTGTCGGCTTTAACCGGTATCATGCCGCGGTCGGCAAAATCCTTGTAGTGATCGATGGCCTCGCGCATTTCCCGCAGATCCCTCCTCAGTTCCAACTCCTTGGTTCGTTGGATCTGTATGCGGGCCAAAGGAAGAGCCACCGTGGTCAGGAGCAGCAGGATCGTGATCGACGCCATGAGCTCAACAAACGTAAAACCTGTCGTCCTGAGCCTGAATCGTCTCATCCTGAGCGAAGGTGTCATCCTGAGCGAGGGTGTCATCCTGAGCGAAGCGAAGGATCTCCGCAGTAGGCCGCGCGCCATTGGACTTGAAATCAACTGCCGAGATTCTTCGCTTCGCTCAGAATGACAGCGTAGGTTGCCCTCAGAATGACAGGCTGGGCTGCGCTCAGAGTGACACGATGAGCTCCGCCCAGGAGGACACCCGGCGCTCCTGTGTTTCGGATAATCGGCCGTGTGCTTTTGCGCCCTCATTGTGGTTCACCCGGTATTGGTTGTCCGGGGATTTCGGCTCCGGGCAATGGTCGTGCACCCGCCGGCAGCGGTGAGCCGGTCAAGGTCGTTTTGGCTTGGTCCGCCAGGTAAGGCTGAGGCAGGCGGACGACGCGGGGAGTTAACATAATCAGGACCTCTTGGTCATTGCGTTCAGCATGCGTCGTGGAAAAGAGGTACTTCAATACCGGCACGTCGCCAAGGCCCGGGACGCCGCCCACAATATTCGTCATGGTAGACTGAATTAAACCGCCCAGCACGCTGGTTTCGCCCTCCTTGAGACGAATGTCGTGCTCAATCTTTCGTTCTCCAAACGTAGGCTCGCTCACCCCCCCCACAGTAACGTCCGCACCCACCGAGGAAATCTCGATCGAGGCGTGGATCGCCACTTCGCCGTCGGGGAGCAGGTGCGGCGTAAGCTCCAGGATCACGCCCACGTCCTGGAATTGAAACTGTGTGCTGGCCAGGAGGCCAACCCCGCTGGTGGTCGAACTGGCGCCCAGTGAAGGAAGGAAACTGCCCGTGGCGTAAGGAACTCTCTCACCGATCTTGAGCTTGGCGACCAGGCCATCCGTGGTGCGTATCTGAGGGTTCTGGAGAATATGAGTCCGGTTATCGGTCAATACTGCGTTGGCCGCCACGCTGGGTACCACGAGAGAAAAGTCATTTAGGCCTATGTGGATACCCGTCGTAGTCGCTATGGCGGTCCCGCCTGACGTGGTTGTAGTTGGAGGAGTGAATCCTGCCCCAGCCTGGATTCCAGGCGTTACGCTACCTGAGGATGAAACCGTGGCAGGATACAGTCCCAGGTCTCGAGCCCGGTCGCGGTCAGCCTCGACCACCGAAATCTCCATCACGATCTCGGCTTTACCACGATCCAGTTCGTGCACGAGCTGTTCGGCAGCCGCAATGTTCTCAGGGTTATCGCGAATGATGATGGCATTGGAATCCGGGTTGTCAATGATGTTCCGCAGCCCCAGAACCTGCTTCAAAGCGGTGGCGATGGCCGTGCGGTCCGCGTTCGCGAGCGGGTTGGTCAGATAAATCGTCTTGAGTTCCTCCACATCGTAGTCCCGGCGGTTCGTCGCGTCGTTCGGGACAATAAGAATGGTGTTGGAGGTGATCGGCCTCCAGAACGAATGCGTTTGCAGGGCCACAATGTTCAGCGCCTCTTCCACCGTCACGTCGGAAAAGTCTACGGAGAATTGGGGAGTGGGGCGGAAGGTGGAGGTGAAGGCAACATTCAGGCCGGCAAGCTTGCCCAGGGCGTCAAAGACTTTGCGGCTGTCGGCGGTGATGCGGAAGTGGGCCAGGCGCTCCTTGGGGAAAGGCTTCAACTTGATCTCCGCTGGATTCTCCGCTTCCTGGTTGGACTTCAGCGCTTCCTTGAGCTGCGACTCGCGAGCCTTACTGGCCGCCGCCTGGGCAGCCACCACCTTGGCGAGTTCGGCAGCCGCTGCTTCATTGGTGGGATCGATGCTCACCGCCTTCTGAAGTTCGGCAGCCGCTTCGTCTGTTTTCCCCTCCTTCAACAAGCGCTCCCCTTGTTTGAAGTGCAGGGCCGTAGCCTGCGCGCGAACCAACCTTGTGTGAATGATAATCTTGGCGTTCTCGGGTTGCTCCCGGCCCGCTTTCTGGTAATCGACCAAAGCGGTATCCCAATCCTTGCGAAGTTCCGCCTTCTGCGCTTCACGGTACTCCACGTTGCCCGTCGTGCACCCGATCCACCATACCAAAACGAAGCCAGAAACGACGATGCGCAGTTCCTTAGTCATCTTTCCCGCTCCCAAAGCCCGCGACCAGTCATGAACAACCGACATTATGAATGACGGCAGGCAAGAAAACAAGCATGTGGACAGTGTGGCTATTACACAGACACTATCGTGAAGTTAGACGCACGAGGACTCAGAACGGGTTAGCTGCTCCGAGAATTTTCTTTGGGCCGTCGTGTGACACAATGCCCCGGAATAGAAGTCCGCCTCTCCACTTTGAGTCAGTTTACTTTCCGGGTGAAGCGGGGAACCTCGCATTCGAGCATCCCGTCTGTCGAGATGCCTCGCTCTGCTCGGAAAGTGGGAGTTTCCTCAGCAAAGTGGAAGGAAGAAACTCCGCCAGGGCTAACCCATCAGTGTTCTTGACAATTTTCGCAGTACCCGCCGGCCTCCACGCGAACCAGCTTGATATTGAACCGGCGCTGTCGTTCGATCTGCCCCTTAAGCTTCTCGAAAAGCGAACTTTCAAACTCCTGAATGCGGCCACACTTAAGGCAAGCCAGATGAACATGATCACGGCTCGCCCTGGCCTCGTAATAGTGCTTTCCGCCCCTTAAATGCATCAGGTCAAGCTCATCCACCAGGCCGTGTTTCTTCAACATGGTCAAGGTCCGGTAGACCGTCACCTTATTCAGCGTGGGATCTTGACCCCGGGCCCGCTCCCAAAGAGCAACTGCATCCAAATGGCTCTCGGCGCCCTGGATGATCTGGATTAAGAGACGCCGCTGGTGCGTCATGCGCAACCCGCGCGAGACTAACTCCTGCTCAAGCGATATCGTCGGGATTCCCGACCTTGTGAGTAGAGACGATGTCTCCCGCCGAGCGTCCTTCGATTCAACCGACATGAAGTCTGACCACCTCTGATAGCCACGACCGCCAACAGACTAGTTTCGCCCTCGGCAGCCAAACTGTCAAGCGTCCCTTTGTTTTCAAAGACATTCCTGGTTCGTTTGGAAGGTTTTGCAGGCTCCGTGGCTGCTCCCAAAAAAAGCAAAGCCCCCGCCAGTCCTGACGGGGGCTTTTGAGTTAGAACCTGATTTCTTACCCAAACCTAAAAGCGAGCAAAGGCTACTGAGAGGGGCTGGAAGCGGTTGTCTTCGAGGCCTTGGTCTTCTTCGTCTTCGTGGCCTTCGTCTTCTTCGCCTTCGTCGCCTTCGTGGTTTCCTGTCCCGCAGTGTCCTGCGCGAATACCGGCATCGCCAACGAGAAAGCGATCATGCCCGTGAAAAGCAGTGTGAGAAGTTTCTTCATGCTAGGTCTAGACCTCCTTAAGGATTACTTCCTCTCTCCGTGAGAGCAAGCCTGGTTCCATAGCTCCACAATTTCGAAAATAGGTTACAACTTAAAGAAAAAGAACGAGTTACAGTTACGACTGACACAATGTAGTGCAGTGCCGTGGAGTATTGCCAACCAGTGTCTTACACCATCCCGTATGGCTTGCGCACCAAATGGAGCAACAACGCCTCCGGGACAACGTGTCGCCCCCGGTTCGCGTGCCGCATTTCAGGGCGTGGTAGGAGAAACCTCGTGGTCGCGCCGGGGCGGCCACAAAGTCCGCCTCTACGCACCCAGGCGAAACCTCCAGGAGTTGGCTATCTCTTCGACAATAGTCGGGAGGGACTTGGTGATTCCCCAGTTCGGAAAATGCGACTTCAGTTTCCTGAGATCGCTATAGTAGCAGATGTGGTCACCGGCGCGGTTTTGGTCAACGTAGCTGTATTTCTGCGGCTTGCCCGTAATCTGCTCGACCATCCGGAAGCTTTCCAGAATTGAACAGGAGTTGCCCTTGCCTCCACCCAGGTTATACACCTCGCCGCAACGGGGATGCTGATAGAACTCGTGCATCATCCTGGCGACGTCCTCGGAGTGAATGTTGTCGCGGACCTGCTTCCCTTTGTAGCCGAAAACCTTGTACTCCTTCTGCTCGACGTTACAGCGGACGAGGTAGCTGAGAAAACCGTGCAACTCCACCCCGGAGTGATTCGGGCCAGTCAGGCAACCTCCCCGCAAGCAACACGTGGGCATCCCGAAATACCTGCCATATTCCTGCGTCATGACATCAGCGGCCACCTTCGAAGCGCCAAAAAGCGAGTGCTTCGATTGGTCAATGGAGAACGATTCGGGAATGCCGTCGGCATAGGTAGGATCGTCGTATTCCCAACGCGTCTCGAGTTCGCGCAATGTTATGGTGTTGGGAAGATCGCCGTAGACCTTGTTGGTGGACATGTGAACGAAAGGCGATTCCGGGCAGGCGCGTCGCGCCGCCTCGAGCAGGTTCAAGGTGCCAACCGCGTTGACGTCGAAGTCGTCGAAGGGGATTGCTGCTGCGCGGTCGTGCGATGGCTGGGCTGCCGTGTGGATGATGATGCCAGGTCTTAACTCCGCGACCAACCGCAGGATTGCTTCGCGATCGCGAATGTCGACGGAATAGTGCTGATAGCCGGGAATCGAAGCCCGCAATCTCCCCAAGACCCAACTTGTGTCTCCCGCCGGGCCGAAGAAGACCGCGCGCTGGTTGTTATCCAATCCGGCGATTCGAAACCCCGCGCGGTGGAAGTACAGGCTCACTTCGGAGCCGATGAGGCCGCAGGAACCGGTGATGAAAGCAAGAGGAGTAGGCATTATTATCTCTCAGTGCAAATTGCTGTCATTCTGAGCGAAGCGAAGAATCTCTCTGTAGTGGCCTTCGCCCTGGAACTGCCGAGATTCTTCGCTTCGCTCAAAATGACACCAATCAATAATCGACCTTCAGTTTTAGAAACCCGTGGTAACACATCCCCAGCATGATCAGGCCATGCTTGAACACTTTTGTCATCTTGGTGGCGCCGAAGATTCGCTCCTGGTAGTGGACGGGCTGGTCCAGAATGCGCAGATTCAGCTTGGCGGCTCCAAAAAGCAGTTCATAATCGCCCCAGCGGTCGATCGTGCCCCAGGTTCCAATCAAGGGGCGAATCCGCTCCCAATCGCTGCGCCAGAGCACCTTGGTGCCGCAAAGCGTGTCTTTGATCCTCTGCCCAAGCAGGTAGGAGAATACAAGGCTGAAGGCCTTGTTCCCGAAGACGTTGGCGCTTTTCATCGCGGCTTTGGGAATCGGGTACACCAACCGCGACCCGTTCACGAATTCGGCGCCCCCGCGCGTGATCGCGTCGATGAAATAAGGGAGTTCCTCGGGCATCACGGTAAGGTCAGCGTCGAGAATCAGCAGAATGTCTCCCTGTGCGGCCTCGAACCCCTTCCAGACATTCTTCGACTTGCAGATTCCCGGCCCGTTCACCAGCCTGATGTTGCGATCCGGATATAAGCCCTGCATGCGGCGCACTTCATCCGCGGTTCCGTCCGTCGATTTATCGTCGCAGAAGACCATCTCCGTCGAGCGGCCCAGTTCCGGCATGCGCGTAACAGCGCTTTCAATGTTTCCGCGCTCGTCCTTGCAGGGCACAATCACCGAAACGGAAACCTCCGCGGGGTTGACCGGCTTCGGCGCCGCGCGCGCCACCAGCACCTCAATCATGCACAGGCGCCCAACCAACGGCAGTTTCGCCACCACTCGGTTCATGAATGCAGAAAACAGGGGAATGTACTTCGGGAACAAGGCGCTGCGATAGGTCTTGAGCCACTCGAAGCCGCTCAAGGTCAAGAGTCCGACGAGGTCATGCTCGGAAAGCCAATTCTGTTCAGTTTGCGGAATCTTGAGGTGCAGCCGCTGGGCCAAAGCAATGAGCGGCTCCCAGAGATGATTGTACGTGTAGATGAGCAGGCGCGTGTGGCGGTCACAAGCGCTTTGAAGCCGCAGCAGGGTCTTCTGCACATCGGCGATATCCCCCACGTCACAGAGCAGAATGTAGTCGAACTTCTCCTGCCAGGCACGATCTTCCGGAAACGCCTCAACGTAGGTAAACCTCGGCTGCGCCTCCCGCGCCACCGCAATCATCTCGGAGCTGATTTCCAGGCCCACGCCATAACTGGGCTCGAGCGCATCGAGAAGAAACCCCGTCTGGCAGCGAATGTTCAGGATGCGTTTGCCGGGCTCGACCAGGTGACGGAGCAATCGCTTGAGACATTCGTAGTAGTAGCGGTTCCGCCGAAACCACTTGGCTCGTGTCCCAGCCCAAACGGATTGATGCCGCCGGTTGCGCTCATTCTGCAGCTCGAGAGCCTTCGGACCCCAGGCAGGGGTCGAGTCTGAAGGCGGCGGAGTTGTCGCATCAGCGACATTCGACAAGCGCATATGTTTCGCGTTACCTTCGTCCATAAGGCTGACCGTTCAATGCAGGCCTAACGACCGCGTTAACAGGCCCGGAGGGCCGACAGAGAGTAGCCCATGGCGTAAGCCGTGGGATCGAGGAGCGGCCCCGGATTGTCTTAGCCCCGGAGGGGCGACAGATTTCCCGGCACTGTCTCTGTCGCCCCTCCGGGGCTGCGGATATGAACGTCGTACGGGGTCCCACGGCTTACGCCGTGGGCTACTTTCTGGCGCCGCTCCGCGGCTCTGGTAGCCCGCGCGTCTTTAGGTTAACGCCTATGGGCCGTTGGCCTGGGCTGTGTCACGCCGCCCGTTCGGGGCTTCACCCCAACTGCGAAGGCTCACCCCGCTTTTCCAGCACCACCAGCATGCGCGAAGCCAGGCTGGGAAACCGGGAGAGGAACGAATCTACCCGGTTCAGCAGGGGCAGCGCGGCCACCGGGTAGAGCTGCGGCCCTCGAAATCCGCCGCTTCCTAAATAAGCCAGCCCGGACAAGTACGCGACCTCCGCCACGCGCCAGGAACGGAGCCGCTCGCGGAAAGCGCTGGAACCGAAAACGCGGCTGGCGTTGCCCTGCGCGGCATAGTAACCAAAGTCCGAAGACATCAAGCCTGCCGGAGCTTCCCAGTGAATCTCCTCGCCGAGGCCCAGCGGTTCGTGGTGAAAGTTTCCGAAAACAAACCGCCCAAGAAAACCCATTGCCGGGTCGAAGATGATCACCTTCCCACGCTCGGACAGCACTCGGTGGAACTCGCCAAGCGCCGTGCCAGGGTATTCCAAATGGTGCCAGACGTCAAAGAGAATCAGATGGCTGACGGCGCCCGCGTCAAAAGTGAGATTGTAAGCATTCTCCACACGGTCCAGCCACTCGTTAGGAAACACGTCGGTCGAGATGCAGTCCGGCAGGTGCTCCTTGATGTGCCCCATGCCCGAGCCCAACAGCAATACATGG
>CAWIUZ010000128.1:0-4513 GCA_963838915.1 uncultured Acidobacteriota bacterium
GGCACCACGCCCAGGCACGGCTCCAAAGTGGTGAAAGGATAATCGGCAATCCGCGGCCGGGCGGCACTCAGTCTGGAGATCAAGGTGGATTTTCCCACGTTGGGAAAGCCCACCAGTCCCACATCGGCGAGAAGCTTGAGTTCGAGCCTTAGCTCTCGCTCCTCGCCCGCTCTGCCAGGTTCTGCCTTGCGCGGCGCTTGATGAGTGGATGTGGCAAACTGGGCATTTCCGCGGCCGCCCCGCCCTCCTTTGGCCACCAGGAAACTCTGGCCGGGCGCGTCGAAATCCCGCAACTTCTCGCCGGTGTCGTAGTCGTAAACCACCGTGCCGACGGGCAGAACCACCGTGAGGTCGTCGCCGTCCTGACCGTGCCGATTGGAGCCTTCCCCGTGCCTTCCTCGGCCGGCGCGAAACAGGCGGTTGTACCGGAACTTCAGCAGCGTGTTCAACTGTTCCGAGCTCTCGAAAGTGACATCGCCGCCCTTGCCGCCATCTCCGCCACTCGGTCCGCCGCGCGGAACGAACTTCTCGCGGCGGAAAGCTACACAACCATTTCCGCCCGGCCCGCCGGCAACGTGGATTTTGGCTTCATCAATGAACACGCGAGATGCACCACCCCTTCATTCCTGTAGCACCGGCACTCTTGCCAGCGCCGCTTGCGCCCGACTCACGCAAGAGTGCCTGTGCTACGCGGTCACAGGAGAGGTGCGCGCGGCCGGCATGACGAGTAGATGAACCACACGCGCTACCGCCATCCCAAAGCTGGCTGGCCGTTTTGTGGGGAAATAGACGATCGTCGGTTGCCGCAAGTCCGTTCGAAGCACTGCCGGTCCGCGATCCGCGAAACCGGCGCCTGCCGACCCTAGTCTTTGCGAGCCGGACTACACCTAATTCGTTGAGGGAACCAGAATACTTACAAACCGGCCGGAATGGCCCTTATCTTCAAATCGGACTACGCCTGATACCTTCGCAAAGAGTGTGTCGTCCTTGCCAATTCCTACGTTCTCCCCCGGCTTTAACGGAGTGCCACGCTGCCGAACGATGATTGACCCGCCGGTTACAAACTGGCCGTCAAAGCGCTTCACACCCAACCGCTGCGCGTTGGAGTCTCGACCGTTGCGAGAAGTTCCCTGTCCCTTCTTGTGTGCCATATCGAAATCCTGTTCTCGAAACCTCGAACGCCGGTCATTCCCGCGAAAGCGGGAATCCACGAAGTCTCCCAATGTGGACCCCCGCTTACGCGGGGGTGACGAGTGCTCGGCGTATTCAATTCGTTACGATGTCGTTGATCAGTACCTCGCTGAATCCTTGCCGATGCCCCAGGGTGCGGCGGTATTGCTTCTTCCGTTTATACTTCAAGACCCGGACCTTGGGCGCACGTGCGCTTCGCACGATCGTCCCCGTGACTTTCGCGTTCTCAACCAGCGGCGTGCCTACCGTCAACCCCTCTTTTCGTACCGCAAAAATGTGATTGAATTCGATCGTTGAACCCGACTCGCCATCCACCAGCTCGATTCGAATCACGTCGCCGGGCGAAACCTTGTATTGTTTACCACCTGTGCGCAAGATCGCGTACATAAGTCTTCCTCTCGTGGGCTATTGCAAAACCTCAATTATATCGGCCTGTTCAGTGATCTGTCAAATCCGTTTAATCCTGGTAGTGCCTTAGTTTCAGGGTAACACTGGCCTTTAGGCCAGCATTTGCCGACCCTTCGCTTCACTCAGGGCAGGCTCTAAAGGCCGGCGCTACGTCCGAATTGGCACAGCACCTAAACACGGGTAGTGTCTCATTGTGCCGTAGAGAAGGCATTGCGCCTTCGGGCGAGGTAAACTCGCCGCTACAAATTCAACTGCCGCTCACTTTGGTTTGTTACGTTGTGTGCTATATTCCCACTATCGGGCCGGTGGGCTCACAATCACGCTGCGGCGGTCCGAGGATCGGAGGGGGGCATGCTTTTTAAGGGTCAAGTAGCGTTGATTACTGGCGCGTCGAGTGGAATCGGGCGCGCCACCGCGGAAGCCATGGCGAGAGAAGGCGCGCGAGTAGGGGTCAACTATTGCAAGAATCAGGCCGGGGCGGAACAAACTGCGGAAACCATTCGCAAAGCAGGGGGAGAAGCGCTGGTGTTGCACGCCGACGTTACGCGCGCCGCCGAGGTGCTGGCCATGGTCGATGCGGTGCGCAAGGAATGGGGGCGAATCGATATCCTGGTGAATAACGCCGGGGATCTTCTGGCCCGCCGTTCGCTCGCCGACATGACCGAGGAGTACTGGGACCAGATCATGGCGCTCAACCTGAAGAGCGTCTTCTTGTGCGTCCGGGCCGTGTGGCAGGAGATGGCAGAGCGCAAAGCCGGATGCATCATCAACGTTACTTCCATCGCGGGAAGGAACGGCGGAGGGCCGGGCGCGGCGGCCTACGCTGCTGCCAAGGGAGGCCTACTGACCTATACCAAGGGCCTGGCAAAAGAGTTGGCGCCGCACGGCATCCGGGTGAACGGCATCGCGCCAGGCATAATTGCTACGCCCTACCACGAGCGATACAGCCCCCCTGAGGTTTTCGACAGGTTTATCGCGTCCATACCCCTGGGCCGGGCGGGCACTTCGGAAGACGTTGCGGACGTGATCGTGTTTCTCGCTGCACCGGCAGCCCGTTACATTATCGGTGAAACTGTCGAGGTCAACGGCGGGTTGCTGATGGACTGAGGAGGACAGTTCACAGTCGACAGTTGCTAGTAGCGCCGACCTTCAGAGCCTGCCCAGAGCGGAGCGAAGGGTCGGCACATGCCGGCCTGAACGGGTTGCGCAAAAACCTACTGTCATTCTGAGCGAAGCGAAGAATCTCAGCAGTTGCAGTTTCAACGAACTGCGGAGATCCTTCCTTCGTTTTACTCAGGACCGCCTGCGGCTCCTCAGGATGACAGTCAAATGTGTTTTTCCGCAGGCTCTGAAGGCCAGCGCTACGAGTCAAATTTGGACGCTACCCACTCAAGAGCCGAGCAGCTACCTGAGCTTGCGCATCAGGCGCGGCGTCAACCACCACTCAAGCTGCCCCGGGCCCCGGGGCGGAAACTCCTCAAAGCTGATCATGCAGCAGCCGCCCTTCTTGAAGGCCAGACTGGCATGGCTTCCGGCCCCAATTAACCGGGTGGCCAGCTCACTGAGGTCCGGTTCGTGGCCTACCACCAGCACTCTCGTGCGGCCGGGGCGTTTCGCCAGGAACGCGATCACCTCCTCGGGCGACCCGCCGGGCCGCATCGCGTCGCAAACGTCGACGGCTGCACTCGAGGCCAAAGACTCGGCGATGATCCTTGCGGTTTCCACCGCTCTGACCAGCGGGCTGCTCACAACCCAGTCGAGTTCGACGCCCACTCGCTTCAGGCCTTCTGCGATTTCACCCATCTTTTCTTTGCCCTCAGGTAGAAGGGGGCGTCGTGCATCGTCCGCAATGCCGACGCTGCCTCGCGCCACCGCGAGACCGTGCCGCATGATGTACAGTTCATACCCTGACTGCGCTTTCCCCTCTGGGGTGTGTGGTGTATTTTTTGGCATATTCGAGCTCCCCTGATAATCACGTCATTCCCGCGCAAGCAGGAATCCATTGGCGGGACGATGGGTCCCCGCTTTCGCGGGGACGACAACGCTAATTCTCATTCCCACGGGCGGGCCAAAGGCCCATGGAAACTCCCTCGAAGTGCGGTTCGACGGGCTTCACGATCGACGCCCGCCGCTGAGAACATAGAAGACTTGCCTGTCCTGTCGCTCTCCCGTCGAGACAAAGTCCACAACTCGGCAGCCGGAATCAAAGGCTTGCTTGAACATGCGCCGGGTTTCCAGCCGCCATTGCTGTGCCAGCTTCAGCGCGCGAACCCGCATTTCATCGGTATTGGCGGGAATCTCCAGCAGCATCCGGGGTGCAGCAAAGGAAAGGTCGAGCCGGCGATTCACCATGAACCCCTCGTAACCGCGGCGCGTTTCGTTGACTCTTGGAAGGCTGAGGTCGGCCGGGCGCATCGAAGGCCCGCCCAGGCGGCGCACCACCTGCGCGCTGCCGATTTGCCATCTCACCACGAAGCGATCGCTGGGCAAGCCCCTCTCAATCATGCTGGGGAAGCGGCCATAGCAGTCTCGAAGATACTCTTCCACTCGCGCGCCTAGCCGGGCGATGTTCAAAGCGGCGTTGCGGCTTTGCAAAGGGTCATAGGTCCAGCAAATGGACTGATCCCCTCTTTAAGAGCTAACTCGCGGTGCACGAGCTTCATTTTGTTGAAACCACTTTTGCTTACGGTTGACCATATTGCAGTTAATGCAGTTCCGGTGCTTGTACATAAATACAAAATGCCATCAACTGTGTCCCAGCAAAATTGACCCTGTGTTCCCGCAAGATTTCCATTCGGATCGCCAGCGTTAAACAAAACAGAATTGGTCAGCATTAAAGAAAGCACTTGCTGCATTGTTGTCGCGTCACCCAAAACAGAAGGCGAAACAAAACCCTGAACGACACATATAATGT
>CAWIUZ010000129.1:0-8611 GCA_963838915.1 uncultured Acidobacteriota bacterium
CGAGAAAGTAACAAGCCGCAGGATTCTCTCTACGAAGTCGCCGTGATGGCGGCTATCCGCCATCCGCTGACTTACCGCTTTCCCCCTTCCTGGCCGGTTGCGAGAGGCCAGCGCGTGCTGGTGCCTTTGGCCACGCGCAAGACGACGGGCATTGTGCTGGGTCCAACCAGCAAGCTGGCGCCCGGCATCGAGGTGCGTGAGGCGCTCTGCACGCTCGACCCCGAACCGGCCCTCTCTCCCCAACTCGTGAGGCTGGGCCTCTGGATTTCAGATTATTACCTGGCGCCGCCGGGGGAAGTCTTTCGCGCCATGCTACCGCTCAGGCAGGAAACGCGGCGCGCCCGGCAGGTTCGTCTGACCGAAGCGGGACGGAGGAAGTTGCAGGAACTCGCGGCCGGCCCACCCGAGGAGAGCAACACGAGCCAGGTTGCTGGTCTCTTGGCATACCTTGAACGTCGCCCGGGGGCTTCTTTCGAGATTCTCCAGAGGAAGTTTCCCGATGCCTATGCGCGCGCGCTCGACGAGAAATGGCTGACGGTCGAGGAAGTGAAGAAAGAGCGCAGCCGCCGCCAAGTGTTTGCCGTTCGGCTGGCGGGGCCTTTGCCGGAGCGCCCGCCTCGGCTTTCCCCAGTCGCCAAGAGAATTATCGAGGTGCTTGAACAGCAGGGGCCGGCGGAAGATCATCGCCCGCTTCTCGAATCCGCTCGCGCGCAGCTTGCCAACTTGCGCAAGCTCGGCCAGGCGGGAGTAATCGAACTCAGCGAAGCCGGCTGGCACGGCCCGAGCTTTGAGTTGCGGGAGCGAGACGCTCCCGTGACTGCGGGCGAGACGCCCGCACCACCATGGCAAGTCGCGAGCGATCTAACAACTCCGCCGCAACTAACGCCCGCGCAATCGGCCGTGCTCGCCGATCTCTTCCCGCGGCTCGATTCCGGCGGATTTGGCGTCGTGCTTCTGCACGGCGTTACCGGCAGCGGCAAAACCGAGATCTATCTTCACCTGATTGCCCGATGTCTGGAGCGAGGCCGGTCCGCCCTGATGCTGGTGCCCGAGATCGCGCTCACTCCCGCCATGCAATCGTTGTTCTATTCGCGATTCGGAGACGAGGTTGCGCTCCTGCACAGCGGACTCACGGAAAGGGAACGCGACGATGCCTGGTGGCGCGTGCGCCGCGGCGAGGCCAAAGTCGTTTTAGGAACGCGCTCCGCCGTCTTCGCGCCGCTCGCCAATCTGGGCACGGTGATCGTGGATGAGGAGCACGATTCGAGCTATAAACAGGACGAGACGCCGCGATACCACGGCCGGGATGTGGCCGTCGTGCGTGCTCAGTACGCCGGCGCGCTGGCCCTGCTGGGCTCCGCCACACCCTCGCTCGAATCCTACTGGAATGCGCAGGAGGGCAAATACCACTTGGCGAAGCTGGAAGAACGGATCGGAGGAAGGAAACTGGCTGCAGTCGAGGTGGTGGACATGCGGCAGGAGTTCCGCGAGACGCACACCCAAATGCCGCTTTCCCGCAAGCTCAAAGAGGAGATCGAGGCGCAGCTTCAAGCGACGGCGCAGATCATGCTCCTGCTCAACCGGCGCGGCTATTCGTGGTTTCTGTTGTGCCGGAGCTGTGGCCAGACGCAACGCTGTGTGAATTGTTCCGTCTCGCTCACCTACCATCGCCGCGAGCACCGCCTGAGCTGCCACTATTGCGGGTACTCGACCGCCGTTCCATCGCTTTGTCCGTCCTGCGGAAGCCAATACCTCCAGTATGTCGGCGAGGGAACAGAGAAGATCGAGCACAAATTCGCTGAACTCTTCCCCGGCGCGCGAGTGGCCCGACTGGACCGCGACGTGGCGCGCCGCCGCGGGGAGTTTCTGCGCGTGCTTGACGAATTCCGGCGGGGAAAGATCGATATTCTCGTCGGCACGCAATTGATCGCCAAAGGACACGATTTCCCGGGCGTCACGCTGGTCGGCGTGCTCTCGGCGGACATCGGCCTCGGGCTGCCGGACTTTCGCGCCGCCGAGCGAACGTTTCAACTTGTCACTCAGGTGGCGGGCCGCGCCGGGAGAGGCGACGCCCCCGGGCGGGTGCTGGTGCAAACGTTCTATCCCGAGCACTACGCCATCCGCCTGGCCGCTGACCAGAATTACAGCGGCTTCTTCAGTAAGGAAATGGGCTTCCGCCGCATGATGCACTATCCGCCGCTTACCGCGCTTGCCAACATCGTCGCGCAGCACGAGAAGCTGGAACGGGCCGCGCAGGTGGCGAAGGAGATCGGCGATTTCTTCATCAAGGTCGAATCACAATTCCCGGGCATCAAGATTCTCGGCCCCGGCCCCGCTCCCCTGGCCAAAGTGGAAAGGCGATATCGGATTCAGTTCCTGCTGAAATCCAGCTCGCGCGCCAACCTTCATGCGCTGTTGAAACAACTCGTACACCATGCCACGCAGTCGGGTATCCAACCCCGCGAGGTCATGATCGACGTCGACCCCGTCAACATCATGTAAGTGCCGAAACTCGAAATTCGAAACTCGAAATTCCGAAGACAAAAGCGGAGGTTGCGCTACTCAACGCAGTTGGGGAAGAACTTGAACTGGGCTTGTCATGCTGAGCGCAGCGAAGCATCTCTGTAGTCGGTCGTTATTGATCGGACGAAAACCAACTGCGGGGATCCTTCGCGCAGTTTACCCTGATCGAAGCGAATGGGCTCAGGACGCCAGGCGGCGAAGGGTCACTCAATGTCTGGCGTGCTATCGACTGTTGACTGTCGGCTGCTGACCTTCCGCTTTCGACTCTCGACTTTCGACTTTCGACTCTTGACTAACTGCCGGCGGAATGCCGGGTAAGCGATTCATGAGGTTGTCCAAGTCATCCAGGCAGACGTTGGGATCAATGCTTCTCTGTTGAAGAACCGGCAGAAAGCGATTGAAGTTCATCGCAAAGAAACGCTTTCCCTCGTCCCTGCGGCCTAACTGTGCGAATTGGGCTGCCATGGTCTGCAACAGCCGCAGCGACAAGCTTTTTTCCTGACGCCATTTCGTAAGGTTCTGGTTCAGAACGCCGACGAGGTAGTCTTCATACTGCGAGGTGTCGTCAACGTAATGCCCGTCGATGAATGCGTACACGGAGAGCACGTCGGCCGGTTCAGCCTGGTCGCCGCAAGTAGTCGTGTAGGGGCGATGGGCGACGCATTCCCAACTCTTATCCTTGCGGATGTCGCGGATTTCCAGGCCCTCAAAAGGTAAGCCATCCACGCCATCGATTCGGCCGACAACGGATACCGCGTCACTGCCTAATTCGATGATCGTGGCTACGGTGCAACAGTGATCCCCGCCGGAATACTGACCCACCACAACGTCCGGTACGCCGTTGCCGGTGATGCTTCTGGCGTATTCCGGTCGGCTCCGGCTGCCGGGCATAGACAGCCCGTGCCGTCCGTTAAAGTCGTAAAGAGTCGTCCAGGAGTCTTTTGATCCTTCCAGGGTCTCCAGCTTGAAGACAGGTTGGTCGTCCCGGTTGTACACAACAAAGCGGCCCGGAGCGAAAATCAAGGAGGCAGGGCTGCGGCGGTACAAGGCGGCGCGGTAGTTCTCCAGGCGATAGGTTTTGAGGCGCTCGTAACCAACCAGATCGGGCACTTGGCCGCGTATTCCGGTGCTCGAGAGGATAAAGTCCTCCGCCGTCGTGGCCATGTCCTTCAGACTGGCAGGGTTCCACTGGCGCTGGATCGCCACAAAGGACAGGACCACAACCACAGCAAGCGCGAAGGAGATCACGTTTTCGCCCTTGTGCATTTCCTCTTGACATTTCCCGTGAACCGGAAGGCTGGTTCCGACTTTCCAGGCATCTATTTAACCACTTCTCGCCAGGATTGTCATGAGCGGGCGGGTCGGGCTAAGCTCGTCTACTGAGAGGAACGGAAGGAGTCCAGTTGCCAGATATCCTCCCCCTGCTGATGGCGCAGGATGTAGATATTGCCGTCATCAGCTATTACCTTGAAACACTGATAGTCTACGCCATACCACTGATCAAGGACTTCTTTGACTTCGAAGACGCGTCCGCCTGGCTTGTCTTGGAAGGAAAACCGCAGAGGCCGTTCATCGGCCTTGTAGCCCGAGTAACATTCGACTTTGAGATGAACGCTCATCCTACTTTCGAACCTTTGTCATTCTGAGCGAAGCGAAGAATCTCGGCAGTTGGGTTATGCGTCAGGCGCTGGACAACGAACTGCGGAGATTCTTCGCTTCGCTCAGAATGACACGCCATCGGCTCAACAATACAGTCTTCATGGGATGCCTGCGAAAGCTAAATCGCAAGTTCTGCGCGGACGGACTGCGCGTACGCATCGAATCCCGAAACGGGGACCAGGTGGATATGCTCGTGCTGAAGGACGCTCATCGCGAAACGGACCTGGGGATGCTGCTGATCAGCGTTATCTTCGTGACCCACCGTCAGCGTGGAAGGTTCTTTCGCGAGGACCCTTTCAAAGGTCCAAACCAGCACCTCGGTGAGTTTGGGATCGCGTTCGAGGGAAACGGCATGGATGAGTTTCAGCCGTCCGTTGGGCTGGCCCCCTCGTTCCTGGGGCTTGTATCCAAAGTCGAAAGTAAACGGATCGCCTACGCCTGTCCATTGGGAGGCGGGAATACGCCTTTCGAACGACTTGTGCCCAAGGATGCCGTATCGGCTGAAGCAATCCGTCATCCGGTGTCTGATATAAATTCGGGAGTCTCGTTCCGTTGGACTGGCAGCACGCACACCCACGTAGCGTTCGAAAAGGTCCTGAAGCTGGGCCGGAAGATTGGAAGTCAGGCACGGACGGGCCTCGGACAACTGAATGAGATTCGAGTAGGACTGTTGCATCTCGCCAAGGTAGCGGTTGAGATCGTTGTTGTGCTCTTCGATCTGCTGCTTAAAGTGCGATTGGAGTTCCTTCAGGAACTCGGCGTCCGCGTGCGCGTGGAAGCGGCTGATCCGCCGCCAATCGTCGCTAAACGCGCAATCCAGGAACCGCTCGCCAGGACAAGAGAGGAGCACACCGATGTTGATGAACTCTTCCTTCGTCACGTCCGGGACGTAGCGCACCAGGAAGTACGAGCATTCCTTCAATTCACTCTCTTTGACCATGGGTCCGGCTTGACTCGCGCGATCGTTCTGGTCTCGCGCCAATTGGAGAAGGGCTTCAAGCTGCTATTCTTGGCGTCGATAATCGCTTGCCGAATTCCTCTGCGCCGTTCATAGAGTGTTTCCGCCAGCCGGTTTAACTGCGCTGGGTCCGGTCCGCACCACTCGCCAGGCATTTGAGCGATGCATTCCCAGATTGCGCTGCTATCCAGGTTCTCAACTCGAGAGAGGAAAGGCTCGAAGGATTTGAGTCCCTCGACCGTTTCGTAAACCAGCCGGCGTGGGTAAAGTCCCCGCATTGGGGAATCGGGAAAACTCCAATCTCCGTCGTTAAAGCAAAAGCCCTGATCGATCAGTTGGACTGAATACGCGGGGTCCTCGTCGTTCACGGACCGGTAGAAAACCACCTGCCGCCCGTCACAATTGCAGGTCCATTTGTCGAAAACGAATGCGCCCAGGAATACCGATGCCACACTCTTTACTTTGCCGAGCAAACGGTCCGGCAGAAAATCCACCACCAGGGTTTGGCTGGGCGCTCCCGGATAACGTGAGCCAAAGTGCAGGCCGGCCAGGCAGACTTCGCGGCGGGAACCAATCTCGAGTTCAAGAGGGGGCGTGCCACGGACCAATGCCGGGGGAACTTCCACGAAGGCGGGAGCGGCAACCGGCAGGCCAATGAGCATCGCCAGGCGCGCGGCGAGCATCTCATTGGCCAGGACACGGACGTGCTGAGGGTTGTTCCGGAACTTGACGACGTAATTGGACTCGTCCGCACAACGCAGCAGATAGGGCTGCGAAGCCCCACGCATGCGCCGGATCACTTCCAAAGCGACAATGGGATTACAGCCTGCCTGACCTTCCGGTCTTGCCGGGTCGCCGTGGGATTGGGAGTGCGAATCCATCCGTGCTGTCTGACCAGGAGCGCCGGCCCGGCACTGGATCGCTCCGGGCCGGACACACCGCCGCGCCTCTTGTCCGCGCCCGCATTTTCAGGGCGGACAGAACCCTTACGGGTCGTCTCAGCTTGGTCGAGCTACTTCTTGCCGCGCCCCTTCTTCTTGGCAACCGGTTTCTTCGCCGCCTTCGCCGGCTTGGCAGGCTTCGCGGCTTTCTTCGCGGGCTTCTTGGCCTTGGCGGACGCCTTCTTCGCCGGCGCCTTCGCTATCGGCTTCGGCGTTGCTTTCGGCTTCGGCTTGGCTTTCGCGACTTTCTTCCGGGCCGCAGCAGGCTTAGGCGCGGGCGCCGGAGCAGTCTCCTCCGCCGCCGGGGCGACTTCAGGCTTTTCGGATATCACGGTTTCCTCGACTTTGTAGGAAACCTCCTCATCGAGATCCTCGCCTTCCTCGCCCAACCTTTCCTCCGCTTCTTCTTTGTAATCGGAGGAGAGCTCGTCGCCGTAATCCTCGAGCTCATCACCCGCTTTATCGTCTTTATCGAAATCCATGAATCCCTCCCCCGTCATTTTCTGGTTCACTCAACAATGCCCAGCCATGCCGCCTGGGCGACAGGTGCGAACGTCTTGACTACCCCGCTGGAGGCAGATTTATAACACCCCAATCGTTGTGTCAAGTGCAATCGTAGTTGGTTAGTCTTCTCGGTTCGGCGTAGCGCTGACCTTTAGGCCAGCATCCGCCGACCGTTCGCTCGGCTCAGGGCAGGTTCTCGAGGTCGGCGCTACCCGCCAAACCAGGACACCACCCCGTGTTTTCATGAAGAGAAGAGTTCTAGCGTCCCTGGGCAAGCTGTTTAGGGGCCACCTTTAATAGGCTAGCTTCCTTGCCAGCCGGCCGGGAATTCTTTCGCCCCGTGGTTCGAGACCGGCTGGACGGCCTCCTTCCCTCCACGTAAATGCGCAGAGACTCGCCGGCCGTCAACTGCGAGGTCTTCAGGTTATTCCAGCGGCGGATCTGGTAAGGAGTCACATCGTAGCGGTCGGCGATAAACTCCAGCGTATCGCCAGGCCGCACGCGATACTTGACCGCATAGCGCGGACCCACTTCGCGCATTCGCGCCAGCGACGATTCCGTGCCCGGGGACATCGGCACCACCAGGTGAGTGCCCTGCTCGAGAGCCGCTTCGTCGTCCAGATTGTTCGCCTCCCGCAACGACCCCGGCGAGACGTGCAGCTTCTTGGCGATACTAGCGAGAGTTTCGCCTTCCTCAACTTTATACGCTCTCCACCAGATTCTCTTATCCTCCGGAATCGCCGCGATCCGTTTTTCGAATTGTTCCTTGGTCCCCGGCGGCAGGTTCAGTGTGAACGTGGCTTCGTTCGGCGGAGTCGTCCAGCGAAGCAGACTGGGGTTCAGCCGCGTCAGATCATCCAGGGGCCTGTCGATGAGTTGTGCCACCAGGCGCAGGTCAGTGGGCGTGTTTACGACAACCTTGTCCGCAACCAGCGGCGGATCCGCCTGGATATCGAAGCCGTAGGCTTTGGGGTCCTTGGCGATCATCACGGTGGCCATGAAAATCGGCACGTAGTCTTCCGTCTCGGAGGGCAGGGCGTGCAGCCGCCGCAGGTCCCAATAATCGGCATAACCTGTCCTCTCGATGGCGGCCTGCACCGCCAAGGGGCCGCTATCGTATGCCGCCATGGCCAGTGACCAGTCCCCGAACTCCTGATAAAGCTCCTTGAGGTGCCGGGCGGCGGCTTGCGTGGACTTCACGGGGTCCTGGCGGTCGTCCACCCAGCGGTCTTTCCTCAAGCCGTAAAGCATGCCCGTTCCAACCATGAATTGCCAGATGCCCTTCGCCCCTTCTTTCGACAAGGCGTAAGGATTGAACGCGCTCTCGAGGGCGGCAAGGTAGATCAGATCCTGCGGAACGCCCTCCTTCTGAAGCGTTTCCGAAATCATTCCCTGATATAAACCCATCCGCTTCAGGGCCGTCGTGACATAACCCCGTCCGTGGTTCTGAAGATAAGTCAGAACGCCGTCGACATAGTCGTTAGACACGAGCGGCAGGTCTGAGCGGACGGCTTTCAGTTCCTGCTGAGCCTGCTGCTTGACCCGCGGATCAACCGGGAAAGTGAGGCCGGAAAACGACTCGAGCGGCGGAGGTACATAGTTGTGCGCGCTCAAAGTGTCTCCGCGCTCGAGCGCCGCCGCCTCTGCGTCGTAGACGTCCTCCGTCAGTTTTTCAAACTCACTGTCGAGGCGATCGTCAGCCTGAACGTCGAGATTCGACTCGAGCAGTTTTTCCACCGCCTCGTCGAATTTTTCCTTGGCCCCTTCCAGGTTTCCTGACCGGTAGTCGGCTACTCCGGCTTTGTAGAGGGTTTCAACCTGGGAAACCAGCGCAACGGAAGGGTCAGGGGGCGGCGCCGGGGAGGGCGGTGGCGCCGGCGCGGCAAGCTTAGGGGGCGCTGCTTGTGCGACCGGCGTTGGCGCAGGCGCCTGGACGATCACTTTCTGCGGTTGCGTTGTCGCACAACTCAGCCAAAGAGCAAGCGCGCTCAGGCTCGATATGAGCTTCAACTTGCTCGAATATGCG
>CAWIUZ010000130.1:0-5839 GCA_963838915.1 uncultured Acidobacteriota bacterium
CCCTTTTAAGCAGATCTGCGGGAAAGATCTTGCCCTAAACAATTTCAGCTGGTCAAGAAACAAAAAATGAAGGGCTTTGGTGCGGACCTAAACACCGGCTCTCGGCTGGTTATGCCGATACCACCGCAATGGTTTTCTCCTCCGCTTTCTGCTGTTTCTGCGCCGCCGCCAGCAGCTTGCGCAGAATTCGCAGGCCGCCGGTGGCGATCGAGCCCATTCAGGAGCTGAAAACCATGACCTCCGAGTTCGGGGAAGGGCGAATGCTATTGCCTCGGGCTGTTCATAATGCACGAAGAGCAGGCAGAACGATACAGACGTGAATGTAAGGGATCCAATCTGGCTGATGAGAAGATAACTGGCGCTGGCCTCACATGTGGTTCAGCGGCTCGGGAGACCACATCTTCGAACTTTCCACGGCAAACGATGTCTTGAACGTGAGATGCATTGATTATTTTTGAGAAGACCGTTCTGGGGTATCGAAGCAATTACATTAGTGGAAAAAAAGCAACCGAAACCGATGTTGAAAACTGCCTGAAAATGGCAAGGCAACTGTTGACCAGTATCTATCCCGAGTTCAGTCCAGGGCTTATCCACGCCAACTGGCGCGTGGCGCGTTACCTGCTCAGGCTGAAGGACGAGGAAAACGGGATAAAGGTCGAATGGGCAACTTCGAGTGATTTTATGGACCGGAAAGAAATAGCCAGGCAGTTGCACAAGCTGTGGGTTGCCGACCTTGGGTTGGCCAACCACAACTGGGATGACAAATACGACGACGAAGGCAAGCTGGCCGAGGACAATTCCGAACGCCGGGCCAGATTCGAATGGTTCGTGGATGCGATGCTGCAGATATTGGAGGTATGACATGCTGAACGAAGACCACAAAAAGGAATTCATGAATGCCATGCCAAGCTTGGCGTGGGCTGATCGGCATATTTTTGGTGCTTGAATGCAGCCCTGAGTTGGACGGTTATCCCGGTTGGCTTTGGCATCCTTTTCATCACGTTTGGGGCTTACGCGGGAATGACCTGATTTTCGGGGCAGGCGCAGGCGGTCCTGAGTGCAACGAAGGAAGGATCTCTGTAGTTCCGTGAATATACAACTGCCGAGATTCTTCGCTGCGCTCAGAATGACAGTGTTCAAGAGTTTTCCCGCAGCCTCGCAGGGGCGACTTGACGCCGCTCGTACACGAAAACTACCGATTGCCGATTACTTTCTTATGGCCCAGACCTACTTGATGCTGCTTTGGCACATGCACCAGCCCTTCTACAAGGACCTGGCGGAAGGCCGCTACACTATGCCTTGGACGCGCCTTCACGCGTTGAAGGACTATTTCGGCATGGTGGCGATGCTGCGCGATTTCCCGACCGTCCACATGACTTTCAATCTGGTACCTTCGCTGGTGGTGCAGGTGCAGGATTACGCGCAGCAGACTGCGCTCGAGCGCCAGTATGAGGTGTCGTTCAAGCCTGCCGAAAGATTAAGCCAGGACGACCGTGACTTCCTTTTGCAAACCGCTTTCCAGATTAACCATCAGAACCTTCTCAGCCGCTACCCGCGTTTCCGCGAATTGTGGGACAAATCGCGAAATGCGGACCTCGCCTCCTCTGCGCGTTTCTTCTCGGCGCAAGACCTGCTCGATTTACAACTGCTTTCGCAGCTTGCCTGGTTTGATGAAATCTACCTGGCGGGCGACCCGCAGATCAGAAGACTCGTGGCGCAGGAACGGGGCTATCGCGAGGCCGATAAGTCCGTGCTGCGTGAGAAGGAAGTGGAACTATTCCGCAGAGTTCTGGATGAGTACAGATCCGCCAGTGAGCGCGGGCAGATTGAGGTCTCGACGTCACCCTTCTACCATCCTATTCTTCCTCTTCTCTGCGACTCCAATATCGCGGCGGAATCTCGTCCGGGAATTCGGTTGCCGCGCCGTCGCTTTCAGCACCCGGAAGATGCCCGCGACCAACTGCGTGCAGCGGTCCGGCTTCACGAGCAAGTCTTCGGCTCGAAGCCGCGCGGGCTTTGGCCGAGTGAGGGAAGTGTCTCGGATGAAGTCCTGCGTCTGGCCGCTGACGAGGGATTCGCGTGGGCGGCCACTGACGAAGGCGTGCTGGGGCGCTCCATCCAGAAGGGATTCAACCGTAGAAGCGATGGGACCACGGACGGAGGTTCAGAACTCTACCGGCCGCATGTGCTGACTTCCGAAGGGCGCAGCATCTCGCTCTTTTTCCGCGATCACCAACTTTCTGACTTGGTGGGGTTCGTCTACTCCCGCATGAACCCGCACGATGCCGCGGCAGACCTGCACCAGCGGATCAAAGCGGCAGGCCGGAGCGTTTGGGGCAAGCCTACCGTCGTATCGGTTATCCTGGACGGTGAAAACGCCTGGGAGTATTACCCCGGCAACGGCAGGGAGTTCCTGAAGAGCTTCTACGCCCGGCTGGCGGATGACCCCGAACTCAAGGCTGTGACTGCCAGCGAAGCCCTGAAGGTTACAGAACCAGGACGTTTGACTCATATCACCCCCGGATCGTGGATTAACGCCAACTACGACGTTTGGATTGGAGCGGATGAAGACAACCGCGCCTGGGACCTGCTTTCAGAAGCGCGCGATTTCTATGCTCAAAACAGCGTCAATGCCCCGAAGAGCGACGTCGATCTTGCGCAACAGGAATTGTGGGTGGCTGAGGGCAGTGACTGGTGCTGGTGGTACGGCCCGGAACATTCCACCGCGAACGATGAAGAGTTTGATCTGCTGTATCGAAAGCATCTCAGTAATCTTTACAAGATGCTAGGCGGTTCCCCGGCGGACGAGCTAGCGGAACCGATCAAGCGCCCGCGCGACACGGCTTTGAGCGTTCCACCCACGGGGCTGATCCAACCGCGAATCGATGGCGCGGTCACCAATTACTTCGAGTGGCTGGGCGCCGGCCTCTATCTTCCCGACCCGCGCTTCGGCTCGATGCACGGAGCCGCCAGGGTTTGGGAGGCGCTTTATTACGGGTTCAGCCGGGAGGCGCTTTTCCTGCGTCTGGATCTCAGCGAGGCGTTTCTGAAAGACCATGCGGAATTCGAAATTCGAGTGAATGTAGTAGACAGCAGCCGTGTGCGCGCTCATGCCTCCATCCGCAACTCCAGCCTGAGCGGGTTGAGCTTGTGGCAAAACGATGAGCCGTTGGTAGTCCCGCCGGGAATAGCCGCCCAACTCCAAGTTGCGTTCCATCGCATCTTCGAGTTGCGCCTGGACTATCAGTTGCTGGGCTATGAGCCCCGCCAACAAATCCGCTTGCAGGTTTCAATTTGGGTGAACGCCCTGCCCATCCAAATCATCCCCCAAGAAGGCTGGCTTACTCTGCGGCTCTCCGACGAACTCGTTAGCTGGTGAAGAAATCGGGAGATCGGGTGATCGGGAGAACAAATCGTAGGTGGTGGGTCGTGGGTGACATGTGTGGTACCCGATCTACCATCTACCACCTGCCACCTTCCCCCTTGTTCTTCCGATCACCGGACCACCCGATCACCCGATCACCCGATCTCGTCACTGAATTATCCATCCGGGAACCACGACGTCCACGGGCCTGGCGCCGACGGGGAAGGTCGTGAGCAGGGTCGTGGGGTTTGTCTGAAGGACTGCCAGCGTCGAAGCGGAGGTGTCCGCCACGGCCAGAAACCTTTCGTCGGGAGTGAGCGCCAGGGCTCGCGGCTCGATTCCAATGTGGATTGCCGCCAGTAAAGTTCGGTTCTGGACATCCAAGGCCATCACGGAGCCGTCGCCGGCGTTGGCGAGGTAAAGGACCAACGGGTCCAGTTGGAATACTCCAGCCACAGGCTTGTGGCCGGTGGGGTAGTTCTGCTCCACGTTGTCCTGCTGCGTATCCACGATCACCATGCGGGTTCCTTCGTCCTCGAGCACAAAGAGCTCTCCGCCGTCCGGTTTGAGGACTAACGCGCCCGGTCGAATCGCCATCTCGATGTTGGCCAGAAGTTGCTGCGTAGTCAGGTCCACTGCGGATATGGCAGGCTCCTCGGTGTCACCCACGAAGACCTTGGAACTCGCGGGAAGGACAACCATCGGACCGGGGCCTTTGCCGACTTTGACCGAGCCGAGCACCCTCCGGCTATCCACCTTTACGAAGAAGAGCTGGTCCGAGGCGCGGGAGGAGGCCACCAGTGTGTTCCCGTCGGGCGTCAACACGAGGTCGGTAAGCGGCGCGCCCAGGTTGAGGCGAGTTATTTCCTTGTAGTTTTCCGCGTCGATGAAAACGATTTGCCCTTTTCCAGGGTCGAGGATGAAACCTTGGCGCCCGGACGTTGAAAAAATAAGGTCGCGGGCGCCCTCTCCAATATGAAGATTCCTCACCGCGCGCAGCGTGGGAAACTCAATGATGCTGATTTCACCGGAGCCCGTTACTACCCATAATTCCTTACTCTGAGGCCTTACCAGAACTCGTTCCGGGCGGTCCGCGACCGGCAAGCTGGCGCGCACGCGGAAACTCGCCAAATCAACTTCTGCCAGAGTCGAACTCCCGTTATTAGCCACAAAAGCGGCGTAGGCTATCGGTGCGCTGTGTCGCGGCCCGCACCCGCCGGCGAACGCAGCCAGACAAATTAGGATTATCCCTACTTCCCAGTTAGAAAAGTAGCCCTTTAGCCAAAGCTTATGCATGGCCCGTATATGTTGCCGGACGCCGAGGATAATTGATACACCGGGAATCCCCAGAGGGGACTCATGGAGTAGCCGGGGGCAACGCCCCATCGGCGCTAATATAAGACCTGATTTCAATCATTCAGTCGCTATGTTCGATGTCCCGCGAAGCGGGACACCGTGAGTAGCCGTGGGTGAGACCCCCGGAAAGAAAGAGCCACCGACCATCCCGGCCCTGAAGGGGCCGACCATTCATGGGTCAACCCCGTTGGGGTTGGCCAGCGTCTGGTGGGTTCACTTACCGCAGGTTAAAACCTGCGGCTACTCACGGTTGGGGCCCCTTTGGGGCCATCGGTCAAAGCGTATCTCAGCGCATATGGGGCAACGCCCCCGGTATCGAGTTCCCTACCACTTCCGACCCCGAGGGGGTCGAATGAGAGGTCGTTCCAGCTGGCCTATCGCTCGATCGGCTCCAGGATCGACCCTTTCAGGGTCGTCCGCTTTCCGGGGTGCCGATCCGGGGGC
The DNA here is from genome assembly GCA_963838915.1 of uncultured Acidobacteriota bacterium. Lineage (GTDB taxonomy): Bacteria > Acidobacteriota > Terriglobia > UBA7540 > UBA7540 > CAVROP01. Next base: position 5,165 of record CAWIUZ010000130.1, read on the forward strand.
GTTGCCCCCCCGGCTACTAACTTACACCCCTTCAGGGTGCACGGGTTGGACCTCAAACGCCACGCGTGCGAGGATTCTTCTTAGTCCTTCTTCGAAAACCGCCCGCTCGGTTAACAAGCTTATCACCAAGTGCCCTTCCGAGCTGAAGTCGAAGAAATGCCCCGGGTGTACCAGGACGCCGTCTTGGCGTGCGAGTTCTATGGCCCAATCCTCGTCCGTTCGGATCGAGGGAAGCCGCAATATCGCGTACCACCCTCCTTCCACCTCCAGCCGGTTTATGGGCTGGTTCGATGCAAGTCGCGCGTCGAGTAACTGCAGATTGGACCTGACTCGTTCCAGTATCTGCGGCTGAAGCGCTCGTCGTGTCTCGAGCAACTTCGGCAGGGCCAGCGCCAACGGCGCGCTCAAGGAAAGATACGTGTCGGCAATGATCTCCAGGCGCGCCAGGGCGTCTCGGAGAAGTTGCGCGGGCCCGTTTACGACCGCCCAGGCCACCTTCATTTGGGGAAGAGCGGAGATTTTGGAAAGGCCGCTCAGCGTGAATGTAAGCGCTTCGGTGACCGCTGCGTGGCTAACGACACGCTGCGGGTCCATGGCCAGCGAATAATCGGCAAAGACCTCGTCGGCCACCAGAGCCATGTCGTGCCGTTGGCAAGAAGCGAGTAATTCGGCAAA
>CAWIUZ010000131.1:0-8741 GCA_963838915.1 uncultured Acidobacteriota bacterium
GGGTGTTCGGTGGCGGTCGTTATCATTTTCCCGTCTCGACGATGAAGAAGGGCTTCGGGTCGCGTCGGAACTCTTGGTAAAGTTCAAGGCTGGTCCTTGTGATGCCCGGTGGCTGGTTGTTGTTTGGTACAAGCTCGTTCTGGTCTGAGTCGCCCGTTGCCGTGATGCCGACTTTCTCTGCATCATAGAGGAAAATGGGATACGAAAATCGCTCTTTTAGGATGCTTTGAGTCTCATTTGCAACCAAATCGCTCATATGTCTCTGGAAATTGGTCAGTTCCCTCTGCTGTTCCTTTTGCTGGCGGATGTCCCTGGCTTTCTTTGCAGCTTCGATGACGATTTCGAATCGTCTCGTCTCTTCGTTAATTGTGTCAGCGTACTTTGCCTCGGTCTCAGCTTTTGCCTCGGCATACTTGACATTGAATTCGGCTTGCTCCTCGACGGTGAACTTTTGCAGAAAGAGCAGGATGGTACCCTCCGCATCCCAGTCTAACAGGGTTGCGAGCGCCCCAACGATTGGGCTCCCTTCGGTTGCGAACCCGGCTTGTACATTCTCCAATTTCTCAAGCAGGGGAAACCATTCGCTCTCGCGATTCTCCGCGAGCATTGCAACCTAGCCGAAAGCCGCGAAGTCCGCCATTCCGAAAGTTGCCCCAGTCTGTTGACATCTATTTGAGAGGCAGACCATAGCGCGCCCCAAAAGGGTGTGACGCCGGTGTGACGGAAACTCTATCGGGATTGTCACGATTGCCACGATTGACGTATAACGCTGACTGATTCTAAGTAAGTTATGTATTTCTAAAGTCGGCAATAATATTCGGCTTACAGGCTTGCTCGCGCTCACACCTGGAGTCTCTGGAAGAGAAGGCCCTGCGCCAATACTCCCACCGCCAATGTGGTGGCGGCGAGGCAGACCACCGAAGCCACGACGACGGCCCGAAACACGAGGTCTGCCGGACTCAGGTGCGCTCCCTTCGGGGGCGAAACACGAGAACCCAGATCGATAGCGCCGCCTGTATGGATAGCGCGCTTCCAATCAGCAGGACGAAACCTTCGAAATGGACGGCGCGCGCGTCGCGCACGATGGCCGAAATTCCCACCCCGCCTGCGGCCACCGCGGCCGCCAGGGCCAGCCAACGCCAGATTGTTGTGGCTAGAAAGAGCACGACCAACCCGATCGCGAGGCTTCCTGCGCCAAGCAGCGCATCCAGAATCATCCGGGAAGGATAACCCGGGTGGCGGAGAATGCTTTCCATGGTTGTCAGCCACACACAGGCAAGCAGTGTAAACCCACAACAAGTCAGCAACAGGGTCCGCATTTTGCCTCCTGAGTAGAGTTGGCGCCCGATGAGTCCCGCAACCTGGCGAATGTACCAGAGGTTTACGGGCACGCCTCGCACCGAACGCGCGTGGAATTCTTCCCTGAGATCGCCGGGTATGTCGTCTTGCCGCGAGGGGGGCAGGGCGCAGGTCAACAGGTTCTCCAGCCAACGGGGCGGCTCCGGATTTTGCCCTTGTCTCACGCCTGCCCTCCTACCGGCCAGGAGACCGTTTGCCACAGCGTCTCGAGCATTGTCTTGGCCTCGTTCAACGCGTGAACTCCTGATGCGGTGAGCCGGAAGTAGCGCCGCGCGCGGCCGCCTCGTTCGGGCGTGCCCTCGCCGAGTCGCGACGCCACGTAAGACTTGGCTTCCAATCGGGCCAAAGTGGCATAGACCGCGCCCGCGGCTACGTCGCGCCCCAATGTTTCGCCCATTTCGCGCAGAATGGCGCGGCCATAAGCCTGCTTCCCGAGGCGCAGGGTGACCAGGAGGACCGCCTGCTCGAAAGTGCCCAGTGTTTCCGCCATGACTACAATGTAGACAACTCTGCCAGGATATGTCAAGCCCTTCGAAAACCCGTCAATTCGCTAGCTCTTGGTTAGCCCGCTGGCCTGCCAAGGCGTCTGAATCTGGGTGGGACCCTCATAAAGGCTGTGATTCCGAACCCTTCGCTGTCATCCTGAGCCCTTCGCTTGTCATTCTGAGCGGAGCGAAGAATCTCGCTCTGCCGCTCTGAATGTTCTCAAGGCAGCGCGAGATTCCTCGTCGCTAGCGGTTCCTCGAAAAATCACGCCCGGACTCGTCATTCCCGCGAAAGCGGGAATCCATCTTTCTCCCCAGCCACAATGGATCCCCGCTTTCGCGGGGACGACGGTGATTCTCATTCTCGCGGGTGGGCCGCACGCCCATGGACACGTCTCGGCAGCCTCATGCATCGCCCTAGCGGCCGGAAAAGTGTACAATCTCGACAGGAGGAAACAATCATGAAAATCGCGAGGGTGGTCATTGCGGCATTGGTGTTTACCGGTTTGGTTCTGGCCCAGGCGACGAATCCGGCGAAACGGCCCACCGTGGCCGGCGCGAGTTTTGACAAGTTGAAATCCCTGGTGGGCGAGTGGGAAGGCACCATGCACGAAGGTGGGAAGGAGAGTCCCGCCACCACCTCATACCGTCTCGTCTCGGGCGGCTCGGCGCTGATGAACGTGCTCGGCGCAGGCACGCCCTTCGAGATGGTCACCATGATTCACATGGACAACAGCGATCTGCTGGCCACTCATTATTGCGCCGCCCATAACCAGCCGCGCTTCCGCTTGGTGCCTTCGTCCGAGCCGAATGTGGTGACCTTTGTGTTCAAGGATGCAACCAATCTCGCCAGCCCCTCGACGCCCCACATGGTGGGCCTCAAGATCACCTTCGTGGATGCGAATCACCACTATCAAGACTGGACGTACTTCGAGAAGGGCCAGGAGAGCACTTCGCGATTCGAGTTCCACCGTAAAGCGTGAGCGGCCAGCAGCGTGTAGCCCAGGACGTGCGAACGTGAGGCAATCTCTGGACCGAGAAGCCGGTTTCACGCAAAGCCGCAAAGGACGCAAAGTTCGCAAAGAAAAGCGAGGCCTTCTCCTTCGCGCTGCTTTGCGCCTTAGCGTCTTGGCGTGAACTGTCTTGCTTCTCTGCGCTCTTGGCTACGACCTTCCGCCCCAACAGGGGCTGGCCTGCACGAGAGAGGAACGAATGCCGCGCGGAGAATTCAAACTGATCATCGGTAATATGTTCGGCAACAAGACAGGCCGGCTGATGCTGGAGGTTGAAACTCTGCGCCAGTTCGGCCGCAAGCGCATCCTGATTTTCAAGCCTGACATCGATACGCGCAGCGACTCGGGCTACATCAAGGACTATCACGGCAAGATGATGGACGCTCTGGAAGTGCCGGCGCGCGATCCCTGGCAGATGCTGCGCGTGGTGCGGCAGAGGGAATCCGAAATGGGCTGCCGGTTCCACATGATCGCAGTGGACGAGGTCCAGTTCTTTCCCACCGACTCAGGCTTTTTCCTGGTGGTCGATGAGCTGCTCGATCGCGGCTACGACGTGATCGCCGCCGGCCTGGCCCTGGACTTCAAGCGCGAGCCCTTCGGCTCGACGCTCCAGCTTTTTGGACTTTGCCGAAGCGGCCATGACTGCATGTGGCTGAACCCCCTCTGCGCGCGCTGCGGCAAGCCCGCGCCGCTGCCCCAGCGCATCCTGGACGGCAAGCCCGCGCCGTACAACGCTCCCCAAGTGCAGGTGGGCGGCAAGGAAACCTACGAGCCCCGCTGCTACGATTGCCACGAACTCCCCGGCCGCCCCGCGCCGCCGTTCTGAAGCTTGCGACCCACCCGCGAAGGGAAGAGATGTCTCACCCGGCTTGCTACTCTCGCCACCCTCTTCCCACTTGAGAGGGCCGTCAACGGCAACGGTTTTCAGCCCTCTCCCTTGGGGCGAGGGTGGTCCGCTGCCGGCGTTTTCACCAGCCGGAGCGGGCCGGGTGAGGGGTCTCTTCCCAAGCATCCCAACACCCGGTCTATTCTCCCGTCCATCCTCGATTACAGGCTGTCGCCCAAATCTGCGCGGAACTTCGCCGCGAGCTTGGTCTGCCAGTCCGACACCGGGTCGAGCCTGCCGAAGAAGAATCGCAGTACGGGCGGTTCTTCGATGAATCTAAGGCCGCCGATCAAACCCCGGTTTTGATAAAGCCGGGTGATACGGTCGATGGCGTATTTCACCTGCGATAGCGTGAACACGCGCCTCGGCAAGGCCAGCCGCAGGAGTTCCATTTCCGACAACCGCTCACTGCCGTCGGGGTTTCTCTGTTCCGACATCGTGCCGCGTTCCATGCCGCGCACCGCGCCGGCGATATACATGGCTGCGGCGAGCGCCCCGGCGGGGTACTCGACCTGGGGCACGTGGGGGATGAATCGCGTGGCATCCAGATGGCAGCCGAGACCGCCGGCCGGCGTGACCACGGGAATGCCTTTCCGGTCGAGTTCGTTGACCATATACTCGATGAACTGCGGGCCCTGGTTGATGACTTCTTCGTCCATGGTCTCTTCGAGGCCGACCGCCATCGCCTCCATTTCCCGCACGGACATGCCGCCGTAGGTCAGGAAGCCCTCGAACATCGGCACCAGGTGGCGCATGGTTTTGTAAGCCTTCTCGCTGTTCGTAATAATGCCGCCCCCGCGGGCCGCACCCAATTTGCGCGCGGAAAAATAGATGATGTCGCACAAATCGGCGATCTCGCGCGTGATCTCGCGGATCGTCTTGTTCCTGCAACTCTGCTCGCGGGTCTTGATGAAGTAGAGATTATCCTGCAGCAGGCTCGCGTCCAGAACCAGCATCAGGCCGAACTCGTCGCACACCTTGCGGACTTCCTTCATGTTCTCCAAAGAGAAAGGCTGCCCGCCCACCAGGTTCGTTCCGGCTTCAAGACGCACGAACGGGATCTTTGCCGGGCCGTGCTTCTCGATGGCCGCCCGCAGCTTCGAAGTATCGCTGTTGCCTTTGAACGGGCAGGTGCTCGTGGTTTTAAGGCCCTCGTCGATGAGGACCTCTTCGACTGAACCTCCGCACTCGGTGATGTGCGCCTTGGTGGTCGTAAAATGAAAGTTCGTTGGAACCACGCTGCCTGCGGTGACATAGGCCTTGGCGAGGATGTGTTCGCAGGCCCGCCCCTGATGCGCAGGGAGGAAATACTTCGTCCCGAAGATTTCAGTTAGCTTATTCGCCAGCCTCGTGAACGTCGCCGACCCGGCATACGCGTCGTCCACCGTGATCATCGAGGCCAGTTGATGATCGCTCATCGCGTTGACGCCGCTGTCGGTTAGCATGTCCAGGAAAACGTCGCAGTTTTGCAGCAGGAACGTGTTGTTCCCCGCCTCCGTAATGGCCTTCAGACGATCCTCAATGGGGATTAACCTGAGTTTTTGCACAATGCGGACCTTGTGCATTTCGAGCGGAATTTTCTCTCCGGTATACATCTTTAAGCTTGGCATTCTGACTCACTCCTCTATTTGTACTCGTTAGAATTCGTCTTCCTCCACACTCTTAAAAAGCCGACATCATACCATAGCAAGGCCCCTACTCGGGACTTTGAGGCGACTGTGGGCGCCGTGCAACATCTGTTGTGTCAGGGGGCAATCGGGCGTATGATGTTGGTCAGGTTCAATCCTTTAGTGGGAATTCAGTGCGAAATCGAGGAGGCATATGACAAATAGAGAATATGGCCAAGAGCAGGAGTGGGCTATGCGACAGACGGATAGTCCTGCTGCAAACTCATACCAGCCGAATGGATCGGCACAGAATGTCGCCAGCGATTTAGATCGTCCGCTGAGCGACCCACGGGGAACTGTTGAGAATTTCGATGGCATTGATTCCGGCGTCGGTGGGGGATACGAGCCGGTTGATCCTGGTCCTGGAAATCCTCCACTCGACCCAGGTCCTGGACATCCTCCATTCGACCCAGGTCCTGGGCACCTGCACACTTGGATGACAATGACGCAGGGAACTGCGGCGAGTTTTGAGAGCTTTGAGGCCGCGGGCGCCAGACCAAAGGAGGAGGAGGACCCTGGTGGCGGACACTCAGAATATTAGCCTATCACCTCAACAAGTACAGGCGCCGGCATCGGTGGTCGTCGCCACAATTGCTGTGCCTGCACCGGTGAGTTATGAATCGCCCGCAGAGGGATATAAGAAGGTCCAGACCGAGTACGAGTACTGGACGGGAAAACTCACTGACACAAGCATGCAGCTCTCCTACGCGCTGATCGCCGCGAACTGGGCAGTGTTCGGTTCTGCTAACTCGGTTCTTCACAACCGATACTCCAAATGGTCGATTGCTCTGGTGCTCTTCGCACTTGGCGTGAACCTGTTCGGTTCGTGGTTGTTAGGCGAGTTACACCGCGCTCGGGCCGTCGGCGCGGAAACGCGCAGTTCAGAATGGAACCTGGAGTGGGAACGGTATAAGGGTCAGACGAATCCTCGTTGGCCATTCACGCGCTCGATTATCGCGGTCGGTAGGACCATGCGGTACATCAAAGTCTGGTTTCCACTCATCGGTGGCGGCTTGTTTCTTATTGCGCTACTGCGCCGGTGAACGCTAGTGTCCGCGCCAGCCTTCGAACCCTCGTCCTGCGCGCGGCGTTTCCGATCCGCGACTCGAGGAAGGGCAAACGAAAATCCGGCGCGCCTTGAACAACCTTATCCTTTCACGACTCGCAGTGCTCACCACGAACGCCTGAGGTAGACGTTGAAAGCCCGCAGAACTCCGTTCAAGTTAGGATTCCAGAAATCCCGATAGCTGCCGTAATTGAAAACGAGTCCTCCTTCCAACTTGTACGGCAACAGGTAGTACGCTCTCGACTGCCCGACCCATTGCGGAACGATCACCTCTGAGATCTGGGTACTGCTGAAGCTCAGATTGTCCAGACCCGCCTGAAACATTACCGGATCGAAGCAGGGTGGCGGAGTCCCGGATTCACAGGTGCCTTGCGCAATCAGATACCCGTTGCCGAGTTGTGCGGCATTATTCGGATTCAGGTCGGGCCGGAACCCGCTGCGCGCTGAGTTATAGGTGAGTCCCAAGTTCAGGCCCAGACGCCGCTTGATGGTGTACGATGACTCGCCCCAGTAGCTTTGGCTGATCTGTTTGTAGAGCGCCGCAGCTTGGTCGATCACATAGTTCACGCTGCTATCATTTTGGAACGCCATGTAGGTGGTCAGGTTGTTCTGCTGATAGGAATATCCCAGTCCCAGGTTCCAACCCGGCACGACACGCAAGGTGGCGCCGGCAGTGTCAATGTAGAAGCGGTTGCGGCGCTGAAAGTCAGGAGGGAGGCCGGAGATGTCGGTCCCGAATCCCGGCGCCTCGCCGGGGGTGTTGGGGAGCGAAGGCGCCGGAAAGGAATTCTGCACGATGATGTTGGTATCGTTCGCAAACACCAGCCAACTCAGGGGTGTAAGCGTCACATTGCCAAGGATGAGGTTATTGCTCTGCGGCACGACCAGGTAGCCGGGACTATGCGTGCCCGTCCATTCGTAGCCCGCTCGCGCACTCCACAATCCATGGTCGTGATAGCGCAGCGCCACCCCCGCGGTGTTGCTGAATGAAGAAGGCACCACGGTTTGCAAGTCGGTGTTGTCCATCGAATAGCTCTGAGGCCAAAGGGAGGCGTTCGAACGGGTGATTCCGTTGCGCTGATAGCGGCCTTCCAGATCGAACCCTCGTGGCAACTCGTACTCCAGCCGCAAACCCTCCCAATGGTTGTGATACGACATATTTCCGTAGAGGCTGTAGTACGGGGTGAAGTCGTTGATGAGATTCTGCTGATGGAAATCGGCGGTCAGCCGCAGCCGGTCCCGCGGGCGCCAACTCACCGTCTCGTCGGTGCCAAACACATTTTGCGGATAAGACGTAAGATTGTCGCGCAAGCGCGTGTAACTCACATGGCCGTTGGTCGAGAGCGTAGGAGAAGGCGCCCAGTTCACGCTCACGCGATCCGAGGAAGCAACGTCCGGCGAAGGAATGTTGATGAAGTAATTCCCGGCTGGAAAATCCTGCGGCGCCGGACCGGCCGGAGGGGGATTGACGACCGAAAACCCTTCGTTTTCCGGTGTGAACGGCCCGGTAAACGTGCCCGTGGGGAGGATGAGCCGGTCATGGAAGCTGCTGTAGGCGTGCTCGTAGGTGAGGTGTACCGAGTTCAGGTCGACGTCAGCCCCACCGCTGATATTCCGAGTAGTGTAGTTTACCGATTGGTACTGGGACTGGTAGTGACATTGCTGACCGCAGGTGGTATTTACCCCGTTCACATAAACCGCAGGAGTCGTGTTCTCGTCCAGGTAGGCCAGTTGTGTTGCCCCGGCCCTCGCCTGCCAGTCCCCCTTCACAAACAGATGGACCGGAAGCCGTGGCATCTTGACTTGGGCCTGCGCTTTGCCTAACCGTCTCACCACTCCAAACGTAGCGTGAGAAGGAATGAGATCGGTGGTGGTGTCGGGAGGGCTGGTGCTGCCCGGGGGAACGTCCAGCACCGGAAACGCATAAAAAGGATAATGGTCCTGTTGCTGCATGAAGCTGCGCATGTCCACGGAGAATCGCGCCCATTCGCCGGCGGTGACCTGGGACACAGCCTGGTAATCCTGGCTGCTTAGCACATCGCCCCGCGATACAACGACAAGGTGGTTCTGCGACGACACCAACGCCGTCGCGGCATCGGTTCCTTCGGAGCCTCGCAGCGTGTCATACTCGCCCACCCGGCCGCCAAAACCGGACTTGTCCACGAAGCGGTAGGAGCCCGGGTTTATGGCGTATGCCGCCGCGGTATCGCCCGCTCCCGCTGCCGCAGGATCCGTATCGTCACCCGAGAATCTCGAGCCCGACAT